>NZ_CAIPNF010000410.1 GCF_903866365.1 uncultured Thiocystis sp.
CATCGTGCGTCCGATCCTGCACCTGGCCGCCAAGACGCGCGAGATCGCGGCGCAAGGCGATGTCACGCGCCGGGTCGCCGAACTCGATTCCGGCGACGAACTGGCGACGCTGGTGCATGACTTCAACGCGATGCTCAGCCGTATCGAGGAACGGGAGAATGCGCTGGAGCATCACGCCAAGGCCCTGGATCGGGCCAATGCCAAGCTGCGTCGTCTGGCGATGGATCTGTCCCTGCTGGAAGCGACCGAGAAGCGGCGCCTCGCCAGCGAGTTGCATGACAGCCCGATGCAGAAACTGGCGCTGGCCCAGTTGCAGATCGCCGCCGGCACCCGCTCGGGTGGCGCGGATGCGGAATCGCGGCAGCAGATCGAGGCCGGTCTGTCGCTGTTGCGCGAGGCGATCGACGAGCTGCGCTCGCTGCAATTCGAGCTGAGTCCGCCGATCCTGCATCAGCAGGGGTTGGCCGCCGCGCTTGACTGGCTGGCCTCCAACACCGAGGAACGCTGGGGCATCCGCATGACCTGTGCGATCGACGCGACCCTGCCCGATCCCGGTCGCGACACCTCGGTGATCCTCTTCCAATGCACCCGAGAGCTGGTGTACAACCTGATCAAGCATTCCGGCGCGACCGAGGGCGCGATTCGGCGGATGGCGGACCCGGCGGGGCTGGCGATCAGCGTCGAGGACAATGGCCACGGTCTCGCGCGCGCTGCCGGCCCGCTGCCGGCTCCGAGCGGCTCGGGCTATGGGCTCTACAGCGTGCGCGAACGTCTGGGGCTGCTCGGGGGTACGCTTGAGCTGACATCCCTGCATCCCGGTACGCGGGCACGGATCGCACTACCGCCGAGCCGGTGTCCGGACGGCGCGGCGGCGGAATCGATCATCGGTGTGAAACGCAACCCCCTCGCCGCCAGGAGATCGAGAAGATGACGCTGACACTGATCGTCTGCGATGACCATGCACTCTTTCGCGAGGGTCTGACCCTGCTGCTGAACCAGCAGCCGGGCTGGCGTGTGCTGGCGCAGGCCGCGCATGGCGCCGAGGCGGTTCGACTTGCGGCCGAGCTGCAACCGGACGTGGTCATTCTGGACGTGGCAATGCCGACGATGAGCGGCATCGACGCGGCCTCCGCGATCCGCGAGGTCGCGGAGCGAACGCGGATCGTGGCCTTGTCGATGTACAGCGACGCCCATTATCGACGCGCCATGACCGCGTCCGGGGCGGCGGCCTATGTGTTGAAGAACGAGGCGAGCGCCGAGCTGGTCGAGGCCATTCAGGCCGTCCTGCGCGGCGAAACCTATGTCAGCCCGTCGATCGTTCGGGTGCCGCTACCGACTCCGGAGCGCCGCGCCGACCGCGATCTGGGCCTGTTGAGCGAGCGCGAACGCGCGGTGCTGCGCCTGATCGTGGAAGGTCTGCGCACCAGGGAGATCGCCGATGCGCTCGGCATCAGTGCCAAGACAGTCGAGACCTACCGCGCCCGCCTCATGCTGAAACTCGGTGTCGACAACCTGGCGGGACTCATCAGGATGGCGCTCCGAGCGGGACTGTCGCCGCCGGGCTGAAGACGTCGAGACGTGCGAGTTCGTCTTTAACGGTTCAGAAAGCGCACATTGCCGCCCGCGCGTTCGGCGGCGGCCTCGGCGACCGACGCACGGGCCATGGCCAGCAGTTCGGCGATCCCAAGCCGGTCGCTGGTGTCGATCTCGGCGATCTTCTCGAAGCGCGCGAGCGCGTCCCGATGCTCGCCCAGACGCATCAGCAGATAACCGGACCCCTTGATCGCCAACAGCAGAAAGCGCGTTAAGGTCATGGAGACTTGCACGGAGCGCCCGAGGTCCGCCTCCGAAAGATTCTGCCAGCGCGCGGTCAGACCGAGTCTGGCCGAAACAATGGCGATCGCCCGGTCGGCGGTGATCAGCGACTCGCGATACCGCTGGCGGTAATAAAAATACCGGTACAGAGCCACCAGCACCGTCAGATGCTCCGGTTCGAGGAAATACGCCCGGAGCAGGCTCGTCTCGGCGCCATCCTCGCCATAGCGTTGGGCCGCGTCGAGCAGGAGTCCTTCGACCTCCGGGCTGACCGGTTCGTCGAAATACATGTCCTCGCCAGCGAAATCGAGAAAATCCATGGTGGCGTTGCCTATTGGAGCAGAGCGGCTTGCGGATGACCGATCTCGGCCAGAAAGCGGCGCAGATCCAGCGGCTCGGGCGAGCGCTTGGTCTCGGTGACGAAACGGCGCACCAGCGGCAGCACCCGCTCGGCCTGGTCCGTGTCGATCTCGAAACGCAGTTGATCGGCGTACACCTGTCGCACCGCGCGCGTCCCCGAATGCTTACCGAGCACCATGCAGTGCATGCGGCCCACATCGGCCGGATCGATGCCCTGATAGTTCAGCGGATCCTTGAGCAGGCCGTCGACATGGATGCCCGCCTCGTGGGTGAAGGCGCCCGCGCCGACCAGACTCTTGTGCCAGGCCACGGGCTTGCCGGACGCCTTGGCGACCAGCCTTGAAAGGCCGCCGAAATGCGTCATCTCCACGCCGCAGTCGATCTGGTGGATGTGTCTCAGACCCATGATCACTTCCTCCAGCGCCGCGTTGCCGGCACGCTCGCCGAGTCCGTGGACCGTGGTGTTGACATGGGTCGCGCCGCCGCGCACCGCCGCCAGGGTGTTGGCGGTGGCCAGCCCCAGATCGTCGTGCGCGTGCATTTCGATCTCCAGATCGACGATGGCGCGCAGGTCGCGGATGCGCTCGAAGACGGCGAAGGGATCCAGCAGACCGACCGTGTCGGCGAAGCGAAAACGCCGCGCGCCGGCCTCCTGTGCGGCCTCGGCGGCCAGCCAGAGGAATTCGGGGTCGGCGCGCGAGGCATCCTCGGCGCCGACGCAGACCTCCAGCCCCAAGTCCTGCGCGGCGCTCACCTGGCGGCGGATCTGACCGAGCACCCAGGCGCGGTCGCGCCCGAGCTTTCGGGCGATCTGCTGATCGGAGACCGGAACCGAGAGGTCGACGAAATCGACGCCGAGGTTGCGGCACTGGACGATGTCATCCGGGAGCATCCGGGTCCAGACCATCAGACGGGCCGAAAGCCCGAGCGCGGCGACCGCGCGGATCGACTCGCGCTCTTCCTCGCCCATGGCCGGGATGCCGATCTCCAGTTCGGGGACGCCGAGCGCGTCGAGCCCGCGGGCGATGGCGAGCTTTTCCTCCAGCGAAAAGGCGACGCCGGCGGACTGTTCGCCGTCGCGCAGAGTGGTGTCGTTGATGGTGATTTTGATGTGCTTGTCTGTCATGGCTGGTTCCTGTTTGCCTATGAAGATTGCTTTGCAAATAAAATGCCATTCGTGGAACTTTTTATTATCAAAGGGTTGGTGATTCCATTGAGACTGATTGGTGGATTCGCGACACCTGGCATGGGTCGTTTTGTCGCGGAGATGACTGACCGTCGATGATTTCTTCTTTTCCAAGGCTGGCGTGTACCATGACAAACCCTGGCGCTGTACTATTCCTGTGTTGGCGGTGTATTCGGTCTTGTTGGAACGGATAGCTGCTCGTTACCTTGTCATTCGAAGAACAACTTAATTCAAGATCATGGGGGGAAACCTGATGAATGCATTCGATATCCTTGGTGCGGTCATGAAGGCCGGTATGTCGCCGCAGGTGGGCAACCGCATGGGTAGCGTACTCGGTCAGATGATGGGCGGTGGCGCACCTGGGGCGACGCCGGGTAATGCGCCAGGCGGCGGCGTGTTCGATGTCCTGACCAAGGTGGCTGGATCCATGATGGGCGGCGGTCAGGGAGGGGCGACCGGCGTGGGTCTGCCCGGGTCGGGCGGTATGGGCGGTTTTCCCGGCGATCTTCTCAAACAGGTGGCAGGGGCGCTGCTCGGTGGCAACGCGGCCCAGGGCAATGCAGGCGCGGGGATGGGTTCGCTGGCGATCTTCGGCGCTCTGGCCGCTCAGGCCATCGAGGTCGCCAAGGGCATGGTCGGCGGTGCCTCTGCCCAGGCTGGCGGTCTGCCATCGGGCCAGGGAATGGATGACCAGACCGCGGTGCTGGCAGGATTGCGCGCTCCGGCGAATCCCCTCGAACAGCAGCAGGTCATGGACGTGGCGACGCTTACCCTGAGGGCGATGATCAGTGCCGCCAAGGCGGATGGGCATGTGGACGACAATGAAAAGCAGCGCCTGCTTGGCAAGCTTGGCGAGGGCGGCATCACCCCGGAGGAACAGCGCTTTGTCGAGGAGGAGATGAATCGGTCAATCGATCTGGGTGCACTGGCCCGCTCGGTGCCGAACCAGCAGGTGGCGGCCCAGCTCTATACGGCATCGCTCATGGCCATTACCGTGGACACGGATGCCGAGCGCCGCTACCTGGCCGAGTTGGCGAATACGCTCAAGCTGGAACCGCAGGTAGTCGCCTACCTGCATCAGGTCATGGGCCTGACCTGAGCCAGTATCCGTGCCGGCCGAATCCCTTCGGTTGGCTCGACGCCCAGTGATTGCAAAGGCTTCTGCTCTCAATCCTGGATCCAGACGGAGACCGAACCGCCATTGCAGCGGAATTCGCCCCAGCCGTCCTGATTGGTGACGACGGGCTCCGGCACATGTCCGGTGATGTCGTGGAAGGGGCTGTTCGGTCGCCGCGCATCCATCCATTTCGTCCCAGCGTCGCCGTCGCTCATCAGGACCGCCATGGCCTGCGGATGATGGTCATCGCCGAGACGTGTCCAGCCGATCCGGTTCCAGTGATTGAGGTAGTCGATCTGCGGTCCGTGGGCATGGTCGCGGCGCGCGGCGCGCGGCGAGGAAGCGGTCGATCAGGCAGCGGTGTGACAGCATGAGGATGCGATGGAGATTGCCGTCGCGCCCGCGATCTTCATAGTCGGCCCCCTCCGCCTGAAAGATGCACGGGTAGCCTTCCTGGCGGAGCAGGATGTAGGCGTAGGCGAGTGGCTTGAACCAGGGTTCGACGGTGGATTCAAGCGCCTGCAGGGGCTGGGAGTCGTGGTTCTCGACGAAGGTCACGACCTGATTGGGACGCTCCTGAAGCAAGGTTCCTTCCGCGAGCCGACTAGACCTGGAGCCCGGCGTCGTGCAGTGCCTCGACCGCGGCGAGATATTGCGCCCGGGTGCCATATTTGGTCCGGATCGCGCCCTTCTGATCGAATTCGCCCAGGTCGTACAGGTCATAAACCCCATAGCCGACATCCGCCGCGCCCCCGGTCCCCTTATAGGCCGGGGGCAGCCAGAGCGCCGTGATACCCGCCGAGGAGAGTTCCGCGGCGCGCGTCGCCACTGCTTCCCAAAGAGTGCCGTCCGCTGAGGTATACCAATGGAAATACTGCATCATGACGCCGTTCATTAGGATCTGGCTCCTTTGGTCTGGATGGAACTCGATTGCGCGTCCGCGCTGGCGCGCGGACGACGAGGATGTAGGCGGTGCCTTTAGACCGGGATCTCCTCAAGCACGACGATCGACCAGGGCGAAACCTCGTATTCGCCCATCATCGGTTCCGCGTCATCTTCCAGACTCCAAAGATTGCAGCGCGTCTCCGCCCATGCGGCGGTATCGATGATCCGTCGCCATTCCCGACCCTCGTCCAGCGGGATGCCAAAACGGTGCGGATGTGAATCCATATTGATGAGTAACAGGAAATCGTGATCCTTGACCGCACTACCGTCGATGCGCAGCCAGAGGCAGCGGTCACCGTCCGCGATGTCCGACAGACCTTCCGCTCGCTTGAACTGGTAGGTCACGTCCTCCCCGGAATCCATCAGCCAATCGCCGTACTTGCGCTGGCGCAGGCAGGGGTGGCGATGGCGCAGATCGGCGATAGACGCGGCGAAACGGAACAGGGGATTACGTCCATCCGCATTGATCCCGGTGCCGAAATTGTCGTGATAAGCGCCACCGTCGCCGGTCGGGATCGCGGTCGGGCGGTTGGTCGCGATCATCGCGTAATTGTTCCAGGTGGCAACGCTGTCGATGTTGTAGGCGTTGTTGTTGCCGTTTTGGGTGCGGCCGAATTCATCGCCCCAGACCGTCATCGGGACGCCGCGCGAGAAGAACTGGATGGTCCAGAAGTTGCGCAGGCGCTGCCGGCGCAATGCCTCATCGCCGCCGGAATCCCAGGAGTCGTTGCTGTCGTTGCCGCCGTCGGACGGGCCGAAGGGCCAGTCCGCCAGGTTGTTCTTTTCGTTGTAGCTGACCAGATCCATCAGCGTGAAGCCGTCGTGGGCGACGATGAAATTGATCGACCGCTGAGGACCGCCCTGGTCGTTGAAGCTGTGATAGTCGCCGTTGACCTGCTCGATAAAGGCTCGAATATTGCCGTCGCCCTTCAGGAAGCGGCGGATCGCGTCCCGGTAACGGCCGTTCCACTCGCCCCAGCCGGCGGGGAAGTTGCCGACCTCGTAGCCCCACATGTCCCAGGCCTCGGCGATCATCTCGACGTGACGGTCGGCGCCCAGGTCGCGGATACGGTCGAGCAGGGGGTGGGTTTGAGAGAACCGCTTTTGCTCGCCCCAATGCTCGCGCTCGGCCGCGTCCGGCGTGCGTCCGAGGACCGGGGCCAGGTCGAAGCGGAAACCGTCCACGCCCATCTCGTCGAGCCAATAGGTGAGCGAGTCCATGACCAACTCATGGGCCACCGGATTGGAGAAGTTGAGCTGATTGCCGCAGCCGGTCGCCCCGCCCACTAGATCGCCGTTATCGGCAAGCTGGTAATACTCGATCGCATCGAAGCCGCCGAAGCTGACAAACCCGGTGACGTCGTTACTGCCCCAGTTACCGCCCTCGCCGGTGTGATTGAAGACGACATCCAGATAGACTTCCAGCCCTTCGTCGTGAAACGCCTTCACCATCTGTTTGAATTCACGGGTCGGACCGCCGGGCGACCGGTCGCTCGCATACCGGCGGTCTGGAGCGAAATAGCCGAAGGTCATGTAGCCCCAGTAGTTGCCGCCGGGCGCGTCGTCCGGATTGTTGTCGTTGGCCGATTCATGGACCGGCAGCAGCTCGATGGTGGTGAAACCCAATGCCTTGAGGTACTTGGCCATCAGCGCGGCTCCGGCATAGGTTCCGCGCAGCGTTTCGGGCACATCGGACACGGCCTCGAAACCGGGGATGTCGACGAGCAGGGTGCGCAAGTTCGATGCGGATGGATGGCGGGTCAGGCCACGCACATGAGCCTCGTAGACGATCGCCTTTTCGGGCGGAAGGCGAGGGCGGATGCCGGTCGAGGTCTGGTCTGAGGCAAGGACGATTCCCTTTGGCGCCCAGTGTCCAGTATCGAATTCCCGGCTGACCACGCCGAGATAGTCGCCGCCGCCGGTCGCATACATCCCGCCGTGATGGCTCGCCTGACGCATCGCCGGTGTCTCCTTGTCGTGGGAGAGTTCGCGGGCGTAGGGGTCGAACAGCACCTTGTTGGGATTGAAGCGGTTGCCGGCCGCATCGACATCCGAGATAAATCCCAGGTTACCGTGGTCGCGGGACCAGTTCTCCCGGTATTCCCAGTTCGGGCCGAAGCAGCGGAAAGCGTAGAAGGTTCCGAAGGGGACTGCCGCGACCTGGGCGCGCCAGATATCATCGGCGGGGTTACGGACAAGCCAGTAATCATAGCGTGCGCTTGCCCCGGTCGGCTGGTCGTAGAGTTCGAGCAGGATCCGCGTTGCATGTCGAGAGTAGACCGCGAAGGTGATGCCTTCGCCCAGCGGATGGGCGCCCAGCGGATAGCGCGCGTCATTCCAGGCGGCTTGATCGATCGGAGCAAAGTCACCTGAATCGGGGTGTTGCTGTCCAACCTCTGGTCTCGGGCTCATACTCTCAATCCTCGAATGAGTTCGTTAAGACGCTGGAAACGGCTCGGTGCTGTCTTATGAGTGATGTTCTGACCGACACTGAACGATCAACGGCGGGAGTATCACAGTTGTCTGTTACGTTTTGATGAGAAAGGCCATGGAACTCCATGGGGGCAAATTATCCGGTCTCGGCTTTTTGTCTATCTAGTAAACATGCTGTTTCAAGTTACAATGCTTCGACTGAAAGAAGGTCGGATGCCCTATGGTTTTTGTTGGCTTTTCGATTGCTCAGTCGTTTAGCGTGCCTTGATACCTGTACCCACCATTTGCGATTCAAGACTCGCGATACTCGACGGGGAGACTCCTTGGTCAAACGCCCGAGTGGAATCTACCTGTCACTCGCTGTCGCGGGCTTCATCAACGAACAGGCTGTTTTTCTAGCTTAAAATTTCGCAATCTATCGAGACTCAACAACCATGGCCCCTCGTATTATTGGACTCATCCCCTTTGCTTTGGCGCTCTTGATGGCCGGAGGCGTCTGCGCGGCCGATGAGGTCGGTGTCGCGGAGCCCGCGCTGACCGAAGGCGTTCCCGGCGAGTTCACCTTCGCGGCGGTCGTCCGGCGCGCGGCCGACCTGGCGACCGGTCCCTATTCGCCAGACCGCCCCGAACTGCCCGACTATCTCTCCGACCTGGATTACGACCGCTACCGCGACATCCGCTTCGATGCGACTCACAATCTCTGGCGTAACGAGGGGCTGCCGTTTCAGGTCAATTTTTTTCACCGGGGATTCCTGTCGAAAGACCGGGTGACGATCAATCTGATCGAGAACGGTCAGGCGAGACCGGTTGTTTTTCGTCACGACTTTTTTAATTACGGTAAGAATCTGGTTCCCGACGAAATGCCGTCCGACCTCGGTTACGCCGGTCTGCGCCTGATGTATCCGCTCAACCGGGATCAGCTCTTCGACGATCTCACGGTGTTTCAGGGGGCCAGTTATTTCCGCTCGCTGGGCAAGGATCTCAACTACGGACTCTCTGCCCGGGGGCTGGCCATCGATACCGGGCTGCCGAGCCAGGAAGAGTTCCCGGTGTTTCGCGAGTTCTGGATCCGCAAGCCCGACGCGGACGCGACCGAGATCACTCTCTATGCCCTGCTGGATAGCGAAAGCGTGGCGGGAGCCTATCGCTTCGTGATCCGCCCCGGTATCGAGACCGTGATCGACGTCAAGGCGCGGCTCTTCTTCCGCAAGTCGGTACAAAAACTCGGCGTGGCGCCCCTGACCAGCATGTTCTTCCATGGCGAGAATACGGATCGCTTCATCGACGATTTCCGTCCGGAGGTCCATGACTCGGACGGCCTGCTGATCGAGACCGGACACGGCGAGCGGATCTGGCGCCCGCTCGTCAATCCCATTGGCCTGCGGGTGAGCAACTTCCAGGTCGAAAATCCACGGTCCTTCGCGCTCCTGCAGCGCGACCGCGATTTCCGCAGCTATGAGGATCTGGAGGCCCACTACCAGAATCGTCCAAGCGCGGTGGTCGAACCGATCGGCGACTGGGGCAAGGGCGTCGTGGAGCTGGTGGAGATTCCAAGTAACGCCGAGCGTTACGACAACATTGGCGTCTACTGGATTCCGGAGCGGCGCACCGAATCCGGCCAGGAGTTGGAATTCGAATATCGTTTACGGTTTACCAGGGATCCCGAGGCCGGCCTGCTCGGCGGACGCGTGATCTCAACCCGCGTTGGGGCTGGCGGGACCGATGTGCTGGATTCCGGCGTGCGTAAATTCGTGGTCGATTTCGCCGGCGAGACATTGGCTGGCCTGGCTCCGGAAACCCCGGTCGAGGCCGTCGTTCTGACCACCTCCGGACACCTGTCCAAGCCGGTGGTGCAGGCCAACCCGGAAACGCATGGCTGGCGGCTGTTCTTCGAGTTGAACCCGGATGGCAACACGCCCGCCGATCTGCGCGCCTTCCTGCGCCATGGCGATGACGTTCTCAGCGAGACCTGGAGCTTCCGATGGGTGCACGAATAGACTCGGCGCCCGCCCTCCCGGACGGTACTGCCATGCCGACGAAAGCCTCCGACTGGCCACGCGCGGCGCGGCGCCTGGTCGAGTATCTGACCGCCCTGGGCGTCAGGGATCGCCAGGAGATCGACCGGCTCGGCGAACAGGTGCGGCGGCGCCTGGACGCTCGCGCGGCCCATGCCCCGCTGGAGGATGCCGTGGAGGCTGCGATCGAGGAGATCCTCGCACTGCTCGACGACTGGTTGACCGCGGAGTTGGACATTGGAGGCGATGCGAATGCTCTCGCGGCAGCCCGCGCGGCGGTGCTCGGTGGCGGCATCCCCGGCTGGAGCGCGCGCTGGGCCGGTCTCGCGGGCGATTCACTCGCCACTGAGATCCGCGCGTTCCAGCGTGACGCCGTGCCGGAGCGCGCGCCTTTGACGATGCAGGCCAGTACGATCGATCTGTGCTGTCACCGACTGCGCCGGCGGATTGCCGCCGCCATCTGCCGGCTCTTCTGTCAGCCGGACCTGCCAACGAACCCGCGCGGAGACCGGTCATGACGACCAAACATGGGCGATTCTCCGGTTGGGGACGCCACTTTCACCGACCGATCTTTTTCTCCCTGGTGATCCTCACCACGCTGGGCGCCATGTCCCTGCTGTCGGCGGCGATCCAGGATGATGGCGTTACCCCCCTGGAACTGGCGCTGCTGATCCTCTATGCGATCCTGATGCTCTGGATCACCGCCTCCTTCTGGACCGCCGCCCTGGGGTTTGTGCGGATCCTGCGGCGCATGGGTCGCCGAGCCCCGGCTGACGACAGTGCCCGGAACGATCAGGATGAGGGGAGCGAGCCATTCAAAACCGCCCTGGTGATGCCGGTGTACAACGAGGATCCGGAGCGGGTCTTCGCGGGTCTGAGGGCCATGGTTCAATCCCTGGTGGAGACGGGGCGCCCCGAGGGATTCGAGATCTTCGTGCTGAGCGATACCCGCGATCCCGAGACCTGGATCCAGGAGGAACTCCAGTGGCGCCGTTGGGCGCTGGAACTGGGCCAGCCGGCGCGGCTCTTTTATCGCAACCGGGTGGAGAACACCGCCCGCAAGAGCGGCAATCTGGCCGACTTCTGCCGACAGTGGGGCGGGCGCTATCGCTATATGATCGTGCTCGATGCCGACAGCATCATGACCGGCGAAACCCTGCTGGAGATGGTCCGGCGCATGGAATCCGACCGGCGCGTCGCACTGATACAGGTGCCGCCGGTACCGGTCAATCGCTCCTCGCTGTTCGCGCGCATGCTGCAATTCGCCGGCAGCCTCTACGGCAACATGTTCGTGGCGGGGCTGGCCTATTGGCAGCAGGACACGGCGAATTTCTGGGGCCACAACGCCATCATCCGGGTCAGACCCTTCGCCGAGCATTGCGGCCTGCCTCAATTGCCGGGACACGAGCCCTTCGGCGGGGAGATTCTCAGTCACGATTTCGTCGAGGCCGCCCTGCTGGCGCGCTCGGGCTGGAAGGTCCGGCTCGCGGACGACCTGGGCGGCAGCTACGAAGAGATCCCGCCGACCCTCATCGACTACGCGAAGCGGGACCGGCGCTGGTGTCAGGGCAACCTGCAGCATTCCCGTCTCATTTTGGCGCGCGGCTTTAAATCCTTGAGCCGCATCCATTTCGCGATGGGCGTCATGTCCTATCTGGCATCGCCCCTATGGCTGCTGTTCCTGATCGCGACCGGGATCGAGGCTTATTTCCGCAGTCTGAAGGTGCCGGTCTATTTCTTCGGGGACAACGTGCTCCCGGTCTGGCCCGAGTCCTACGCGGTCGAAATGGCCACCGTGTTGTGGGTAACGCTGGCCCTGTTGTTTCTGCCGAAGCTGCTTTCCCTGGTTCTTCTGGCCTTCGATCCGGTTCAGGCACGACGCTTCGGTGGACTGCCAAAAGCGACGCTAAGCGTCCTGATCGAGAGTTTTTTCTCGGTTTTGCTCGCGCCCGTGCTGATGTTGTTTCAGAGCAAGTTCGTGGCGGCGATCCTGCTGCGCACCACCGTGGGGTGGCCGACTCAGGAGCGCGGCGATCATCAGACCGGGCTGGCCGAGGCGGTTGGCGCGCATGGCGTGCATACCCTGATCGCGGTTGCCGCCGGGGTGGCGACCTATACCTATGTCCCCGCCTTTTTCTGGTGGTTTACCCCGGTCCTGGCGGGACTGGCGCTGTCGATCCCGGTCTCCATGATCACCAGTCGGACCGCGCTCGGCCGTCTGGCGCGGCGCGCCGGTCTGTTCATGACGCCCGAGGAAGCGGAAGAGCCCAGGGTGCTCAGGCTGCTCGATCAACACCTGGCCACTCCCCAAGCGCTTCCGTTTGCCGCGTCCAGTGACCGCGACTTCTGGTCCCAGTCCGTGGCGGCCCCCTGTGCCTACGCTCTGCACGCCGCCTTATTGCCGGACGAAACGCCGAGCCGTCGTCGTCGTCACGCGCTGGAGGGACTCATTTTCAAGCTCCAGGACGAAGGGCGGGACAGCCTCGGTCAGCAGGAGAAGCGAACGTTGATTTCTCATCGGGACGGGCTTTACGAACTGCATACGCTCTTATGGGCGGGGAAGGAACCGCCCATGCCTGTCGCGCGGACAGGAAACGAGCGCACGGTGGAACCGCTGGCGTCATGAAACCCTGTTCGCGGATGCCCGGTCTGCTTCTCGGCAGAGAAGCGACCGCGGCACAAATGCTGACATTCCGTCCAGTCGAAGCCTTGAGCCTTGAGAATTGGTCTGTTTTCCTGGAAATCGTCTTCCGCTCAACGTATCCATCTAGGGTCTGAACCGCGCACGTCCTGGTTTCCCGTCCGCCCGGCGTCGCTCCGCGGTGAGCGATTCTGTCTCTCCGCGGCCCAGTCGCTCTCTTGACGGTTGGCGCGTGACGGCGGGGCTGAAGACCGAGGATCGCTCCTTCCCACGGCGCTGTCGTTCGAACGGAATCGTCCATCCCACTGCGCGTCGGTACCACCGACGGATCTGCTTGGATTGACATTGTTATCCCTTTCACGCGGAAAAGACTGGCGAGGATTCGGCGCCGTGCCGCGATCGCGGATCGGATCCGCGCGGTTTTCCCATGGACTGCCGCGACGCGGCGCCGATCTGGAGAGATCGCGGTCAGGGTACCAATCGGACGGGGCGGCGCGACGTCGGTCCGGAGATGCCCCGGCGCCGCCGGCTGGACCGGGGCGGTTCTCCCAATTGGTGCCCGGTCCGCTGGCTGGCCCTGGAGGATTGCCGTCGCGATCACGATGACGCGGGGGACCATAACGGCCATCGGGCGCAACCGCCGAACGAGTGACCGGTCGGGACGGAATTTCGGCCCGGCCCTGGTAGCGATG
Source organism: uncultured Thiocystis sp. (assembly GCF_903866365.1). Lineage (GTDB taxonomy): Bacteria > Pseudomonadota > Gammaproteobacteria > Chromatiales > Chromatiaceae > Chromatium. The sequence goes on from NZ_CAIPNF010000410.1 coordinate 13,205, forward strand.
GGTTGTATAGGTGTTCCTGTGGTGTTCGTACCAGTTGCGATAGGCCGGCTTGTATCTGCGCCAGTGCGAGACATAGCGTGCGCGGGCATGCGAGGGGACCCAGAGACGGGTGCCGCCGCTCCAGTAATAGGGGATGCCGTCATCGGCGAAATAGACCACGTAGCCGTCGTACAGGAGCGGTTGATAGCCATATTCCAGTGGTGGGCCATAGACCACATCCAGCGGTGGACTGCTCACCCTCACCAGACAGCCAGGGATTGCCAGCACGAGAAGCGCGAGGCATGCGAGTGTCGTTATGGTTCGAGGATACAAGATCGACTCTCCTGGTCGGTTTGTTTCGTTGCTCGCCGGGACGATGAGCCGAGTCGCAAATTTGGGATGAACGCAGGCGCGTCGGAGGAGCGGGCGTGGTTCGACCTGCCATATTCCACTTCAAGCAGGCGGCGCGCAAGCCCGGAGGGCTCTCGACAACTGGCCAGCGATGCGGCGTAGATCGGTCAGGAGCGCTTGACGTCCCGGGTAGCGGAAGACATCGACCAGTTCCGTCATCGGACGCAGTTGACAGGTCGCGGCGATCAATAGGGCGGCGTCCCGCGCGTCGAGCGTTCCGGCGCTCAGGCAAGCGCCGAAGTGGCGATGAGTGAACTCCGCCAGCAACGGAAGGGTGGCGTCCAGGGTGCGATGACCGCCTGCAAAGCCTGCCAGCTCGCGTCGACTCTCGATCTCTTGCCTGACGGTGGCGGTCGGGGACTCCGCTCCAGCGAGTAAAGACGCCAGCAGCGCGACGGCAACGTCTGGGGAGAGTGCCCGCAGCGGTCCGGCCAGCAGAACCGGCAGACGCGAGGCCAGACGCTGCCGGGCCATCGCGGCGAACCGCCAGCCGCGGGCGTTCAATCGCCTCAGCACGACGACCGCCGGTTCGCCACTGGCGGCGTTGCGGCTGGTGCCGATCTGGACCGGGCGGTAGCCACAGCGGTCCCAAAAGCGCAGCAGCTCGGGCGTGGCCCCGAAACTGGCGCCCGCCAGGTCAATACCGTCCGCCCGACCGTCGCGAAAGAGTGTGCGCAGCAGCCGGCGTCCCAGGCCGCGACCGATGAGCGCCGGGTGGACGGCGATCCGGATCACGCGCAGATAACGCAGGGCGGGCGCCTCCAGCAGACCGGCGTGCGCGGAGAGCGTTTGCGGCAGCAGATGCCCGCGCGGTCGGCGCTGTCCCAGATAGATCGACTCGCGCAGCCCGGCGTCCGCGAAACCGCCTTCCTCGGCGGCGAGCAGGGTCGCGGCGATCCGCTCGCCGTGACGCAGCACGTAGATCCGCACGTTCGGCCCATCGAGCAGCATCCGCAGATCCATGGGGCGAGTCTGGTAGTGGGCGAGGACCAGCAGGCCGAAGAGTTCGCGCAAGCTCGGCTCGTCCTGGGCGAGTGCGTCGGGATCGAGGCGCTCGCCGCGGCAGGTGGCGAGACTGGCGGCGGTCAATTGGTCGTCTGGCGCCGGCGCCGCGTCGAGCAGGAGCGCGCGGAAGGTGAGCGCCTCCAGCGGATCGGCGGGCGCCCAGCGGATCGGGGTGTCGAGCCTGAGCGCGCGCCAGTTCGGGGTCAGGCGGTCCAGGGTGGCGCGAAAGCGAATCTCGAACCCCCGGCCAGTGCCTTCGTAGCCATGCACCGTGGTCGCGAAGACGATGCGCGGATAGCGGGCGAGCAGGGTTGCGAGCAGCGGCGCCGGAATGCCCGCCGCCTCGTCGACCAGCAGCAGATCGGCGTTTGGACCGGCGGCGGCGAGCGCGGCGGGCGACTGGAACGACAGCCTGTCGATGGCCGCCGCGCCGCCTGGATTTTCAGCCTCGCGCAGGACGGCCTCGGCATGCCGAAAGACGGGATCGACCGAGGCGCGTCTGGGGGCGGTCAGCAGGATTCGGCAGTCGCCGGCGCGCAACAGGTGCCCGGCCGCCAGTCCAAGCGCCGCGCTTTTGCCGCGTCCGCGATGGGCGGTCAGAACCAGCGGGCGGCGGGCGCGCCCGTGCGCGGTTTTGAGGATGGCGTCGACGGCCCGTTGTTGGTCGGGGGTGACTGGCTCCGCGCGCGGCCAAAGGCCGGTTGGGCGGATGCGGGCGGACGTCTCGGCTCGCGCGGGCCGGGACAGGTTGGCCGGTGTTGCCGGGTGGGGAGAGCTGGCCGGATCGGATTGATGGATGCAGACGGTCAGCGGGTCCGCGTTCAGCACGCGCGCCAGCCGCGCGATAAAACGCCCGGTCAGCGCGTCCGCCGTATAGGGCCAGACGGCGATGCGTTCGGCCTCCGGGTCGCTCTGGCTCGGCCAATCGGCGAGCGGCGGCGTCAGCAGAATCAGCATCCCGCCCCCGCGAATGGCGCCGGTCGCCGCGCCGAAGCCGTCCGGGTCGAATCCGCCGTGGGCGTCGTAGATCAGCAGATCCAGATCCTGGCCGAGCAACTGGATGGCGTCGCGGATGGGCCGGATGCTGTCGGCGAGCGGACGCGGCGTGAGCCAGACGGGCGTCAGTTCGGGCAGGGCCGCGACGGCCAGACGCGCGCACGACGCGGTCCAGTCGGCCGCGCCGGCGAGGAGCAGGACGCGCCGATGATGGCTGGCCCGTGCCTGCTCCCAAAGGTTTCCGACAAGGTCGACGGTCAGCGCGCGCGCGACGCTCAAGGGGCCATCGACCCCGTCACCGGGACGAAGCGAACATCGATCAGGTTGCGGCGTTGCAGGCGTCCGTCCGCGTCCTTCTCGAACAGCGCCAACTGTTGAATCGCGTCGACGCCGCCCAGCGGGATCACCAGTCGACCGTCCGGTTTGAGCTGATCGATCAGATGGCGCGGTAACGCGGGCGCGGCGGCGGTGACGATGATGCCATCGAAGGGCGCCGCCTCGGGCCAGCCAAGCCAGCCGTCGCCCGCGCGCACCCGAACCTTGTCCTCGCCAAGCTCCGCGAGTGTCGCGGCGGCCCGCGCGGCCAGTTCCGGGACGATCTCCACCGAATAGACCTCGACGCCCAGGGCGGCCAGGACGGCGGCCTGATAACCGGAACCGGTCCCCAGCTCGAACACCCGATCGCCAGGTCCGACCTCCAGCAGTTGGCTCATGATGGCGACGATATAGGGCTGGGAGATGGTCTGTCCGTCGCCGATGGGGAGCGGATGGTTGCGATAGGCGAGATGGCGTTCCGGCTCGGGGACGAAACGCTCGCGCGGCACCCGGCGCAGGGCGTCGGCGACCCTGGGATCGAGCCCGTTGACGCCCAGTTCGCGCGCGGTCATGCGGACATCGCTTTCGATCTGCTCGATCAACCGGTTGCGCGCGTCAGTCATGTCGTCGTCCCGTGCACAGGCGCCGCTTCCGATGGACAGACACAGCAGCGACGCGAGAAGGAGTGGTTTCACAGAGTTTAGCCGGGCTATTTGAAAAGATCCTCGGCCGCGCCGCGCAATCGCTCCGGATCCGTGGCGCTGGCCGCCGGGCCGCCCGCGCGCATGGCCGGCTCGAAGAATTCGCAGAAATTCGCGCGCGTTTTCTCCACCACGCGCTCCACCAGCGGCTCCATGCACTCGTTCGGTCGCCCCGGCGCAAAGTGGCGGCAGTTGCGGCAGCAGTGGGTCGGTTTGTCGCAGTTCAGGCAGGTCGACTCCCGCCCATAATCCAGCTTGGTCAGGCCCTGTCCGCAATTCCAGCAATGACCGACGATTTCCTCTGGCATGTTGTGCGCTCCTCGGGATCACAGTGGTTGTGGGAAGAGAAGAACACAGAATCAAGGCAGAAAAAAGGGGCCTTGCGGCCCCTTTGAAGGGATGGCCCGAACGGGCCTGTCAATCTCGTACTCAGCCGGAGGTTGCGTTCATCCGAAAATAGCGTGCACGATGTTATTCTTCTTCCAGACATTGATGGCGTCATGGCCGGTCGCGGCCGTTGCCTGATCGATGGGCGGCCTGCAATCCCTGGATCTGCGTTTCGCATTAAGCCTTTGACCGTTTCATGCCCTTTGTTTTATGTTGGTTGGGCTGGCATGCGACCATGCATGTCTGGTGTTGAGCGCGCTTTCCGGCTTCCTGATGTCCACCGGTTGAGAAGCCTTCTGCCTCGCACGGTGTCTGACTGAACGAGGAGCCATGACTGGGACCATCATCCACCACGCAATTGGACTGCATCTGCATCAGCCGCCAGGCAATCTGCGCCTGCTGATCGATGTCAATCCCGGGGAGGCGGAGGAGATCGTTTGCTGTTATGAGCGGGCCGTGCGGTATGCCTTAAGGTATCGGGATGTGGCGCGCTTGCATATCGGGTTCTCCGGTGTCCTGCTGGAGCAACTGATCGATCCGGATATCGTCGACCGTTATCGCCATCTTGTCGATCTGCCGGCGATGCTCGATCAGTATCGGGAGGCCGAGAATATCGAGCTGATCGGCATGGGGTATTATCATCCGATTTTTCCGCTCATCCCGCGCGCGGACTGGCTTGAGCAGCTCGAACGTGGCAGGGCGATCATGGAGCGGGTGTTCGGGCGCGTTCCCCAAGGTTTCTGGCCGCCCGAGATGGCCTTCACCATGGACATGATTCCGGCCCTGGTTCAAGCCGGTTATGATTATGTCGTGGTCGATGGCGTGCATGTCCGGCCCGAGGATGGCATCAGCGACATCTTTCGGCCCTATGTCGCCTGCCAGGATGGGTGCTGTATCAGCGTGGTCCCGCGAGACCGGGAAGTCTCCAACGCACAGTCAAACGGCATCGATCTGCAATGGTTCCAGGATGAAGTCCGGTGGCGTGTCACCAGCTCGCCGCGTCCACGAGAGAACCGTCTGGTGACGACCTGGTCGGACGGCGAAAACGGTGGCTGGTTTCGCCAGCGCTATGAGGAGTCGGGTTTTTTCGGTCATTTTTTCGCACCCTACATGGAGCGCTGTCGCACGGACGACTATCCGATCAAGCCTGTCTGCCTGAGTCATTATCTCGCCCGGATCCGGCCCTTGCCCCAGGCGCGGATCCAGACCGGTGCCTGGAATGTGAGGTCGACCTCGGGCGAGGATCTTTCTCAATGGTCCGGCAGCGAGCGGCAGCGCCAGGCGGTCGCGGAGGTGAAACGGCTGAGCGGGCGCTACTGGGATCTGTGCCGCAGTCAGCCCGACGCCTTTCGGCTGGCGAGCGAGGCGATGTTCCGCGCGCGGCGTTTGATTCTGGAGGCCGAGACCAGTTGTTTTCTGTTTTGGAGCGATGCCTGGATCCCGCATCTGTATGCGCGCACGGCGTCGGCCGAGATGGCCTTGCGCGAGGTCGAGGCGAGATTGGAAGCGGGATCCGCGGTGGCATCGGGCGGTTTCGACGAAGCGTCCACGCCGGCGTCGGTCGCAACCCTGGAGGATGCCGCGCGCGAGGCGAAATCCGATTCGGCGGAACCACGCTCCGGCTCAGATCCTTGACGCGGGTCTGGGGCGCCGCGTTTCTTAACCGGGAGACATGACAATCACCATCCATGCGGATCGTCTTCCGGCAGCCTCGGATGCCTTGATGTGCGAGCTTTCCCAGGACGAGCGGAATCCCTTGGCGGACCGTTCCATCATCCGTCCGGTCTTGGACGCGCCCGATCTGGCGCCGCCGCCAGCCCCGCTTGCCCCCGTATTTCCGCTGGAGATCAAGGCAACCCAGGTCGTGCTGTTTGAGGGCGCGGCCGATGAGGTACGGGTGCGCTGGCATCTGCAAAACAATGACGACGTTCGTACCAGCCATGATTTTTCAGTCGATGGCGGTCAGCCCTTTCCGGTTTTGCGTCTGCGGCGGCGAGGCGATGACGGCATGTCCGAGGGTGTCGAAGAGCGCCGCCCCTGGCTCGCCGGCAAGCGGGGAGAGGGCGAAGCCGGATTCCGGGTCGGGCCGGACGCCGCGCGCTTCGAGGCGGAACTTGGACTGGCGAATGCGGCAGGCGGCTGGCTGCTCCTGGCGCGCTCGAATCGGCTGGAGCATGCCGCCGGTCTTGGGCTCGAATTTCCGGCGGCCACTGAGCGGGCGGGCGTCCGGTCTGTCACGGATCCAACCCTGGATCCTCCGCCGAGCGCGCTCACGCCGGAGTTTCCAGCGCCGATCCCGGACGCTGGACGCGCTTCCCGATGGCCCCCCGAGTCCGGGGCTTGCGCTCTGGCGCCGCGCGAGGAAACTTTGTCGGTTGTCAGACGCGACGAGGCGTGGAGCGACAACAATCCCGCCGGTGTTGCAGAAGCGGTCGGACAAGGACTACCGAACGTTGCGCACAACCCGGTTCTCGCAACCCGCCTGGCACGGGATCTCCTGAATGACCAGACAGCCGCCGCTGCCGGCGCAACCATCGCTCAGGAATCCAGCGAACCCGCAATCGCGGGCACCTCCCGAATCCCGACCCTGATCTATGGTCGATCGTCGCCCCAATGCGCCGAGCCACTGATCGAGGCCCAACTTCACATCCACGGTTGGGCCGCGCCCAACACGGAGATCGATTTGTTCGGTCGACGTTATCGCGTCGGTCCCGGCGGACGGTTCCAGTTCGTGCTCAAGGTCGATGATCCAGCCCTGTTGAAACAGGCATTGATGCTCCATCCGCCGCCGGAGCTGGATGCCCCACGCCACGACCGATCAAATACTTAAACGTAGGGGAAACGGGCGTATGTATATCGCCATGGTGAGCGCCGAGTGTGCGCCCATCGCAAAAGCAGGTGGTCTTGGCGACTTCGTTCAAGGCTTATCCCGCGAACTGACCGTTCGAGGCAACGCGGTGGACCTGTTTCTGCCGTATTACGATCTGTCACGGCTTGAGTCCGTCTCCGGCCTGCGCGAAATCGAGCCGGATCTGCGGGTGCCATTTCACGATCGGTGGCTCTCTTGCCGGGTGCTTGGCGGCGCAATGGATGGCATCAACTGCCTGTTCATCGATCCGCGGTCAGCGCACGGTTTTTTTCAGCGGGGCCGGATCTATGGCGAGCCGGATGACCCGGAACGCTTCGCCTTTTTCTCGCGCGCGGTCTTGGAGTTCCTGCTGCAATCCGGACGGCGGCCAGACATCCTGCACTGCAACGATTGGCATACCGGGCTGATTCCGGTCCTGCTCTATGAAGTCTATGAAGCGATTGGGCTCACCAACACCCGCGTCTGTTATACCCTGCACAATCTCGGGTATCAGGGCCAGGTCGGCGAATCCATCCTGCGTCAGGCCGGTCTCGATCCGCGGCGTCTGCTGGTCGCCGACCGTCTGCTCGATCCGCGGGACGGTCGGGTCGCGAATCTGTTGCAGGGCGGCATCGTGTATGCGAATTTCGTCAACACGGTTTCGCCGCGTTACGCCTGGGAGATTCAGGGTACCGAGCAGGGGATGGGATTGCAGCCTCTGCTGAAGACGCACGCGCACAAGTTCGGGGGCGTGCTGAATGGGATCGACAGTCTGGTCTGGAACCCGGCGGTCGATCCGCTCATCCCGGTCAATTATGGGGTGGACAGTCTCCCGCGCAAGGCGGCCAACCGTCAGGCGTTGCGGACCCGCCTGGGGCTGCGGGAAGTGGAAAAACCCATCCTTGCGATTGTCAGTCGACTGGACTTTCAGAAGGGCGTCGAGCTGATGCTGCATGGCATTCGGTATGCCCTTGCGCACGAAAGTCAAGTGGCCCTGTTGGGCACGGCGCTCGATCCTGTCATTGCCGAGCGGTTTGCGCGTCTGAAGGAGGAGACGGATCCCAACCCGGATTGTCATCTGGAGTTGGGATACGACGAGACGCTGGCCCACCTCATCTATGCCGGCGCGGATCTGATCCTGATTCCAAGCCTCTACGAACCGTGCGGCCTGGCGCAGATGATCGCGATGAAGTATGGCGTGGTACCCATCGTGCGGCGCGTCGGCGGGCTGGCGGACACGGTGTTCGATGCCAACTATTCGGATAAACCCTTCGAGGTGCGCAACGGTTATCTGTTCGACGACCTGACCGAGGCTGGACTGGAAAGCGCCATGAGCCGCGCGCTCGGTCTCTGGCGTAATTTTCCGGAGTATTTTCGGCAATTGCGGGTCAACGGAATGCGCGCCGATTTTTCCTGGAGCCAGCCGGCCCAACAGTATCTCGACATCTACACGCACATCGGCAGATAGGAAGCGACAGAATTCCAGGCTTCGCATCTGCGCTTCCGCTTGCGGCGCGCCGCCTCGATCTGGCGAACAGCCGCGCGATGAGCGGTTGCTGTCCACCTTCGCCGTGGCTGGAATGCTGGATGCCGCGGTGACATCAGGGTCTCGCTGCCCGAGACGGCGCGATCAGCGCGTGTCCGGTTGACTATCGTTCAGTGAGGTGGTCGACAAACGCATCAGGGTGCGGATGCTGTTCAGGGCGTTGTCTCCGACATCCGAGAATTCGATGCCGAGACACCACAGATTCGCTGAACGGCTCGGCGAGATCCAGGCCACCGAGCCAACGGCCTGAATGCCCTCGGGGTGTTCGGGGGTTTGCATTTCCACGAGCAGGTTCGATCTGAGGGCAAACAGGCGACTGCTGAGCAACTGAACGCCGCCCTCGCTGATGTCATACCCGATCGCCTGATGCATGCCCAGTGTGGCGGACTGCGGCTCCAGGGTCAGCGGTAAGAGGCGGGCACGACATTCCCAGGACACACGCTCGGTAAACCGGCGTTCGTCCGCTTCCATTTTCGCGATCATCGATTGACGCTCCCGTTGTGGTGATTCAAAACGTCCCGTTGCGCCGAGGATGCATCCGCTGTCATCGGGTTGCCCGGCGGGCGGACGACGCGAGCGATCGGCTCAAGGCTCATTCCTCGTACATCATGCAATTCGCGACTAATCTCAGGCGCAGGGTCTGTCTGGGTCTCAGGTGGATCGATCGACTGCAGTTGTTAAAGCCGATGGAATATTCCAGGAGATAATCGCCTGGGTCAAGGCTCAGGTCGAAGTGCTGGTTGCGACCCAGCCGATAGAGGTCGGTTTGGTCGAGCCTCACCCGCATGGGTGCAAACCATCCAACCAGTGAGCCGTCTCTCCACAAGCTCAGCCGGGCGGCCTCCGAGGGTCTGCTCAGCGGGGGCGACGGTCCGATTTGGCCGCCCGCGCTGGCGCAACCGGCAAGCAAGACAACGAGGGTCAGCACGGCGTATCGGTGCGACTTTGTTTTACACATGACAGAATGATCTCGGTGTCGATCGGCTGGACTCGGTGTTGTCCAGATTCCGGTTCAGTCCGCGGCGAGACACGGATCTCCTGCCCGCGTGGCATGTTTCGCCGCGTCGCCAGGATCATGCGCGCTCCCTTAACGGGGCGTCAAAGACTATCAAAAGGAACGCCCATTCATGAACACTTATTTAGCCCCCGCGGAGGATGTCCAGGTGGACTCTCCGCCGCGGATCATGGGGATTCTGAACCTTACCCCGGACAGCTTCTCGGACGGCGGCCGGTATTCGGACCCGGATGCCGCGGTGGCTCAGGGCCTGTCCATGCTCGAACAGGGCGCGGATCTCATCGATGTGGGCGGCGAATCGACCCGCCCTGGCGCGCGGCCGGTTCCCGCGGCCGAACAGGAACGGCGTGTCCTCGACGTGATCCGGCGCTTGCATGAGCGGATGCCTGCCGCCGTGCCCATCAGTATCGACACCGCCTCGGCCCAGGTCGCCCGTGCCGCGCTCGCGGCGGGGGCAAGCTGGATCAACGATACCTCGGCCGGATGCGACGACCCTCGGATGCTGCCGTTGGCGGCGGAATCCGGCGCGCCGATCGTGCTGATGCATCGTCAGGGCCGGCCGCGAGACATGCAGGACAGTCCGAGCTACGTGGATGTCGTGCGCGAGGTTCGCGAGGTTCTCGCGGCCCGCGCGGATGCCGCGCTGGCCTCGGGAATTCGCGAGGACAGAATCCTGCTCGATCCAGGGATCGGATTCGGCAAACGGCTGGAAGACAACCTTGCGTTGCTGGCGGGACTGCCGGAATTGGTCGCGCTGGGATTCCCGATCCTGCTCGGAACCAGTCGAAAACGTTTCATGGCCACCCTCTGCGGCGGGCTCGATCCCTCGGCCCTGATGCCCGCGACCTGTGCCACCACCGCCATTGGCGTCATGGCCGGCGTTCAGGTGTTTCGTGTCCATGACGTGGCCGGGAACCGTCAGGCCGCCGATCTTGCCTGGGCAATCCGCCATGCGGTCTGACGTGCCATGGAAGCGCAGACTGCGAGCCGTTGCGAAAGGGGCGATGGCCCTTGTCGCGAGCGTCCTGTTGCTGTCGATGGCGGCGGTACTCCTGCTGCGTTGGGTGAATCCGCCAACCTCCGCGGTCATGGTCATACACTCGATCGCCAACCGCTTCCAGTCGGCCAAACCGTCCCCTGTCGTGTATCGCTGGGTCGATTGGGAGCGGATCCCGCCCGCCGTGGCGCTGGCCGCGATTGCCGCCGAGGATCAGCGCTTTCCCGCCCATCATGGCTTCGACCTGGTGGAAATTCGCCGGGCATTGGCGACGTTCCAGGATGGGGGGCGGCTGCGCGGCGCCAGCACCATCACCCAGCAGACGGCCAAAAACCTCTTTCTCTGGTCCGGCCGCGACTATCCGCGCAAGGGGCTGGAGGTTTGGTTCACCATCCTGCTCGAAACCTTCTGGTCAAAGCAGCGGATCCTGGAGGTCTATCTCAACATTGCCCAATTCGGTCCCGAGACCTATGGCGTGGGCGCCGCCAGCGGGCGTTATCTGGGGCGCCATGTTTCGGATCTCGGCTTCCAGGACGCGGCCTTGCTGGCGGCCGTGTTGCCAAACCCGGTGCTCTATCGCCTGGACGCGCCATCCGCGAGCGTCAAACGACGCGCCGCCTGGATTGGGCGCCAGATGCGGCAACTCGGTGGACTTGCGTATCTGAAACGGCTGTAGGCTCTCCTGTCATGAGCCCAGTTGAATGGGGGCGGACGGGAAATCCGGGACCTCGGCGCGTGAAGCCGTTCATGGTTCGACCCTTCGACAAGCTCAGGACTCAGGACTCAGGACTCAGGGCGAACGGAAAATCCTTAACTTAGAAACTGTCCATTTTCTACTTCCCGATTGCTGCCGGACAGTGCCGCTCAAGTCGGGAAACGGTTGATGGACACTTTCTAATAACTCGAAGATCGAGTCTCACCCACGCCCGAACCGACCGAGCCGTGCGGAAACAGTATCTGAGCGGTCTACAAGCCCGTTTCGGCGTCGCGACGGGCTGCTTCGTGCCGCCATCGCCCTCCCGGCGCTCTCAGTGGCCTTGGCGGGCGGTCTGTGGTGGTCTGGCGGACAGTCTCAAACGAAGCGTGTTCGGCCGCTGCCGACCACGGTGACGGCGCCGCTCACTGCGCACGCGAAGGAGATCCTGACCGGCTTGTTGATGGTCGAGGCTATCCAGCCACCGGCTTCCAAGCCACAGCCCTCGCCAATCCCCGCGCGCATCGCCTGGGCCAACCCGATGACGAAAAAAGGCGCGTCTGACGATGGCAAACTCGCCATCACGGCGGTTCAGGAATCTCGGCGCTGGAGATCCACCGTCATCTGGGAGTCTCCTCTGTCACCGCGTGGCGGTTCAAGCACAAACGGCTTCAGGTGATGAAGGAGCGTGACGATCAAACTCGGCTCACCGAACAAGGTTCCGTTTGCCGTGCACGATGCATGACGGGAATTCGGGCATAAAACACCTCATCCGCCGCGATACAGCGCTGCCGTCTTCCGGGCTTGTGCTGCAACAATCCGGCGCAAATCCAGCGGCGCGATGACCTCGACATTGTTCCCCGCCCCAGCAACCAGCGCAGCAACTGCCCGGTCGAGGGCACGCGCGCCCACACCCGTAACTCAAACTCGGACTCTGGCGGCTCGTCTTCCTGACGTTGATCTGCCGCCAGCGGGCAGTAGCGAACCACTTCGGTCAGATAACCGCGCACCCGCAGTTCCAGATCGACGAGGTCGCCCTGTCCGAAGTCCGGCACCACGCGGACGGGGATCTCCGTCAGTGACGTCGCCCGCACCATGCGATGCAGGGCATAGAGACGCAAGGGTTCATCCTCGTCGTTCTTGAGCGCGAACAGATAGGGAATCGGGCCGCGTTGCACCAGCGCCTGCGGATGCAGACGCGCCTCGGTGCGCTCGCCCGAGGGTTTGACATAGACCACCTGCAACGCGCGACGCTGGATCAAGGATTGGATGACGGCGGTCAGCACCCCTTTCTCCAGTTCCGCCGGCTGGAGGCGAAAGGTGTCGGGGACCACGCGCAGGCGCGACTCGTCCAGCCGGGGTTCCTCGGGATTGGTCAATAACTGCTGCCACAGCCGATCCAGTTGACGCCGCGGCACCGCCGTCGCCGCCAGTGCGCGGAGCTGTTCCAAGGTCCAGTGCCAGATCGCCGGATCCTCGTCCGGATCGTCCAGCACCCGTCGATAGCGCAGCGGCTTGCCGCCGGGATTGACCGCCTCGATCCGCCCCGTCTTCACCAGTTCGTCCAGATCCCGTTGCAGGGCGCGGCGCCGGGCGGGTGCGTTGCCGTCGCCATAAACCTCGCCCAGGAGCGCGAGCAATCGCGCGCCGTCCGGACACCGATCCGGCGCGGTATGGGGTAACAACGACCGTTCCAGACGGCTCAGTCGCTCGACGCGATGGGTATGGGTGGCGCTCATGTTTCGAGTGTACGACAGATCCTGACGCAAGACGCTGCTTTAATTCGCCTTGAGCTGCCGCCGAGGGAGCGTTGTTCATGGATCCCGGCGTGACCGCCGGACGTTTCTCAACCGTCGCCACGAGGAGTCGATGATGTCCCGAAAAAACCGAGACCTTTCTTCACGCGAGCTGCTGGCACGGATCGGCTTGAACGACGAGACGCCGGGCAGGCTGCTCGACGACGAACCGCTGGACGATCTGCGGGGCGATCTCGGGGCGGCCCTGCGCGAGCGTTATCGACGGCTCCTGCAGCCGCATCGCGTCAGCCCCGGCGAGCTGGTGACCTGGAAACCAGGTCTGAAGAACAAGCGTTATCCGCGGTATGGCCATCCCGCCGTGGTGATCGAGGTGCTGGAGACACCGCTGCTGGATCGCGAGGACGACGCCGGCAGCACCGATTTCCGCGAGCCGCTGGATCTGGTGCTCGGCCTGATCTGGGACGACGGTCCCAGTCGCGGCGAGTTGGTGACCTTTCATTATGACAGCCGCCGGTTTCAACCCTGGCAGGAGCAGCCATGAGCGCACGACCGCACCGGACCCTGTGGCGATCGGACTTCGCAACCGTGCCGGCCAGCGAGCGCCGCCTGGCGCGACTGACCCTGAACTGGCTCCGCGCCGAACCGCATCTGGCCGAACATCTCGCCGAACGCGAGAACCTCACGGCCTTGTGGTTCCTGATTCGCCCACTGCTCGACCCCGAGGCGAGGGTGCGCTGGCTGGAGGCGCTGGTCGCGACGGGGGACGCGGACGACGCGGAGGCGGAGACCGGCAGTCTGCCGCGCGCGATGGTCCATGAGATGCGCGCGGCGGCGCGACAGCACCGGGATCTCGATACCGATCCGGCCCGGCACGCTGCCGTGCGCGCGGCGCTGCGCGAGTTCTTCAAGACCCTGCCGGACTGGGTCCAGACGCGACTGGCGGCGGTCGATACCGCGCCGACGCCGTCGCCGACCCTGATCCTGCTCGGCACGGCGCTGGAACTGGACGCCACCAGTCTGCGCGTACTCGATTTCCTCGACCTGCGCGACCAGTCCGAGGCGCTGCGGACCCTGCTCGGGCGCACGCGGCGTCATGGGTTGCGGGTCAATCTGGAGCGCTTGGCGGGGCTGCTCGATCTGGAGCCGGGCGCGCTGCGCCGGGCGCTGGCGCGCCGCGCGCCGCTGCGGACCCTGGGACTGATCGAACGCGAGCGGCATCCGTCCGATCTGGAAGACTTCCTCTCGCCCAGCACCCTGCTGCGCGACATGCTGGAGGCCACGCCGGCGGATGTCGATGCCTTGCTGGCGCTGTTGATCGAACCGGCCGCGGCGGGCACCTGGGGGCTGGCGTCCTTCCCGCATCTGGCAGCGGACACTCGACGCTTGCAGGCGGCGTTGCGTCAGGCCGCGACGACCGGGGCCGTGGGCGTCAATGCCTTGTTCTACGGCGCACCCGGCACCGGCAAGACCGAGCTGGCACGGGCGCTTGCCGGGGCCTGCGGGCTGACCGCCTATCAGGTGTGCAGCGACGATGACGACGGCGACGGGCTCTCGCGCGAAGGGCGGTTGTCGGCCTATCTGATCGCGCAACGGCTGCTGGCGCGGCGGCGCGACGTGGTGCTGATCTTCGATGAAGTGGAGGATGTCTTTGACGCGGGCGACAACCTCTTCGCCCTGCTGCGGGGCGACAGCGCGACCGGCAAACAGAAAGGCTGGATGAACCGCATCCTGGAAGAGAACCTGGTACCGGCGATCTGGATCGCCAATTCGACTTCTGGCATGGATCCTGCGTTTTTGCGTCGCTTCCTGTTGCCGGTCGCTTTTGTCACCCCGCCGCGCTCCGTGAGAAGACAGATGGCGGAGCGGCATTTCGGCGCGTACGGACTGCCGCCCGCCTTACTGGATGAACTGGCGGCGGATGCGGCCCTCGCCCCGGCACAGTTGGGCGCGACCCGGCGGTTGCTCGATCTGCAACCCGAGGGGGCAGCGGAAGCGACGGTGCGCGAAGGCGTCGCGGCGCTGCGCACCCTGTTGCATGGCACTCCCGCGCCGCGCCGGCCGGTGCCGGCCACGGTCTTCGATGTCGTTTATTTGAATCTGTCCGGCGGCATCGCCCCGAGCGCCATCGCCCAAGCGCTGCATCGCGAGGGGCGCGGCAGTCTCTGCTTCTACGGTCCGCCCGGCACCGGCAAGACCGCCTTTGCCGAGATCCTGGCCGAGGCGCTGGATCGGGAACTGGTGGCGCGGCAGGCATCGGACCTGATCTCGCCCTATGTCGGGGAGACCGAGCAGAACCTGGCGCGGCTGTTCCGCGAGTGCGACCCGACCCAGACGGTGCTGTTGCTCGATGAGGTCGACAGCTTTCTGAGCGACCGGCGGCAGGCGCAACGCACTTGGGAGCGCACCCAGGTCAACGAGCTGTTGCAACAAATGGAGCGCTACCCCGGCATTTTCATCGCCGCGACCAATCTGATGGAAGGGGTCGACGCGGCGGCGCTGCGACGCTTCGATTTCAAGCTGCATTTTCGGGCGTTGACGGGGCCACAGCGGGTGGCGCTGTTTGCGCGAGAAGCGATGGGGGACGAAACCGCCCCGGTGCCGCCGGCGCTGGCACGGCATCTCGACGGGCTTCAGGGATTGACGCCGGGCGGCTTCCAAGGCCACATTCAACGCCTGTTGCGTCCCGTCGGACGCGCCAATCACCGCCGACAAGCCGCTCAGTTCCAGACACGCACACACCACCCGCACCCCGGCACCACCACGCAGCGTGATGGTGACGTGCGCGGCCAGAGCCCGCCGGTGCAACCACCGCACGCCCTCAGGCGTCGCGAAATCCGTCACCAAGCACGC
>NZ_CAIPNF010000411.1 GCF_903866365.1 uncultured Thiocystis sp.
TCGCGCATCTCAAGCGCGGTCTGCGCAATGCCAGCGCGGGCAAGGGGGTGACCGAGACGCAGGCCAAGGCGAGCGCGCTGTGCGAGGCCATCGAGCGTTACAGCGGCGGGCGGCAGGGCGACGAGACGATCATCACCGCCAGTCATTGCGCGATGCGCGAACGCCACGGCGACGCGGTGATCCACCCCAACGCGGTGATGGGCTACAGCGCGCGCCAACTGGCCGAACGGGATGCCTGGAACGCGAAAGAATCCAAGTTCAACCGCGTCCCCGAGCCGCTCGACGAGACCTTGCCGATCGACTGGACGCCGGTGTGGTCGCTGACGCAGGAAGGGTACACATACCTGCCGACCCAGTTGCTCTATTTCGCCTCGCCCGCCAGCGCGGACTGCGACCGCTTCTTCGCCATGGGTTGCTCCAACGGCAACGCTTCGGGCAACAACCTGGAGGAGGCGGTGTTGCAGGGCTTGTTCGAGCTGGTCGAACGCGATGCGGTGGCGCTCTGGTGGTACAACCGGCGGCGTGTGCCGGGCGTCGAGATCGCGAGTTTCGGCGAGCCCTATCTGCTGGATCTGGCGGAGCATTACGACGGACTCGGGCGCGATACCTGGGCGCTGGATGTCACCAGCGACCTGGGGATTCCGGCCTTCGTCGCGGTGTCGCGATTGCGCGACGGATCCCAGGAGCGCCTGCTGTTCGGTCTGGGGTGTCATCTGGATGCGCGGATCGCGCTGCAACGCGCCTTCGCCGAGATGAACCAGATGCTGGGTCTGGCAAGCGAGGGCCAGGAGGCGGGCGAACTGCCCATCGAGGATGCCGAGACGCGGCACTGGCTGACCACGGCGACCCTGGACAATCAGCCCTATCTGGCCCCCGATCCGGCCACGCCGCCGCGCGCGCTGGCGGATTTTCCCAAGCGTCACAGCGGCGATCTGCTCGCGGACATCGCCACCTGCCGCGCCATCGTCGAGTCGCGCGGAATGGAGGTGCTGGTGCTGGATCAGACCCGCGCCGATGTCAGGATGCCGGTCGTCAAGGTGATCGTGCCGGGGCTGCGCCATTTCTGGGCGCGCTTCGCGCCGGGGCGGTTGTACGAGGTGCCGGTGGCCATGGGCTGGCTGGAACGGGCGTTGACCGAGGATGAACTCAATCCGATTCCGATCTTTTTTTGAGCGGGGTGCGGTTCATCCTGACCAAGCAGTATTCAAAACCCTGATCCAGCCTGATTGGGAGCAACTCGGCCCCCTCGGTCGAAGTCAAACATCCGGAGTGACGCCATGCTCGTTGCCGTGCGTGATCTCAAGTCCAATCTGTTGCGCATTCTTGCCCAGGCGCAAGCGGGAGAGGTGATCGAAGTGATTTCACACCAAAGACCCATCGCCAGAATTATCGGGATTCCAGCCATGACGCATTCCGGTTTGGATCAAGGATTAGGCGAACTGATCGATCATGGAACGCTCTCATGGAGCGGCGGCAAACCAAGGTTCGCGCCTCCGTTGCAACTAGACCCAACGGGTTGCTGTGTCAGTCAGATGTTGCTGGATGACCGTCGGTGATCCTGTTTTGCGATACATCCGCCCTCATCAAGCTCTATCTGCTGGAGGCCCGCAGCGACGAGATGCAATCGCTCGCGGCAGCGGCCTCGATGATCGCGGTCTGTCGGATCGCCTGGGCGGAAAGCATGGCCGCTCTGGCACGGCGTATCCGCGAACATCCAGTCGATTTGGCGATGATCGATCAGGTACGCGAGCGTCTACGAAATGACTGGCCCTATTACGCGATCATCGAAGTCACCCAGCCTCTGGTGGAACTCGCGGGCGAGTATGCCGATACCTTTGCGCTACGCGGGTATGACAGCGTTCAACTGGCGGCAGCCAGCCTGCTGCGACAAGCCACGCAAGAAGAGCTTCGGTTTGCCTGTTTTGATGACCGGCTGTGCAAGGCTGCCGACGTTTTGGGTATGCGATGCGGTTGAAGCTACTTCGATGTCGAAACCGCGCGCCGTGGCGCGGGAAGCGAGTGCTTTATTGGTGAGAATTCAAGGCATGAAAAACTGGACGCGCGACGGCATGTTGATTGTTGCCACCTTTCCACACCACAGGCATGTTTCCCGGGATGAAGACGTCACAGTGATGCCTTCCAAGGGCGCTGAACTGGCGCTGGTTCTTGAAAAGATCGCCTTGTCGATCAATACCTGCGGACACTCATCCCGATGAATTCCAATTTCCATCTGCGCCTCTGCCCTGGCGCTCGTCTCCTCACCGAGGGTGAGGACTGGTTGATCGCCCGAGGCTTGGAGTCGGCGTTGCGCCATCGCGCGCCCGGTCCGGCGGCGCGCACTCTGCTGCAATCGCTGGTCGAGCCCGGTGGGCTGGCCGATGATCTGATCGCGCGCGCTCAGGCGGCGGAGCCGGAGATCATGGGCGCGACTTTGTATTACCTGCTGAATCGCCTGGAACAGCGCGGACTGCTGTCCTATGGTCTGGTTCAGGAGGGACAGCGATTGGCAACCCTGGAGCCGATGACCCCGGCCTTTCGTCTCGTGCCGCTGGAGGCCGACTCGGTGGCGCCTTATCGGCTGTCGCGCTTCGCGACGCTGCGCCGCGACGGCGAGCACACGCTGATCGAATGTCCGTTGGGTCACGCCCGTCTGCGCCTGCATGACGGGCGTCTGGCTGCCGTTCTGGGTGTGCTGGCGAGTCCGCAGACGGCGGCGACGTTGGCGGCGGACTCGCCCGAGCTGACACCGGCCACGGCGGCGGGACTCATTCAACTGCTGATGAGTCTTCAGGCCGTCTTCGTCTGCGATGACGCGGGCCTCATCCCGGAGGACCGCGACCCGGCGCTGCGTCAGTGGGAGCCCCATGACCTGCTGTTCCATGCGCGCAGCCGGATGGGACGCCACGACGCGCCGTTTGGCGGCACCTTCCGCTTTGTCGATCAACTGCCTCATGCGCCGGCCATTAAGCCACCGGGTCCGGGGAGGCGGGTGGTCCTGCCGAGACCCGATCCAAGCCGGACGGGACCGGAGTTCTTTGCGGTGGTCGAGTCGCGCCGCTCGATCCGTCAGGGCGGCGCCCAGCCGCTGACCCTGGAGCAACTCGGCACCCTGCTCTGGCATGTCGCGCGGGTACAGAGCCACCGTCCGGCCAATCCGGACGATCCCCGTCAGTACGCGTCAAGCCTCCGGCCGGTGTCCGGCGGTGGCGCCATGCACGAGTTGGAACTCTATCTGACCGTCACCCGTTGCACGGGCCTGGAGCCGGCGCTCTATCGCTATGATCCCGGCGCGCACGAGCTGGAGTGGATCGCCGCGCCGGGCGCCGCGACCCAGGGGCTGGTGAACGACGCCATGCGCGCCGCCGCGATGGAGATCCCGCCGGATGTGCTCATCACCCTGGCCGCGCGCTTCGCGCGCATGGCCTGGAAATACGAGAGCATGGCCTATGCGGCCATCCTCAAGCATGTCGGGGTGATGTATCAGCAGCTCTATCTGGTCGCCACGGCGCTGGGACTCGCCCCCTGCGCGCTTGGGGCGGGTGACTCGGAGCGGTTCGCCGCCGCCGCTGGAACCCGTTATCATGAGGAAACCTCGGTGGGTGAGTTCGCCCTGTCGGGGCCGCCGGATGGCCGGGCTGAATGAATCCTGCTGCGGCACGTCGCCTGGAACGTGCAGCGTACACCATCGACTTTTTTTGGGAACAATGGCAATCAAATTTGCCGCTAACTGCCATGACACAGCCAGTTTTTGATTTGAACGATATTTTGCATGAGCCATCCGATGAACAGTTGGCATTCTTGATGGAGTCTGTCGCGGTGGAGGTGCGTCAACGTGCTCACGTCGCGCGCACACAACTGATGGCTCTTTTACAGGACGAGATGGATGCGCTCCAAGAGCATCGGCAACCGGCATGACCGACCATGAGAAACCCCGGATCATTATCGTTGCCGGTCCCAACGGTTCCGGAAAGACGTCGATTACTGAACAATTGCTGATGCATGCCTGGATGTCTGGGTGCGTTTATGTCAACCCGGATTTGATCGCCCGCGACGAATTTGGCGATTGGAACGCCCCGGAAGCCGTGCTTCAGGCCGCACGGCGCGCCTCTGACATTCGCGAACGTTGTCTGCGAAATGGCGAAAGCTTGGCGTTCGAGACGGTTCTGTCCGCACCGGACAAACTGGAGTTCATCCGTCGGGCGCGTGCGAGAGGATTCTTCATTCGGTTGTTCTTTGTCGGCACCGATGATCCGTCGATCAACGCCAAGCGCGTCGCCATGCGAGTCATGGAAGGCGGGCATGACGTTCCGATTCCAAAAATCATCAGTCGCTATACCAGATCGCTCGCCTGCTGCTCGGTGGCCGCCTGTTTGGCTGACCGAACCTACCTGTACGACAATTCCGAGGAAAACGCGTCGGCAAAACTCCTGTTTAGAGCTTCTCAAGGTCGCTTGATCAAAGTCTACGGACAGATCAATCCCTGGGCGAGAGCCATTGCGCAACGGCTTATTGAAGCAAACGAGTGACGTTATGCATGAGAAAACCTCGGTGGATGAGTTCGCCCTGTCGGGGCCGCCGGAGCAATTCTGAAATGAGCTGCCAGCTTCCAGCCCACTGCCATTCCGTGAAGCCGTTCGTGGTGAGCCCTTCGGCGGCGCTCAGGAGAGCCTTGTCGAACCATGACCTCGGACTGCGCGACCGCTTCTAATGAACATGCTCTTTCGCCAGGCCGCGCTCGCCAAAGTCACGGATCCGGATGAGCTGGATCGGTCGCTGGAGATCGTCCGGCCCATGCACGTTCTGGGTCTGAGTCTGGTCGCGGCGGTGACGCTTGCCGGCGTTATCTGGAGCATCCTCGCCACCGCGCCCGAGCGGGTTGGCGGCGAGGGCGTGCTGCTCTCGACCGCTGGCGTCGGGGTCGTGACCTCGCCCGATACCGGCTGGATCGAGCGCCTGCTGGTGCGGCCGGGCGATGTCGTCGACAAGGATGCGCCGGTGGCCGAGATCCGACGCCCCGACCTGCTCGATCAATGGCAAAGTGCCGTCACGGAGGCCGAACAATCCCGCCACTATCAGGACGCGCTCCAGCGCTCCAACGAGGCGCAATGGCGACTGGCCGATGAACAGGAGGCGCGTCTGCTGCGCGCCTATCGGGAGCATCTGGCGAGTCTGGAGGCGCAGCACCAGATCCTGCTCAAGCTCAACGAGGGCATGTCGAAATTGCGCGAAAAGGGCGCGATCTCGACCGAGTCGCTGATCGAAAGCCAGGCGCGGCTAGGCGAGCTGGAAAACGATATGTACACGATCCGCAACCAGATGACGGAGCTGGAGGTGGAGCACGAGACGACGCGCAATCAACAGCGTCGAGAACTCGATCAGGCCCGGATGCAGGCGGACCTGCTGCGCGATCAGGCCGAGAATCTGCGCCGGGAGTACGAGCGCGACCGCCTGGCGAGGGCGCCGGCGGCTGGTCTGGTGGTCGAGGTCAGCGTCAGCGAGGGCGATCCGCTGGCCCCAGGGCAGGCGATCGCGCGTCTGCTGTCCTCGGTTGAGGGCAATCCGCGCGGCGTCAAGGCGATGGCCTTCGTGCCCGCCGCCGACGGCAAGCGCATCCAGACCGGCATGGAGGCGCGGGTCGCGCTCTCGACCGTCAAGCGTGAACTCGACGGCTATCTGCTCGGCACCGTGATCCGGGTCGCGGAGCTGCCCTCGAACCGGGCCAGTTTGATGAACCGGCTGCGCAACGAGGTGCTGGTGGACAAGATTCTGGCCGACGGCCCGCCGCTGGAGATCGAGGTCGAGCTGCGCCCGAGCCCGGTCAACCCGAGCGGCTATGTCTGGTCGTCCGGCAAGGGGCCGGCGGTCAGCATCCAGCCGGGCATCCTGACCCAGACCGAGGTGGTGGTCGGACGCACCCACCTGATCAGCCTGCTGTTCCCGGTCTTCGATCATGTCTTCGGCTGGTATCGGGCCGCGACACGATGAATCTGGTAAAGATCCTTTGAACCGCAAAGAACACAAAGAACGCAAAGGGTTTCAGTGCCTTGTGTCCATGACGACATTTACCCCTTGGTAAATATCATGAGTATTTCAAACCCTTGTTTTTCTTTGCGTCCTTTGCGCCTTTGTGGTTCCAATTGCCGGATCTAGAATGAAGCCTCAACGTCCGGTCAAGACCCCGACCATCCTGCAGATGGAGGCGCTGGAGTGCGGCGCCGCCGCGCTCGCCATGGTGCTGGCCTATCATGGGCGCTGGCTGCCGCTGGAGGAACTGCGGGTGCTCTGCGGGGTCTCGCGCGACGGCAGTAAGGCGCTCAATCTGCTGAAGGCCGCGCGCTCCCTGGGGATGGAGGCGAAGGGGCAGCGACGCGAGCCGGCCGAGTTGGCGAACCTGCCGGTGCCGGCCATTCTCTTCGTCAACATGAACCACTTCGTGGTGTTCGAGGGGATCGTCCAACAGGGGTTTCGGATCAACGACCCGGCGAGCGGGCGCCGGGTGCTGAGCGGCGAGGAATTCGACGGCTTTTTCTCCGGCATGCTGCTGGCCTTCGCGCCCGGACCGGATTTCCAGCCCGGCGGGCGACCGCAGCCGCTGTTGCCGCGACTGTTCGAGATGACCCGCACCACCCTGCGTCCGATCGCGCTGGTGCTGCTCGCCAGCGCGCTGATGGCGGTCTTCCTGATGCTGATGCCGGCTCTGCAGCGGATCTATCTGGACAAGATCCTGATCGGCCGGCTCGATGCCTGGGTCTATCCACTGCTGGCGGTACTCGCGGTGATGGTGCCGCTGCTCGCGCTGCTCTCTTATCTCCGGTTGACGCTGGTCGCCCGGATCGGCGCGCGGCTGTCCGTCGTCCTCTCGACGCGGCTGGTCTGGCATGTCTTGCGTCTGCCGGTGCCCTTTTTCGTGCAACGCTACGCCGGCATGGTGAGCAGCCGCATCGGTCTGGCCGATGTGCTGGCCTATGGGCTGTCGCGGATGCTCGCCGAGGTCACGATCAATCTGGCCCTGCTGCTGCTGCTGACCCTGCTGCTGTTGCAATACAGCCTGACCCTGACGCTGATCTGCGTGGGGCTGTCGGTCGTCAACGTGCTGCTCTTTCGCGTCCTCCAGGAGTCGCTCAAGGAGGTCTCGGAGAAGGTCGCGATGGCCTTCGTCAAGATGCAGAGCAAGGTCATGCAGGGACTGCGAATGATGGAGACCCTGAAGGCGACCGGCACCGATGACCTCTTTTTTGCCAAGTGGTCCGGTCTGCACACCCTCTATGTCAATGCCGAGCAGAAGAGCATTCAACGGACCGCCCTGATCGCGGCCACCCAGACGCTCACCGCCACCCTGACGACGGCCTCCGTGCTGGTGGTGGGTGGCTACTACACCATGATCGAGGACTTCAGCATCGGCATGCTGGTGGCCTTTTCGGTGATCGCGGGTCTCTTCACCCAGCCGGTCGCGGCCCTAGTGAACGCGGCGACTCAGTTGCAGGATCAGCGCGGCAACCTGGCGCAGATCGACGATACCCTGCGCTACCCCCAGGCCAGCGAGTTCGATGACCGGAGCGCGACGGCCCCGGAACGCGCGACCACGACACGACTGAAGCGCCTGAGCGGCCGGATCACCCTGGATGCGATCGCCTTCGGCTATGCGCCGCTGGAGCCGCCGTTGATCGAGGGGTTCTCGCTCGACATGGCCCCCGGTAGCCGGGTCGCGCTGGTCGGGGCCTCGGGCAGCGGCAAGTCCACGGTCGGCCGCCTGGTCTCCGGACTCATGGAACCGCGCGCCGGCGAGATCCGTTTCGATGGTGTGCCGCTGCATGAGCTGCCGCGCGACATCCTGCGCAATTCGCTGGCCGTGGTCGATCAGGAGATCGTGCTGTTCGAGGGCAGCATCCGCGACAACATCACCCTGTGGGACGACACCATGCCGCACGCTCAGATGGTCGCGGCCGCCGAGGACGCCATGATCCATGCGCTGATCATGACCCGGCCCGGCGGCTATGACGCCCGGCTCGAAGAGAATGGACGCAACCTGAGCGGCGGTCAGCGTCAGCGTCTGGAGATTGCCCGCGCGCTGGTCGGCAATCCCTCGATCCTGGTGCTCGACGAGGCGACCAGCGCGCTCGATGCCGTGACCGAAAAGGCGGTGATCGACAACCTGCTGCGGCGCGGCTGCACCTGCCTGATCATCGCCCATCGTCTGAGCAGCATCCGCGACTGCGACGAGATCATCGTGCTCGACCGGGGCCGCATCCTGCAACGCGGCACCCATGAGGCGCTGATCGCCGGGGATGGTGCCTATCGGCGGTTGATTGAAACATGACGGATCGATCTGGACTCGTGACCGACTCAACCCTGCTTGCGCAGTCTCTCGCGCCGCTCGGCACCCGCCATGGGTTGGCCGGAAACGCGCCGCGCCGCTTCGATGACCCCGGCCGCGCGGCGTTGGTGCTGAACGGCCGCGTGGAACTCTTTCTGGTCGCGCTGCGCGATGGCGAATCGGTCGGCGCGCGCCATTATTTCGCGACGGTGCCCCAGGGCGGACTGATCCTGGGGATCGATTCGGCGCGGGTCGGCATGGGATTGAGCCTGCTGGCGCTGGGGCCGATCGGCACGGAGATCCTGGAGGTCGCGCCTGCGTCGATCGAAGGGCTCGCCGCTACGCCCGAGGGCGCCGCGCTGGTGGCGCCGGCGCTGGATCGCTGGGTCCAGGCGCTGATGCGCGGCATGGCCCGCTGGGTCACCCCGCGCCCGGACATCGACCACCAGATCACGCCCATTGAGGCCAGTTCAGGCGATGGGCTGTCAGGCGCGCCCCTCTCGGTGCGCGCTGGCCGACGCTTCACGGTGCGCGGCGGGGTGGGCTGGGTCCGGGTCACGCCGAGCGACTGTCTGCTGCTCGACATGCAGGAACTGGCGGAGGACGCGACCGAACGGCTGTTTCCGCTGTCTCCGGACGGCTGGCTCATGTCCCTGAAGGACCAGGCGCTGGCGGCCGTCGACACCCGCGTGGCGCTGCTCGATGGCGCCGCCTGGACGGGCCTGACGGCGCTGCACCGGCTGCTGTTCGAGATCGGCGTGATGAATCTGCGTCTCGCCGATGTCGACGAACACAACCGTCTGCGGGCGCGCCTGACCGCCACCACGGCCAAGCGATTGCAGGGTCTGGGGCAATTGATGGCGGCGGTGGACGTGCGCTCCGACCGGATCACCGAGCCGCTGAACGAGCCGCCCCTAGTCGCGGCGGTACGCCTCATCGGGCAGGATCAGGGCTTCGCGGTGCGTCTGCCGCCCAGCGCTGGCGACGACGGGACAGGCCCGCCGCCGACGCTCACGGAGTTGGCGCGCGCGAACGGGTTCCGCATGCGCGCGGTCAGCTTGCGCCGCCGCTGGTGGACCTCCGATTTCGGCATCCTGCTCGGTTTCGATCGCGACAGCGGCCAGCCGCTGGTGCTGCGGCTCGATGCGCGCGGACGCCCGCGGATCATCGACCCGACGGGCGACGCACCGCCGCCCTTCGAGCGGGTCGGCGACACGGCCTATCAGTTGAGCGGCTCGCTGCCGGCCCGCTCCATCGGCTATCGAGATCTCTTCCGGTTCGGGCTGTTTGGGCGTTCGCCGGATCTGACCGCGACCCTGGCGACCGGGGCCATGCTGGGTCTGCTCGGCATGGCGATCCCGGTGGCGACCGGGCTGATGATCGATCAGGTGATTCCGGACCACGAAACCGGGCTCTTGATCGAGATGGGCCTGTTGCTCGCGGTCCTGGGCGTCACCGGCTTCGTCCTGACCTACATCAGCCTGCTCGGCTATGCGCGCATCGAGGCGCACCTGGGCCGCGCGCTGCAATCGGCCCTGATGGACCGTCTGCTGCGGCTGCCGCTGAGTTTCTTCCAGCGCTATTCCGCCGGTGAGCTAGCCACCCGCGTGGGCGCCATTACCCAGATCCAGAGCCTGATCTCCACGGCCAGCGCCAACGCCATCCTGAGCGGCGTCTTCTCGGTCTTCAGCTTCGTGCTGATGTTCCTGTATGACGCGCACCTGGCGCTCTGGGCCAGTCTGGCCGTGCTCATCTATGTGACGGGCAGCGCCCTGCTGCTGGCGCGGCGTCTGCGTCAGGAGCGACCGCTCGCGGCCATCAACGGCGAGATCAACAGCACCCTGCTGCAACTCATCCTGGGGGTCACCAAGATCCGCCTGGCGGCCGCCGAGGACCGCGCCTTCGCGCGCTGGGCAGACCTGTTCGCGCAGGGTCGCCGGCGCCGGATCAGCGCCGAACGACTGGGCGCGACCCAGGCGACGCTGAACGAGGTCTTCGCGCTCTCCGGCCTCTTCCTGTTCGTGCTGGCGATCGGCAAGCCCTCCGAGGCCGAGTCGCTGGTCGCGCTTGGGGCCTTCGCCGCGCTCCTGATCGCCTTTCAGCGTTTCGCGGCGGGCATGACCGAGATGACCCAGGTTCTGACCCAGCTCCTGGCCATTCAGCCGCAGATGGAGCGGGCGCGCCCGCTGCTCGACGCCTGCCCGGAAGCGGTCGAGAGCCGCGAGCATCCGGGGCTCATCTCCGGCGCGCTGGAGGTCTCCGGCGCGCGTTTTCGCTACCGCCAGGAGGGTCCGCTGATCCTCGACGGGGTGTCGCTCAAGGCCGCGCCCGGCGAGATGATCGCCATCGTCGGCCCCTCGGGTTCGGGCAAATCGACCCTGATGCGCCTGCTGCTCGGGTTCGAGACCCTGGAGACTGGCGCCATTCTGATCGACGGCAAGCAACTGGATCACCTCGACGCGGTCGCGGTGCGCCGGCAGATGGGGGTGGTGCTGCAAGGCTCGCAGCCGCTGCCGGGGTCGCTCTATGAGAATATCGTCGGCGCCGTGGGCGGTACGCTGGACGATGCCTGGGAGGCGGCGGAACGGGTCGGTCTGGCCGATGACATCCGCGAGATGCCGATGGGCATGCACTCGGTCATCCTCGAAGGCGGCAATTCACTGTCGGGCGGGCAGTTGCAGCGACTCATGATCGCCCGCGCCATCGTCGGACGCCCGCGTATTCTGTTGCTGGACGAGGCGACCAGCGCGCTCGACAACCGGGTCCAGGCGGTAGTCACCGAGAGCCTGGAGCGCTTGAGCGTCACCCGAGTGGTGGTCGCCCATCGGCTCAGCACCGTCATCAACGCCGACAGGATCTACGTCCTGGTCGACGGGCGTCTGGTCGAGACGGGCCGTTATGCCGAGCTGATGGCGGCGGATGGGGCATTCGCGCGCTTGGCCGAGCGACAGATGGTCTAATGCGGCCGCTTGAGATCGACAAGGTTCTGCAGGCCGATACGCACTCACGGTGAATGACTCTCATGACCTGGCTGAAAAACTTGGCGTTAAACCCCTGGATCATCCTGCTCAGTCTGGCGGGAGGTCTGGCGCTGGGTGCCTATCTGCCCGAGTTGTCGCTGCAACTCGCGTTCGTGGGTCACCTCTATCTGGATCTGATGAAGATGATCGTGCTGCCGTTCATGCTGTCGGCGGTCATCCTTAGCACGCAACGTCTGATCCAAGAGGGCGGCGGCGGTCGGCTCTTTGGCCGCGTGCTGCTGGTGTTCGCGGTGTTTGCGCTCATCGCCGCCGTGATCGGCGCTGGCACCATGCTGGCGCTTCAGCCCGGCGTCGATCTGCCGCGGGAAACCCTGGACACCTTTGGCGCGATCGTCGGCGGCGACCTGGACTCCAACAACCTCGCCATGGAACTCAATGGCCCGGATCCGCAACCGCCCACGCTGGGCCTGGAAGCGCTGTTGCTCAGTCTGGTGCCATCCAACATCTTCGCGGCGCTGGCCAAGGACGAGACGCTCAAGATCCTGGTGTTTTCCATCCTGCTCGGCGTGGCCGTCGGCCGGGTGCCGAAGGACGTGTCGGACGGCTTCAGCAAGACGCTGGAGACTCTCTATCAGGGGTTCTAACTGCTAGAAGTTTTTGTAGTATTACATAGAATAAAATGCTATTCTATTTTGCATGAAACTCAGCACTTGGGCAAAGCAGCAAGGCATCTCGTACCGCACGGCCTGGAATTGGTACAAGGCCGGGCGACTGCCGGTGCCCGCGCACCAAACGCCGACCGGCA
>NZ_CAIPNF010000412.1 GCF_903866365.1 uncultured Thiocystis sp.
GCCGCTCCGGTCGACGCCGCTCCGGTCGACGCCGCTCCGGTCGACGCCGCTCCGGTCGACGCCGCTCCGGTCGACGCCGCTCCGGTCGACGCCGCTCCGGTCGACGCCGCTCCGGTCGACGCCGCTCCGGTCGATTCCGCTCCGGTCGATTCCGCTCCGGTCGATTCCGCTTCGTCTCAGCCGCAAACGAGCGCGCCCGTGTCGACGCCCGCTCCTGTGGCAAAAGCAGTCGAGCCAGTGGCGACCGAGGCGGCTCCAGCGGTCGAACCAGTCGCGACCGAGGCGGCCCCGGCAGTCGAGCCAGTGGCGGTCGAGCCGATCCCGGTCGTTGAGCCGGTCGAGCCAGCGGCGACCGAGACGGCCCCGGCAGTCGAGCCGGTCGAGACCACCTCAGAGCCAACGGTTGTCGAAAGCGCCCCCGTTGTTGCCGAACCTGAACCCGCGCAGCCCGTCGAGGTAGCGCCTGCTCCGATTCCGGCTCCAGTCGCCGCGCCCGCGGCACGGCCCCAGCCGCAGTGGATGTTGCATATGGCTCCGCTGCGCGCCCCCCCGAGATAATGCAAACCGAGATCGCGCAGCCAGCGGCCGCGCGATCTCCCTAAATCATTGGCGGATCGGCTGTATGTTGATCTCGACAGGTCGCTCGACCCGATTCCTGGTTTGCTTGCTGAGCCTGCTCATCCATGGCGTGGCTGACGCGGGTTGCCGGACAGGCGATACCGTCACCCTGCTGCATTTCAACGACTTCCACGGTCAACTGGAGCCCGATACCGACGATGCCGCCGCTCCGGGCCATCCCGCTGGCCTCGGCGGTCTTGCGCGGCTGGCGGCAACCGCGGCGCGGGTGCGCGCGGAGGATCCCGACCGATCCGTGCTCCTCCTGTTCGCCGGCGACCTGCTTCAGGGCACGGTCAGTTCCAGTCTGTTCCTCGGCATCCCTGACGTCATCCTGTTCAACCGCATGGGCGTGGATGCCGCTGTCATGGGCAACCATGAGTTCGATTATGGTCAGGAGGTCTTCCGGCGCCTGGCCGGACAGGCGGATTTTCCCTTTCTCTCGGCCAATATCCAGACCCATCCAGAGCCCTTGCCGGTCCAGCCTAGCCTAATGATCGCCAGGCCGGGCGGGCCGACTGTCGCCCTGCTGGGACTGACCACCCCGGAGCTGACCACGGCGACCCATCCGCGCAATGCCGTGGGTGTGAGCGTCGAGGATCCGGTGATCGTCGCCCGGCGTCTCGTGCCTGAGTTGCGCGCACAGGCCGATCTGGTGGTCGTCCTGTCGCATCTCGGGCTGACCGACGACCGGCGGTTGTCACAGGCGGTTCCGGGGATCGATCTGATCGTCGGCGGTCACAATCATTTTGTTCTGGAACAACCGGTGCTGGAAGGCGATGTCGCGATCGTGCAGGCCGGCGAGCGCGGTCACTGGCTCGGTCGCCTGGATCTGGCCTGTCGGGAGGGGCGTCTGGCGCGCACCGCCTACCGTCTTCTGCCCATGGATGCCAGCGCCCCCGAAGATCCCGAGATGGCGGCCGAGGTCGCGCGCATCGTCGCGGATGCCGAGGCTGGACTGGCCGAGGAGATCGGGGTGGCCGCCGTGGACTTGAGCGCCCGGCGCGAGGACATTCGCCGTGGCGAGGCCGTCTTTGGCAATCTCGTGGCCGACCTGGCGCGCGAGGTCACGCTGGCGGATGTCGCCCTGTTCAATGCCGGCGGCTTCCGGGCGAATATCCCGGCTGGACCCGTCACGCTCAAGCAGGTCTATGAAGCCTTTCCCTTCCGTAACGAACTGGTCGTGGGCCAACTCACCGGGGCGCAATTGATCGCGGCACTGCAACGGAGCGCCGCGTTCGATCCCGAGGACAATCCTGGCGGATTGCTTCAGGTCTCCGGTCTGCGCTATGGCATCGCGGACCGGCGGCTGGCATCGGCCAGCCTGCCGGATGGCCCCCTCGATCCAGAGCGGCTTTACCAGGTCGTCATGCCCGATTTTCTGGCCGCGGGCGGCGATGGCTATGCGATGCTCACCGAGATGACGACTCCGGTGATGACCGGCCGCCTGATTTCGGACCTGCTGATCGACGCCATTCGCCATGGGAAGACCATTGCGCCCGTGCTGGATGGACGGATTCAGTGTCGTTCGCCTTGACGATGCGGGCGGCTTGCAGCAAGCCTCATCCGTCACTATCTCCTCACCGATGCACCACTCACGCAAAACCGCCAGATGGATCGTTCTGCTCTGCCTGCTGGCCTTTCAGGCTCAGGTGATGGCGGGCATCTGGCTCGACTGCAAGCACTCAAAACCGACCTCCGAGTTTGCCGATTGTACGATGCATGCCGTGGACCGAAGCGCCGATGCAACGGTCGATGGCGATCAACCGTTCAAATGCGCCAAATGCGCGTTGGCGGTCGCTTTTGGCGTGATCCACGGTCTGCCATCCGCCACAGTCACGCGGGCGCTTCCCACCGGCTCCGACCAATACATGAATCCCGCCAGTTTCTATTACCGCTTCTTCCCTGACCGAGCCGCTCGACCTCCTGACCCGCCGATCGCCTGAGCCCCGCTGACGTCTGTCAGCCTGTTCGGCGCGCGCGCTTGCGTTTCGCCGGTCTCCATTGCTCGATGCGGCGCCCACGGTTGCGGTGCCGGAGGTGATCACCATGCTCAAGCCTTCCCTGTCCCGGCGTCCCGTACCGCTGGGACGTTTTCCCGTCCCGTTCCTGGCGGTCCTGTTCTCGATCCTGTTGTTGCCGGCCTGCGGCAGGGAGTCGCCGATACGCGCCACACCCAGCGAAACCTTGTCTGAAACTCTGGGAGACACGCCCCTGGAGCACGCGGCCAAGCACCAGGATCCGACCTATGTCTGCCCCATGCACCCGCAAATCGTTCGGGATGCGCCGGGCACCTGTCCGATCTGCGGCATGAACCTGGTGGAACAGCGGCAGGATCCGCTGATGGATGACGAATCCGAGGGTCGACCACAGGTCCGACTCGACGCGGCGGCCGTGCAAAACCTTGGGGTGCGGACCGCGCGCGTCGAGCGCGGCACGCTCTGGAAATCGATCCGCACCCTTGGCCGAGTGGAGTACGACGAGACCCGTCTGGCTCACCTGCATCCCCGCGCAGACGGCTTCATCCAGGGGCTTGTCGTGAGGGCCGAGGGCGAGCCGGTCCGGAAGGGTCAGGAACTGGCGCAACTCTATGCGCCCGACATTCTCTCGGCCCAGGTCGATTTCCTTCAGGCACTGGCCCCGCAGCCGGCGGGCGTGGCGCAGGTCAAGACGGACAAGGCGCGCAACATTCTGCGTCTGCTGGAGGTTCCCGAGTCCGTCATCGGCGATATCGAACGGCGTCGCGAGACCCGCCAGACGATCCCCGTGCTGTCCCCGATCGATGGCGTGGTGACCGAGATGATGGCCCGCGAAGGCATGTACGTCACCGCCGCGAGCGCCATGTTCACCATTGCGGACCTGAGCCGGGTCTGGGTGCTGGCGGACATCTTCGAGCATCAGATCGACTGGCTCGCACCCGGACTGACGGCGGAGATCCGGCTGCCGGCGCGACCCGGTCAAACCTGGACAGGCAAGGTGGACTATCTCTATCCGGCACTGGATCCGAAAAGCCGCACGCTGCGGGTACGGCTAGTCTTCGAGAATCCCGAACTGGCGCTCAAGCCCAATCTGTTCGCCAACGTCGTCATTGAGGGCGGACCCCGGCGCGGGGTGCTGAAGATCCCATCCGAGGCGCTGATCGTGACCGGCGAGCGCGCGAGCGTGGTCAAGGCGTTCGGGGAGGGACGGTTTCAGCCCATTGATGTGGTGGTCGGCATGCAGTCCGGCGGGGAGGTCGAGATCCTGTCGGGGTTGGACGAAGGCGATGAGATCGTCGTCTCCGGTCAATTCCTCATCGACTCCGAGTCCACTTTGAGCAATCTCGGTCGGGGGTCTTCCATGGCGCCGGGAGGCGATCATGTGCATTGAGTTTTATGCTGCGTTGGCGCTTGGCATTTCCCAAGATGGAAATTATCAGAGACGTTCATTCATGATTTTTCAGGGAGAATCATCATGAAATGGGTGATTCTCTGGTCGCTGCGAAATCGCTTTCTGGTGTTGTTGGCGGCGGTTCTGCTCACTGCGTGGGGTCTGGTGTCTGTCAAACAGACCCCATTGGACGCCATCCCCGATCTGTCGGATGTGCAGGTTATCGTGCGCACGGCCTTTCCGGGTCAATCGCCCCAGGTCGTCGAGGATCAAGTGACCTATCCCATCACCACCACCATGCTGGCGGTGCCGGGCGCCAAGGTGGTGCGGGGCTATAGCTTCTTTGGGGACAGCTTCACCTACATTCTCTTCGAGGATGGGACGGATCTCTACTGGGCGCGCTCGCGGGTGCTGGAGTATCTGAGCCAGGCCGCCGCGAGCCTGCCGGAAGGTGTCCAGCCGCGACTGGGACCGGATGCTACCGGGGTCGGCTGGGTCTACAGCTATGCCCTGGTGGATCGCACCGGGCGGCATGATCTCTCGCAGCTGCGTAGCCTCCAGGATTGGTTCCTGAAGTTCGAGTTGCAGGCGGTGCCCGGCGTCGCCGAGGTCGCGACCGTGGGCGGCATGGTCCGTCAATATCAGATCGTGGTCGATCCCGAAAAACTGCGCGCCCATGGCATTCCGCTGTCGCGGGTCGCGGAGGCGGTGCGCGGTGCCAATCAGGAGGTTGGCGGCTCGGTAATCGAACTGGCCGAGGCCGAATACATGATCCGTACCCGCGGTTATCTGACCGGGCTGGCGGACATCGAAACCATCCCGGTGGACCTGACCGAGCGCGGAACGCCGATCCTGCTGCGCGATCTGGCGCGGGTTCAGATCGGCCCGGAGATGCGTCGCGCGGTCGCCGATCTGGACGGGGAGGGCGAGGTCGCCGGCGGCATCATCGTGATGCGCTCCGGCGAGAACGCGCTGACGACCATCGCGGCGGTCAAGTCGAAGCTCGACGCGCTCAAAGCCGGGCTGCCCGAAGGGGTCGAGATCGTCGAGACCTATGACCGCTCGGAACTCATCCTGTCGGCGGTGGATAACCTCCGCGACAAGCTGATCGAGGAATTCGTCGTCGTCGCGCTGGTCTGTCTGGTCTTTCTCTTCCATCTGCGCTCGGCCTTCGTCGCGGTCATCAGCCTGCCGCTCGGCGTGCTGGTGGCATTTATCGTCATGAATGCACAGGGCATCAACGCCAACATCATGTCGCTCGGCGGTATCGCCATCGCCATCGGGGCCATGGTCGACGCCGCCATCGTCATGGTCGAGAACGCCCACAAACATCTGGAGCGCGCCGGCCCCGACCTGACCCGCGCCCGGCATTGGGAGGTGATCGGCCAGGCCGCGACCGAGGTCGGTCCGGCGCTGTTCTTCTCGCTGCTCATCGTCACCCTGAGCTTCGTGCCGGTCTTCACCCTGGAGGCGCAGGAGGGACGGCTGTTCGCGCCGCTGGCGTTCACCAAAACCTATGCCATGGCCGCCGCCGCGGGTCTGGCGGTCACCTTGGTGCCGGTACTCATGGGCTATCTGATCCGGGGACGCATCCCGCGCGAGTCAGCCAATCCGCTGAGCCGGGCGCTTATCCGGGCCTATCGACCGCTGCTCGTCCAGGTGCTCCACTGGCCACGGACGACCATCGCACTGTCCGTCCTCCTCCTTTTCAGCACACTGATCCCGCTGGCGGGGATTGGCGGAATCCTGGCCCCCCTGAAATGGCCATTCCAGGCCGTGGGGCTGGTCGTGGAGACTGGACCGCATCGGGCCGCGATCGCCCAAATCGAATCCTGGCAGGCGGGGCTTGCCAGCGGTTGGCGCGAAACCTTCCGCGCGGTCCCCGTGCTGCAAGACTGGCACAGCGGCCTGGGCTCCGAATTCATGCCCGAACTCGACGAA
>NZ_CAIPNF010000413.1 GCF_903866365.1 uncultured Thiocystis sp.
CAATTGCAACGGCTATGTGCTACCGACGTCCTCCGTCATTGCTATGCTTTGCAGCGCGACTTATTTAACGATGTCGTTGCTTTTTTTATTCGAATGTTCATGCCGAGCATGGAGCATGTCAACCCACAATTTCGACCTTCTGTCAATGCGTAAGTCCTATTGTTAATCAAATCTCTTGATGATCAATTGCGCCATTTCCTACAGAAACGTCAGTCAGCATCGGCACAATCCAGATGACTGAACCCATGTGTTGCGCTAAATCAGTGCGAATGAGGTCGCGAATCTCACGGACGTGTCTTCTCGCAACGCTCTGTTTTCTGGTTGCTCCGGTTCGCGCGGATCCGGCCACGGCGGACGCGGCCGGGCAGCAGGCGCGTCGGGCGGCCTCCGGCTGGCTGCAACTGGAGCGCGACTGGCGCTCGATGCGCCAGGAAGCCGGACCCGTTTCGCCCGCGGAGGGGATGCGTCTCCAGTCTCTCCGGGAACGGCAGGATGCGCGTTATCGCGAGTTGCTCCACAATCAGGGCCGGGAGTTGCAGGGCGTGCGACGCCAGACACAAAGCAGGGCGTCTCGATCCAGCGGCGATCCTCACGCCAGTGCGGCAGTGAATCCGGCGCGCGTCCAGGGTTTGTCGATCGAGCAACGAAGGGCGTGGGAAGCAATGCGCCTGAGAATGTCCGTGGAGCGGTCGGCGCAATAAGACGGGGCAGGTTTGCTGTCGTCATACCCTGACCACCGACCGGTGTAACCCGTTTAACAGCTTTATGCTCGTTGCGCCTTTGCCGCTCAACGGCACATGTTTCGTTCCATTCGATTGGTCATGTCGATTATGAGCAACACCGCGAAAGTGAAAGTCCTGTTCGTGTGCATGGGCAATATCTAACATTGCCCAAAGGACGCGGGGCGGCGGGCGGTTGTGTAGGTTTTTGTGTGTGAGTCGGTGACGCGGGAAGGGCCAGGCTTTGGGCAGGCAGAACATCGAAGAGGTTCGCGCGGCGGGCGTCAATGCGCCTCAGTCAGATCCAGGCGGGTTTCGATGCGTTCGACGCGGCGCTTGAGGTCTTCCATCTCGCCTTTCCCGGAGTAAACGGCGGTGGTGAGGGCGCCAAGTTGTTGGCCCATGGATGCCAGGTTGATATTCATGGTGACGACATCGCGCGCGCGGGCGAGGGGGCAAAGTGGGAATTCCTCACATTTGAGGAGATTGACGGGCGAGTCGTGCCGGCGAGACGGGAGGGAGGTTACCGGGAATCCTGGTATTCAGGATTCCGCCGCGCGGCGCCAGGAGCGGACCAATCGCGGCAGGTTGCCCTTGTCAGGGGAGCGGCCAAGTCGGGAACGGATCTCGGCACGGATCTCGGCGTTAGTCTTCCGTTCGTCGGTCATGGCGATGGCCATGCTTCGGATATGCGGCGGGTAGCCCCTTGATGAAATTTCCGTAACTGTTGCAATATCAGTTTCCGCAACAGTTGCGGTATAAATTTCCGTAACGGTTGCGGTATCTGTTTCCGTCACGCTACTCAAGGCGTTTATGGATCCGCCACTTGGCGGATCCATATTCTTGCCGTGTGCTTGGGTCTCGAATCGTGCTGCGGTGGCTTCCAGTGCATCGGGCGTCAGCGTGAAAGTGACCAGCAGCGACTGACCAGCGACGGCGCGGGGGTTGGCGCGGCGAAAGAGTTCAGCCACGCAAGCGGCCATATCGTGGGTTTGCGCTTGGCGGTAGGAGACGCGGAGGGCTTCCAGGAGCGCGGTATCGGGGATCTGGTCGATTGGCGCGGGATCTTCGCTGGCGAGCGCGGCACGGGCTTTCTGGCGTGTTCTCGCCATGCGTTCGGCGGGGGTCATCGCGGTTCCGGTCGGGGGGCGGCCACGGCGCGGCGGTGCGGTTGGTTCGTTCATTTCTCGCAACTGTTTCGATAAATAGATTGCCAGATTATCGCAACTGTTGCGATAGTTGGCAATCTATTTATCGTCACTGTTGCGGTTTATTTCAACGGTTCGCCGAAGCGGGGCGGTCGGTCGGCATGGCGCAGCTTGATCCATCGGCCAGCGGGGTGGCGGTCGCGGGTCTCGGTAACAACATCGTCGATATCGCGCCGGAACTCCTTGGGCAGGCGCCGGTTTAGCGCGCGCTGGATTTCATCAAGGATGTCGCGGTCGTCGGGTTCCACCTGGCAGGCTCTGTTGATTGGTGCCCGCCGTGATGCGCCCTCGGAGGACTGGAGATTCAACGTCGGGGGGATTGCCGGATCTCGCCCCGGCGGGCGGTGTGTCGCGCTGCCCCTGTTTGGAGGTTTGCGGGGTGTCCGTTGGCACACGTCGACGGTGAGCGGTCATGCCGTCTTACAGCCGCACCCCGCTATGACCGCTCTGGCCTCGGGGGGCGCGGGACTGACGTCAAACGAGGTGGCGAACGCGGTCGCTGTTTGGCGGCGCGGTGATGATGCGCAACACGTCCGGGCCGCTGATCAAGGCGAGGTCTGCCATGTGCTGCTCTAAACGGATTTCGTCGACTTCGCTCAAGGCGGAGTGGCGCCCGGCGGCGATCAGTTTGAGCGCGTCCAGTACGAGCTTGTTTTGCTGCATGGTTGGGATAAAGGTCATGGGGTACGTTCCTATCGAAGGATGAGGCGCGTCGATTCCCCGAGCGCGCGGGCATAGAGGGCGCCGGGTCCGAGCGCGGCGAGCTGGTCGGGGTAGAGCGTCTGGCCTGACGCGAGGGTTACCCCATAGTCGCTTTCGGCGGGGAGTGCGGCGCCGGTGCGCAGTTCTGCGACCAGCCGGCCGCTGTTCCCGTGGAAGTGGTAGCCATGGGCCAGGCTGAGAGCGCTGGCGTCATCGGCGACCTTGACCCATGCCTGGGGGATCTCGACGGCGGTCACTGTAAGACCAGCCCAATCTGGGTCGAATCGCGCCGCATCTGGTCAAGCGCGGTGGTGCGGTCGCGAATCTCGGCATCCAGCCGGGCGAGTTCGGCGTCACGCTGGGCCTTTGGCATTCCGCCTTCAGCCGGGAGCGCGCGCTCCAGCTCGCGATGCAGCGCGGCCTTTGCGGCGTCTGGACCGACCGCGAGCACGAGGGCGCCAACGGCGGCGGCTGCGTGGTTCAGCGAAAAGCGGGCCTGCCCAAAGAGTCTGGTGAGGTGTTCGCGGCCGCCTTCGGGCCGGAGTGCGGCGTCGATCTCGCCGGGGAGGGCGCTCAATACGTCAAATATTGGGTCCAGCTTGGCGCGATAGTCGGCGGCTTGTTCGTCGACCCACACGGAGATTGCGGCCTTGATGTCGCTACGTGCGGTCGGCGCGCGGGCGATCTCGTCGCGATCGGCCTGCAGGGCGTCAAGCTCCTTTTTTGCGGCGCCGAACGTTGCCTGCAATCCGCCAACGGCATCGCGAGCGGCGGCAAGCAGGTCGTTGTTGGGCTTACCCATGATTCACCTCGGCAATCCATCGGGCGTGTAGCTCGGGGTGCTGGCTAGCCAGGGCGCGGACCGCTTGTGCGCGGGTCCGTCCGTGCTTCACGTAAACGCCAAGCGCGATCTCGGCCTCACGGGCGGCTGCGCGTGGCAATGGCGGTGAGGTAGGGGATTTTGGCGCGGATCTTGGCGGCGATGCGGGCCTCTTCGATTTCGCGGCGTCGATCTTCGCGCGGATCTTGGCGGGCATCTGCCCCGCGATTCCAAAAAACGTCATTGACGGATTCAGCATGGGTCGGGTGTCTCGGTGGTTGCTTGGCAAGCTCGGCAGGCGTCGATGCCTTGGCGAGCCATGTCGATTTGCGACGCTGGGGCCGCTTCGGTTTTGGGTCTGCATCCGCAAACGGCTTGCCGGTTTTGGGGTCGACGATCACGGTCATAACGCGGCGGTGCCCTCCATCCAGGTCTGGGTAATTTGGCGACCGACACGGGCGAGGGCCTCGGGGCGGTGGCCGGTGACCAGCAGCGTCAAGGCGAGGATGACCGACAGCTCGCCCCGAGTCAGGCAGTCGCTCGGGCGTGCGGTGGTGGTCATCGTGCTGGCTTTTCTGGGGCGGGCGCGGTGGGCTTGGTCACCAACGCGGCCAGTTCGCGGGCAAGACCACGGCTGGCGATGGCGGTCATCGGCTCGCCACGCATCGCGGCGGCGACCTTGAGCCGCTGGTGCAAGTCATGCGCGAGGGGGATGCTGATACGTTTCATGGTTACGTTATAACATAAACTCTCATTTATGCAAACTGGATATTTGCGCATATTTGCTTATGCTTCCGGTCGCTCCACAACGAGGTAGGCGGGAACCGGCAGCCGAATACTGTCGCGGTCCGTAGGGGGTGTGGGTCTCGATCACATTGCCGGTGAACTTGCACCAGAGTCCGTCGATCCCCCCATGCCCGTGAGCAACAAGGAAGGCGTCCAAGTCATCCTCCACCAGCCAGCCGGTAAACGCATGGAAAAGCGACAGATAGACCATGCTGAAGGCCGCCATCGCGCGGGGTTCGTCGCCATCGCACAGGTCGACCAACACGCCGACGGTCATCCCGGCGGCATCGTCCGCATGTTGCCAGTGGTGGATGAAATCCCGAACCGATTGCTCGGCCAGGAAGCGGCAACCGTTTTGCCAGTGCGGATTTTGCTCCAGGGCGGGCGGGAGCTTTTCGGTCGGGCGGCCGCCTTGGATGCGTCCAGCGGCGGCCATCTTTGCGCGCCAGGCGGCGACCGCTGGCAGGTCAAAGAGGTAGTGATCACCAAAACTCCCATCGGGCTTTTTCGCGGCTGGCATCCCCCGGTCGAGCCAGTTATTCACGGTCGTCTGGGATACCCCAAAGTGCTTTGAAAGATCACGTTTGCTTAGTAACTTATTGTAATCACTCATTATTAACCCCTCTATAAGTTCTGTCTCTAGGCGAATTGCGCGGCACGAAAACCCTCGTGCTGAGGGTCTGTCACAGTACCTTGAGACATTGGGCAACCGCGCGGATGTCTTCCAGTTCGGCGGATCGGGTGTGACTGATCGCCAGTTGGCCGTCGATTAGACGGATCTCGGCCACAGCCCACAGCAAGCCAGCGGCGGCGATGCGGGCGCGGAGTTGATCCAGGTCGGTCTGCTCTAGCGGTCGCTGGGAGGCTTGCCTTGGAGCGGGCGAGAGGCGCGGCTTCGGGCCGGTCGGGGTTCGCCGGCGAATGGGTTTGTAGCGTTGACAGATCAGCCAGTCGTCAATGACGGGCGGCCGATTGCCAACGGGGCAGATTCCCAAAACATCCTCGAAATCGAAAAAGCGGCAATCGATGCAGCAGACACGGGCGGGTGATTTTCGGGTTGTCGTCATGGCGATACCTCCAGTCTGGCGATCCCCAGCGCAATGCACTGGTCTTGCATCTGCTCAATGAGCCGGGGATCGGTCGCAAGGTGGTTCAGGTATTCCGCCCGCATCGCCTGGTCGCTCTCGCCGATGGCATCCAGGTAACGGATCGCCCATGCCTGATCCTCTTCGCTCAAGGCGGATTGATCTGTACACAGCTCCCCTTTTCGCGCTCCAACTGTAGCAACTGTAGCAACTGTAGCAACGCTTTCGGAATGTCGGGGGAGGATGAATCGGTCTAAAGCGGTGCTCATAACGCAATTCCTGATAGAAAAAAGAAGTCTTAAAATTCACTTCCTGGAAACGTTGCTACAGTTGCTACAGTTGCTACAGTTGTGAATCTAAAATCCAATACGTTGACGGATATAGAGTTTTTTTCTGCCAACTGTAGCAACCCACTTGCTACAGGTTGCTACAGTTGAGCAATCTCAGCCTGGTCAATAGGTTAGGGTTAATTTGAAGGCGTTTGCGCTTGCCGATGTCGCACCGTCGCACATGCGCGGCTTCGACCAGTAGGTCTAAGGCGTCATCCCGTCGCACGGTATCCCGAACCCGGTTTGGCCCACGGATGGCGATCTCCCGCACGGAGATGAACCCCTCCCGGTCGATCAGTGGTTCCCCGTCGCTGTTCGCCAATTCGCGGCCTTTCCCCGAGAGCCAGGCTGACAGTTCGCGCGCGTCTTGTATCTCCTGGGGGGTGTCGGCTTCCAGGAACACGCGGCGGGCTTCGGTCAGGTGCCAGCCAGCCACGGCGATTCCTCCCGCCACATACTCGGCCTCCACCGTTCGCCCCACGCGCCCCTGATCGAACAACTTAAAGATGGCGGCAATCCGTACCGCGTTTTCGGCGGTCTTGGACGCGATGTCTTGGACGGCGCTGTATTCCCCGAAGCGCACCAACTCGCGTTCCACTTCGTTGTAGAACTCCACCCACAACGTTTTCGCGGCCGGATCCAGACGCATGATTGGCGGATCCAGCAGCATCCGCGCCCCGCGATCCTCCCCGCTGCGATCAATCGGAAGGTCAGTATTCAGGAGTCGCGTGATCTGGCGGTCAAAGTCATCCAGGGCCGCCCAAGTCGCGGGCGGCTCTCGATACAGCCTGGTCCCCATGGTCGACTCGGGCGCGGCGATCAGGAACCGCGCAAGAAAACCCAAGTTCCGCGCGCCCTTCTCGATCAGCTTGGGTAACAGGTCGGGCTGCAGCATCAGGAAGCAGGCGAAGCGGCGCCCGCGGATCTCGGCTACCTGGGCCTGTTTGCGCGTCGGGATGAAATCGCGACCGTCCCAAAGGATATTGAGCAGTGACAGGAGCGAGGTCGCGTTTTCGTCCCCCAGCCCCTGGGATCCGATGACCGCGCCCGCTTCGTCGCTGAACAGTCCGGACGATGGCCACCCGGTCGCGACCGCATACGCCAAGGATGCGGGGTTCACGTCCTCATAGGCGGCAGCCGGTAGGGGAATCGTGACAATGGGGTTTTGCTCCAGTTCGACGATTTCTTTCTCCAGCCGCGCGATCTCCTCCTTGGATGCGTCATCGTCTTTCGGCGCAAGCGACTTGATCCTGCTTTTCTTGCCCTCCAGGCGGGCTTTGTGCGCGCTTGCCATCGCGACCGACTGACGCCATGCCGGCATGCGGGCGTCCCGCTGTTCGCGCACCCACGCCCGCAACGCGCGCGAAAATTGCTTGTCTGCCGCCGATTTCCGCTCGCCGGACATGGCGACCAGCAGCAGGTAGAGCGAAATGGGCGAAACCAGATAGTCATCGCGCGCGACATCGGCCAGGCCGTGGCAGGCAATCGCCATTTGCGCCAACGCGGCGCTAGCGACCAGCGGCGGCGGTTGTTGGCCGAATCCGATGTATTCCTCAATCGCTTGGCGCGCGATGGGCGGGAAGACATGCAAGGGATAAGGCAAGGCATCGGCGGGGCTGGAAATGTCTCCAGGATCTGGCCAGGGGTAACTTTCTTCGCCGATGGGGGGTGGTTCGTCATTGGCCGCGCGCGGGCCTGGGTGGGGCGCGGGGGGTGGTTCCTCATGACTCAGCGCGTTTATGGGTGGCTCAATTGAGCCACCCATATTCTTGCCGTGTGCTTGCGAACGCTTCGCTTTTTCCTCAGAAGCGGTTGCCGCGCGCTTTCGATCCATCCCGAGTAACTTGGACGCTGCGCGGATGGCGGCGGTTTGGTTTCCGCCATGCTCCAGGATCTTGAACACATCGAAAGCGTCGTGGACATGCCCATCGTTCAGCGCGTCGTCATGGCTGGAAATGATCTTGCTAGTCTCGGACAACAGGCGGACGCCAGGGGCGCCGGAAGAGGATTGCGGAGACAGCCAGCGGCCGCGACCCTTGGGGAGATAGCCGTGCCGTTCCAGGAGCGCGCCAATGTCATGCACATCATTGAAGGCGCGGATGACATCGGCGCCGGTGGGGCTGGATGGGTTTTGAACCGAAACGGAAGGGTTCCGTTTCGGTTCAGGGGCAGCAGCGCGCTTGCCCGCTTCGCGCCGGATCGCTTCGGCTTCGCGCTGGGCATCGGCAAGGAGGCGATCAACGGG
Source organism: uncultured Thiocystis sp. (assembly GCF_903866365.1). Lineage (GTDB taxonomy): Bacteria > Pseudomonadota > Gammaproteobacteria > Chromatiales > Chromatiaceae > Chromatium. Next base: position 7,895 of record NZ_CAIPNF010000413.1, read on the forward strand.
GAGCGGTTCGCCTTCAATGGTGCGCGATTGAAACAACGCCAGCCGTTCGGCGGGGGCGCGGGGGAGGTAGAACAAGCGGTCCGCGTTGAAGCATCCCTTGTCATAGGCATCGCTCACACCGAGCACGCGGGCGAGGTGCTCCAGGAGGGGCTTGATCTCGGGTGCCAGCAACGGGCGATCCAGCGCAAAGACAATCCGATACCGCGCGTGATCCTGGTCGAGCGGGCGGATCTCCGGGTCAAGGTGCGTGTGCGAGGTATGCAGGTGCGCGCGCCAACCAATGTCGCGGATCTCGTCGGCCATCGCATCAAGCGGCGGCGGCTCGGGGCCGTCGACGGTCTTGATCCCGGTAGCGTCAGTGCTGGCATGGGCTTCGATGTCCATCACCATGGTTGACCACGAACGCGCGCGGGTCGCTGTTCGCGGTCCGGGGTCAATGTCGGCAGGCAGCCACGCGGGGCCGTCCTTGGGGCCAGGCTGCGCTTGTGCGAGCATCGCGATCAAGCTCGGCCAAGTGTGTTCGGCGCGCTTGCTCACGGGGGCTTTTTTGTGCGCGACGAAACCGATAGGGAACGAATCAGCGGGAGCGGAAACCGCCCCCACTTGGGGGCTGGTTGTCATGATTGCGCGTCCCCCTGGTCGGCAAGCTCGGCGATGTCGGCGATTTTGATGTGCAGACTGAGCGCGGAACAATGGATCAGTGACGCAACGGAGCGGACGGCGCCACTATGCACATACTCAGGGCGGTCGTCAGCAGAGTTCGCAAGGTCTTCGGCCATTGCAGCGGACAGCTCGGCGGCGGCGGCGATGTCCCACAACTGGTCTAGGATGCTTTCACGGTAGAGACTCAAGCGCAGCCCGGACAGGTGATAGGCTTCGTCTTTGGTGGTCGTGCGGGTGGTGCGGTCTTGCATGATGTCGGATCTCCAAAGTTGAGATACCGACGCAACAGGCAGGCGGGCGAGAACGGGCGCAATAGTGCAGACGCACCTTGGCCTTGATATACTTGCTCTCGCCGTCGTCCCGGTTCGTCGGGGCTAATCGCGAAACCCTTTCTGCCAAGGCAGGGAATCGCGAACGGCACTCAGGTTTTCACAAAAATCGGCGGGCGTCAAATACGGCGCGACCTTTCGGGAGGTCGCGCCGTTTCCGTTTTTAGGCCGTACAAATGCCCTCAGACGGCGCTCCTCCAGCTTGGCATGGCGGGCAGTGCGGCGGTCGCGGGATCGGTTCATGCCGCCTCCATTCCGACCATTGGAGACTTGAGACGCTGGAACGGTTGGGCGGTCGCGGGTGAAGACTTCGCGGCCAGGAAGGTGTCGATGGCATCGGCCGGGACAAGGCGGCGCCCGCATAGGGTAACGCTCCCCAATTCGCCGGTCTTGATGAGGTCGTAGATGCTCTTTCGGGAGATACCCCCCAGCAGGTAACACGCTTCCTCGACAGGATAGGCGCGGCGGGGGCGGGTCGGGATCGGGTTATGGGGGAGGATCGCCGATGCGGTCGGGTCGTGGGTTTCGTTCATCTTTGCAACCGGGTGTGTTTGGGTTGCTGAAGGCTAATCCACGACTACCACGCGAGCGAAGCAGATTCTCAGGGAAAAATTACCGTATTTTTCCCGTGTTCGGAAAATGCAATTTATACGCATCCTCCGCATTGGCTACGGTAAAAGTATCCCCCTGGGTACCTTTGAATTGATCGGCCGCCTCATTCGTCGCGAGTTTATGACTCGCGCCCCCGCGCCGACGCTGGTCCACGTCGCAGGCCAGCCGATAAATGTCCATTACCTGTCTTCCACTCGAAGCCCGGCGTCCGCGCCCCTTCTTCCTTCGGCCGAAAACTAGGCTTGGGTCTTCGCCGTCAATCAAGATCCGCATCACGGCCAGCTTAAAAAAACGATAGGTCGTCTCGTCGATGATGACCGAGCCGTCAGATTGGCTTATATCCCACGCCTTTCCTGCCCGCAGGAATTCCCACAGCATCGCGTCGACGGCGTCCGGGTCGCCAAGATTCGCCAACTCGGGGCCGGTCAAATAAGCGCGCTTGCCTAATTGCCGAAGCAGCGTTTCGCTACCATGACAAAGGATGAGTTGGAATTCGTCATGCGTCATACGGCCTCCACGACAGCCAGTAGAACCTGCGCCAAGGTCTCCCCGGCCGCGATCCGTTCCTCGGCATATTCGGCCTGGTTGTAAACGGCCATCACGCCAGGCAGGGTATGGTTCAACAGCCGTTCGACGATAAAAGGCGCCACGGCCGCATCGGCGAGGCGGGTGGCGGCGGTGCGGCGTAAGTCGTGCGGGGTAAAGCGCGGGTCGATCCCTTGCCCGTCGCACCAGCGGCGAAGCCAGGCTTGGACGTTGGTCGCGGTGCAGGCGGGCAGGGGCAACTGCTCCAGGGCGCCGGGCGTCAGGTGGACCCAATGCGCGCGGCCGTTCTTGGCGAGCGCGGCGGGGACGATCCAGCGCGGGCCGTCGCGGTGCCCGCGTTGGGCCTCGGAGATGCGCAGTCCGGTCAACAGCAGGAACCGGATCAGGCGCGCGTTGACGCTGGGGGCGTGCCAGACGCGGCGGATTTCGTCATCCGTCAGGACGCGGCGCCGGGATTCGGGACGATACCCCGAGACGCGGCGGGTTAGGAGCGCGGCCGGGTTATCGACCCGAACCCCGGTCTCGACCGCGAAACCAAAGATGGCGGTCAGGACCGAGCGCAGTTGATCGGCGCTGCGCGTGCCTCGGGTGCGGTAGCGTTGCACGCAGGCGGCAATGTCGCTGGGGGTGACGGTGCCCGCGCGGCGCGTGCCCAGATCCGGCAGGACCGCGCGATCCAGGTAGCCCCGGAAAAAATGCGGGCGGCGGTGTTCGCGGGCGATCACGTCGCGATAGAAGTTCTCGGCCAGTTGCGCGACCGTCAGGTTACTCGGCTCGCGTTCCTGCTTGGCGACCAGTGCTTGTGTCCGCGCGGCCTTGACCGACAATTCAGGAAAGGCGCCAAGGGTGCGGACTTGGAGCGTGCCGCGAATCGTGCGGCGGGTGAGCCAGGTTTTTGAGCTGCGCCGGACGTTCAGATACAGTCCATCGCCAAGGCAGACGAGGCGGTCTTTGCCCTCCCAGCGTTCGGCCTTGGCCTGCTTTTCGGTGTAGAAGTGACTTTTCATCTGTGTACAATTCTGTGTGCGATTCAGTCTTATATTACCCTAAACAGCGGGGAACGACTGAATACAACAAACCTTTATAGGTCAAACAGTTATGAACAGCAATAAACGTGTGCGTATACTCTTTGTGTGCATGTGCAATATCTGTCGATCGCCGACTGCCCATGGCGTTTTTCGGAAATTGGTCGTGGACGGGGGATTGACGCATTTGATCGAGATCGATTCGGCGGGAACCCATGCCTATCATCTCAGTGAGCCGCCGGATCGACGTGCCCGCGAAACGGCCCTGGGACGGGGCGTCGATATCGGCGATTTGCGCGCCCGTCGCGCGGTTGCGGAGGATTTTCTGTATTTCGACTATATCCTAGCCATGGATCAGGATAATTATCTGAACCTGCGCGAGATTTGTCCGCCCGGCATGGCGGATAAGCTCAAGCTGTTCATGGATTTCGCGCCAGAGCTTCAGGTGCGCGATGTGCCCGATCCCTATTATGGCGGACCACGCGGCTTCGAACAGGTCTTCGATCTGGTGGAGTCGGCGTCACGGGGTCTACTGGCGGATCTAAAGACCCGGCTGCTTTAACTGTTTGCGTCGCCGACGGCGGCATAGTCGGCATGCAGGCGAAACTGACGCAGATCCCGCCGAAGATCCTCGGCAAGTCGCAAATCGAGGTCGCGTGGGTGGATGCCGATTCGCAGCCAGCCATTGTCTTTGGACCGATGCCGGTTAAGACGATTCCAGAGTCGCAGAAGTGGCGCTCGCAGCTTGGTGTCCGCCTCATAGCCGAGCAAGGGGATGGGGTACAGGCGTCCCGTTTGAGCCGAGAGGATCCCGGAGAAAAGCTCGTATCGCAGAAAGGGTAGCTCGGCCAGCGCGCTGCGTTCGATATTTCCCATGGCCCAGGCAGGAGGGACGTAGAGCGAGGGGGCTTGCAATTGCTGCTCCGCGAACCAGGCGTGGCAGCGATACATGAGATCGATGATGCCGCTGCTGTCGAGTGCCAGGTGTTCGGCGACATTGCGCGAGACGAACTGACCATGCAGCCGATGGGCGAATCCGCCAAAGCGATCCGCCAGGTGCCGCCAGCCATGACCGGCGAGTTCGTAGCCACAGGCTTCGTAGTCGCGCAGGGCGTCGATGCCGTTGGCTGTCCAGCCAGCGCCAGGCACGACCAGGAGCGTGACCGCGCTGACCTGTTCGGCGGCCAGCAGCGCGAGGATGCGGTTGACCTGCGGTAGCGTCTCGGGCATGACATCATGCACCGAGACCAGCGCACGGACCCATGGATAACGCTCGGGAGTCGCGACGTCAGTGTTCCACATCGATCGATCGTTCATGGTCGCCGCGCAGGATCCCAATCCAGTGATGCAGGTTGCGCCGGTTGATTTCAACGGCCGCTTCGCGTGCGATGCGCGCCTTGCGCTCACGAAGCGCCGGGTCGAGGTCGCGCACGCGCGCCAGGGTATCGGCGAGATGCTCATCGTCGCGGATCTGGAAGATGCCACGGTTCAGAAGATCCCAGCTCAAAATGCCGCAAGCCGGGGACACCAGCACGGGACGCGCGCGCGCCATGGCTTCCAGCGCGATGGTGCCAAAGGACTCGACCCGGGACGGCAACACCAGTGCGTCAACGTGATCGATGAGCGTCAGGATACGGGCGCGCTTGACCCAGCCAATGTGATTGAGGTTGGGCAGCTCGGCACATTGCGCCTCCAGCCAAGGCCGCAGTGGGCCATCGCCGGCGACCAAGAACTCCATGTCGGGCAAGCGGCGCGCTGCTTCGACAATGACATCGAGATTCTTTTCGGGCGCGAGTCGACCGGCGAACAGAACCCGCTTCAAGTCAGGATTGGCGGGGACGACTGGACGGTCAAGGAAGCGTTTTGGAATAGGCGTCGCCATCAAGCCGACACGCCGGGCACCGATCGACCGCGCAACCTCGATCATGTCCGCTGAGTTGGCCAGCACCAGACGGCTCTGGCTGAAGAGCAGACGGTGACAGGTGCGCAGATACACGTTGGCGATTTGGGCGCGCAGCCCCCAATGCTGAAACAGATCGGTCAACGCCTCGAAATGGGTGTGGAAGCCCACCATCAGGTCGACGCCCAGGCGTCCGGCCAGATACATCCCGAGCATGCCATAGGGGCCTGGTGTCGGAACCACGATGACGTTCGGGCGCAGGCGGTCCAGACGCCGGCTCACCAGCGACCAGGAGGGGACGAGGATTTTTTGGGTGGGATCGCCGGGCAGCGGAAGCCTGAATCCGCCATGCCAGGTTCCGGCGCGATAGCGCGGGGCAATCAGTCCCACGCTGGCTCCGCTGTTCCTCAGGTGGTCGGCGAGATCGCGGTAGTAGGCACCAACCCCGTTGCGTTCGGGGGCGGCATCGGACACGATGGCGACGCGTAGGTCGCGTGCATCGGTGGGTGCGAAGGTGTCAATCCGATTCTCCGCGGCGGACCGATTCAGCATGAGGGGGCGGGCTCCGTGGTCGGCGCTGGACGTTGTGAACCGGCAGAGAACAGGGCGGCAGGGTTTATCGTGTCCGCTCCGGAACCGAGAGGGGGTGGCGCGTCGCCTACCCCGATCGCGCGTGACGTGAGGGTCCGGTAGAGATCGCCCAACTCCTGCTCGATCTTCTCTGACGAGAGTCCAAACTGCTCCGCGCTGTAGCGGTGGCTGCTGCGATAGTGTCGGGCCTCGGCCCCCTGCTGGCTCAGCCTGGACTGGACATCGGCAGTCAACGGTAAACCGAGTTGCCCGTAGAGGCGAGTCATCGTGTCGGTTAGGTCGGCCTTGAGGATTCGCATGGTCACCCAAGCGCAGCGGTTGTCAGGCATGCCCAGAAAAGCGCGAAGAAGGTTAGCATAATAGAAACCGAGTTGCTGGGTTAAGCGTCTGGATAAGTCCGGCACAACCGTTCGCGCATCGAAGAATCGGATTCCGGGCTCGATCGAGCTGAGCTGCGAGGGGATCGTCTGCTCTGGTTCGCGCAGACAGATCGCAAAGCGGGCATCGGCGAAATGCGCGGCAATGCTTCCCGCCAGTGGGGCAAAGGCGGCGTTTTTCGAGAGCAGACGTTTATGAGAGCCGTGGACGTAAAGGTGTTTCTGAAGACAGCGGCGATAGAAGTCCATCAGGCGCGCGCGATCTGCTGCCGGCATGTCGCGGTCAAAGGCGCCCATGCGCCAGAGTAATTGCGAATCCGGAAAGGGCAGGATCAGAATGAAGCACGCGAGCGCGGGCATCAGCGCGAAATAATCTTCTTCGGGATCCCTCAGCCGCATGCTGTGAACGTCCTGCATGGTGCTAAAGGCGCTTTTCTCCAGCCAGTCCAGCAGGCGTCCGAGAGGACGTCCGATGGATTTGTCCAGATGGCCTACTCCGAGCCAGAAACGGCGTTCTGTGACCGAGAGCGCGAATAGGCACTCCCAGGTCGAAAAGGTGGTGAACTGGTCGTCTTCGGCCAGGACGCGATGGAGATGGGTCGTCCCGCTTCGCGGGACGCCAAGCACGAACAGGGGTTCGCGAATGATCACCCGACGGTAGCCGGGGAAAAAGATCTCGTCGAGCAGAAAGCCCATCCAGTGGATGCCCTGGATCAGGGCGAAGAGCGGGATGAAACCCGTCATGATGAGCAGGCGTCGCGTGCTGGGCCGTCCAGTGCCCGCGGGGGGCAGGAAGGTGAGGTACGTCAGCGCGGCGAAATGTGCCGTGCTTGCGAGAAAAAGTCTGAGCATGGAACCGCTTCCGGAGTGAAAATTCGTGTTGGATATGCTCCAGCCTCGCCGCTCGCCCTGGGGGCGGCGAGTGGCGAGACGCGGTTGCGTAGCTCCCTTTAGGAACCGTTGACGGTCCGCTCCGATTCTTCCGACGAGACGACGGCGGGTTCGGGTCGCGGCGCGGCGTCGACGGACGGCGCGTCGGGTTGACGCAATGCTGGCTCCCCGTCGCTTGAGCTGACCTCAGCGTCTTTTGACGACACCGTGGGCATGTTGCTCGCGACAAGCGGCGCCGACGAGGCGGACGTGTCGAGGATCTGTACGAGGGGCTCCGGGATGGACGGACTGACGACCGGCTCTGGCGTCGGCTCCGGGAGACTTGCTTGCGGCAATGGTTGCTCCGCGAGCGGGTCGGGTTGCGCGCCGGGCGTGAGCGGCTCCTGGGTTAACGCCTGGGCTGGCGGTTGCGGTGCGGAGGTTGGCGCCGCGGTACCGGGCATGTCCATGACGGTCGCTGCATGAGTCCAGGTTTCCCGATGGTCTTGCGCCGGCTCCGACATCTGCTCGGATACCTGGCTCGGCGCGTCCTCGGGCGCGGGAGAGCTGCCCTCGTTCTCCGTGCTGACCGAGATCTCGGAACCGGTGGCAGCCTCTGCGCTGGCTGGGGTTCGCCGACGGTTGCGGCCACCCCGGCGGCGACGCGATGAGCGTGGTCGGGTGGAACCTGCCGTTGTCGAGTCGGTCGCTTCCTCGTCCCGCTCGCTGTCGGTTGGCTCCAGGTCGGCGCGTTCATTGCGCTCGGTCGCATCCTCGGTGACCGGAGTCGACTCTGTCCAGAGGTCTTCGTCCGTCGCATCCCGCGGCGACTCCCACCATCGTTGACCGCTCTCGTCCTGGATCGCTGACTTGTCGGCCGGGCTTATTCCTGGTTCGTGGTTTCCCGTTGGCGACGAAAAAGCGCTCGCGGATCCAGGTTCGCCCTGCTCAACCATGGATGGCATGGAATGGCCGTGATCGGCGTTTCGGTTGCCGCCCTGGCTGAGCTCGCGATCGTCCGAACGTTGCGCTGGGCCGCGTGCGTCGCCAGATCCCCGGCGCCCACGCGATGCGCCGCGTCGCGAACGCGACTCGCCGGTACGTATGCCGCGTGTTTGCTCGTCGTCATCCGCCGACTTCGGCGCGTCGTCCCGATGGCGACTGGCCTGCTCGCCTTGACCCGCATCCGTGGACGCCTGATCGACGCGCGGTCGGTTGCCGCGCGGGCGCTCTTCGCGGGATTGGGGCGGTCTGCCTTGACTTGGTCTGTCTCCGCGGCTTGCCATGCTGGAGCGTTGGCGTTGCGGTTGCGGATCTCGGTCCGGGCTATGAGGTTGTTCCCTGGCAAAAGCGGTCTTTTCGGCGTGGGGAGCCTTGTCTGGACTGCCTTCAGGGTGGGACGCTGGGGTCTCTGAATCCGCTGCGCGAGGCATGAACAAGCCGGTCCAGATGCGTTTCAGCAGGCTGTCCGGTTCGCTGCGCTCAGGCTCCTTGCGCGACGCGGCCGGTGCCGGCATCCGCGCGGCATCGCGCTGCGGCACCGGGGTGCTGGGGGTGACCAGTTTGACCGCCGGTTCCTCGCGGCGGTCCGGCTGACCGAGTTTCGCGTCGAGCTTGGCATACAGGGGGGTGGCGCTCGGCTCGGGGGGCGCGGTCAGCTCGTAGCTCGATTGCAACTCGTCCGGCTTCACGGCGTCCTGGACGCGCACCCGCTCGATGCGATAGTCCGGGGTCTGCAGATGCTCGTTGGGGAGCAGCAGCACTTCGGCGCCCTGACGATGCTCGATATCGAGAATCGCGCGACGTTTCTCGTTGAGCAGGAAGGTGGCGACGCTGACCGGGAGTTGGGCGACGATGCGCTGAGTGTTCTCCTTCATCGCCTCTTCCTCGACGATGCGCAGGATCGACAGCGCCAGCGATTCGACCCCGCGAATCGTGCCCTGACCCTTGCAGCGCGGACACACCCGCTGGCTGGATTCGCCGAGCGAGGGGCGCAGACGCTGACGCGACATCTCCAGCAGACCGAAGCGCGAGATACGCGCGACCTGGACCCGCGCGCGATCCTGCTTGAGCGCGTCGCGCAGCCGATCCTCGACCGCCCGCTGGTTCTTGGGGGGGGTCATGTCGATGAAGTCGATAACGAAGAGTCCGCCCAGATCGCGCAGTCGCAGTTGACGCGCGATCTCGTCGGCCGCCTCCAGATTGGTGTTAAGCGCGGTCTCCTCGATATCGGCGCCCTTGGTGGAACGCGCCGAGTTGATGTCGACCGAGGTCAGCGCCTCGGTGTGGTCGATGACGATGGAGCCGCCGGAGGGTAGTCGCACCTCGCGCTGGAAAGCGGATTCGATCTGGCTCTCGATCTGGTAGCGGGTGAACAGCGGCACCTCGTCTTCATACAGGCGCAGCTTCTTGAGATTCTGCGGCATGACCTGGCTGATGAAGTTCTCGGCCCGCTCGAAGACATCCGGGTCGTCGATCACGATCTCGCCGATGTCCGCGCGCAGATAGTCGCGGATCGAGCGGATGATGACATCGCTTTCCTGATAGATCAGAAAGGGCGCCTTGCGTCCCTCGCCCGAGGTCTCGATGGCCTTCCAGAGCTGAAGCAGATAGTCGAGATCCCATTGGAGTTCCTCGACATTCTTGCCCACGCCCGCAGTGCGCACGATCAGGCCCATGTCCTCGGGGATGACGAGCTGGCTCATGGCGTCGCGCAGCTCGTTGCGATCCTGGCCCTCGATGCGCCGCGACACGCCGCCGGCGCGCGGATTGTTCGGCATCAGCACCAGATAGCGGCCGGCCAGCGAGATGAAGGTGGTGAGCGCCGCACCCTTGCTGCCACGCTCCTCCTTGTCGATCTGCACCACGACCTCGCGGCCCTCGCGGACCGATTCCTTGATGCTGACACGGGTGCCGGCCTTGGTGGTGTCCGGCTCGAAATAGGCGCGCGCGATTTCCTTGAGCGGCAGAAAGCCGTGGCGGTCGGCGCCATACTCGACGAACGCGGCTTCCAGGCTAGGTTCGACTCTTGTAATGATACCTTTGTAAATATTGGATTTTTTCTGTTCCCTGCCGGGCGACTCGATGTCGAGGTTGTACAGTATTTGACCGTCGACGGTCGCGACGCGCAACTCTTCCGGCTGAGTTGCATTGATCAGCATTCTCTTCATGTTGTTCCTTCTCACACACCACGGCGCGTGACCCGTGGTTGGGCGCCTCGCCACGGGCTTCCTCGGGGAAGCCTCGCGGGCGGCTCGGCGCGTCGCCAATCGGCTCGGGATGAGCGGAGCCGAAAGGCATCGGCACTGTCCGTTCAGCCACTGGCGTAAAGGGCTTCAACGGGCACGCGCACATGAACGATCGTTGACGGGGCCTGATGGGCTCCCGCGTTTGGTGCCCCTGTCCAAGTGGAGGGGGCTGCTACGGAGCGGCGAAGATGGCGCCGGCTGCGCTGGTTTACCTGCGTCACGCTCCGCGGGAGAAACCGCTGGGTGTAGAATCCGCGTTACTCGACAAGACGAGTTCGCTGGATCGCACCCCGCGTCCCCGCGGGCGGCGTGATCGGGTCGCAACTGCCGGTGGTCAGCCCGAGGGGCGTCTCGGCGCCTGATGGATCGGCGTTCGAGACGCGCCTCGGATGCACTTGCCGCTCCGGGAAAAAACTTGATTCCATTGGCCAGCGCAAGTATCCAATGGTATCAGTGAACTTTAATAGCAGCAATTGAGCCAATCGGGCAGGGCCAGACCCACTTGAATCCAAGACAGACTCGTTTAAAGACGCGACCCAGCAACCATTCGGAGGCGCGCTCCGCGCCATTGCGCGCCCAGGTTGATGTTGGGGGCGAGGTCGCCGCGCCACAACTCGTGCAGGTCGATGCGGAATCCGACGGTCAGCGCATCGATAATTTTCTGCTCCGCATCCTCAAGGGCATCCCGCGCAGTCATCTCTATCGGGTGATGCGCCGCGGCGAGGTGCGTGTCAACAAAGGCCGGGTGAAGGCCAGCCACCGACTGCGCACTGGGGATCTGGTGCGCATTCCGCCGCTGCGCCTGGCGCCGCCCGAACCGCCGGGGCGGGCGCCGGAGAGCCAGTTGGCGCGTCTCGATCGCTCCGTGATCTACGAGGACGACCGACTGCTGGTCATCGACAAGCCACCGGGGCTCGCCGTGCACGGGGGCAGCGGACTCAGTTATGGCCTGATCGAATCGCTGCGGCAGTTGCGTCCGGGGCACGAACTGGAACTGGTCCACCGGCTCGACCGCGAGACCTCAGGCTGTCTGGTGATCAGCAAGCGGCGCAGCGCGCTGCGCGAATTGCACGCCCTGATTCGCGAAGGCAAAATGGACAAGCGCTATCTGGCGCTGATCGTCGGCGAACTGGCGCAGCCGGAGATGCTGGTCGACGCGCCGCTGAAAAAGAACGTCCTGCGCGGCGGCGAACGTCTGGTGCGGGTCGATCCCATCGAGGGGAAGCCGGCCCGGACCCTGTTTCGGCGACTGCGCCGGTTCGCGGTGGACGGCCTGAATCTCACGCTGGTCGAGGCGCATCTGATCACCGGGCGCACCCATCAGATTCGGGTGCATGCCGCGCATCTGGGCACGCCGCTGGCGGGCGATCCGAAATATGGCGACGAGCAGGCCAATCGGTCGCTCAAGGCGTGCGGACTCTCGCGCTTGTTTTTGCACGCCTCCGCCTTGATCGTCCGGCTGGAGTATATGACCGGCCCGCTGCGCGTGGAGGCGCCATTACCCGATGAACTGGAACAGATTTTGTCCGCACTGGAGGCCCAGACGTGAGTTTTGATTTGATTGTCTTCGACTGGGACGGCACCCTGATGGATTCCGAGGTCCGGATCGTCGCCTGTCTGCAGGCCGCTTTTGTCGATCTGGGTCTGCCGGAGCCGAGCCGGGAGGCGGCCCGCGACATCATCGGTCTCGGGCTGGAGGAGGCGATGATGCAGCTTTGGCCGACGGCGGACGCAATCCTGCGGGGCGCGCTGGCGGTCCAGTATCGGCGGCATTTTCTCGTCACCGACCAGACCGCCTCGGTGCTCTTCCCCGGTGCGCGCGAGACCCTGGACTGGATCGCGGCGCAGGGGTATCGCCTGGCGGTCGCGACCGGCAAGAGCCGGCGAGGGCTCGATCAATCGATGGCCGAGACGGGACTCGAAGGGTTTTTTCATGCCACCCGTTGCGCCGACGAAACCTTCTCCAAGCCCAACCCGCAAATGCTGTTCGAGTTGATGGACGAACTCGGCGCGCGTCCCGCCGCGACCCTGATGATTGGCGACACCGAATACGACATGCAGATGGCCCGCAATGCCGGGACCGAGGCGCTGGCGGTTAGCTTTGGCGTGCATGCCTCCGAGCGTCTGCTGGCGCATTCCCCGCTGGCCTGCCTGGACGCGCTCGACGCGATCCCCGAGTGGCTGACCAGTCGCGGCCTGCCATAGAGATAAATCAAGTTGTCAGTTGTCAGTGGACAGCTTGCAGTGCAGCTCTCTCATCGTGATCGATCCGCGAGCAAACAGGTGTCTGGCATAGACACAATGCCAAATCCTTGTGCTCAAATTAACTGACAACTTCCTACTGCCTGGAGATTTGCATGAATTGGAGATTCTGGAACCCGAGCAAGGAGGCGATGCCCTCGCCCGACCAGCCGGATTGGGAGCGCGCGCTCATCAATCGGATGGCCGCCGATTATCTGCGCGATCAGCGTGGCCGCCGCCGCTGGGGCGTGTTTTTCAAGTTTCTGATTCTGCTCTATCTCATCGGGATTCTGGTCGCGGCGTACTCGCCGCAGCTGATCGAGCGGCTGTCGTCCAAGGAAGGTCATACCGCGCTGATCGAGGTCAAGGGCGTCATTTCCTCGGAGACCGATGCCAGCGCGGATAACGTCATCGCCGCGCTACGCGCCGCCTTCGAGGCCGATCAGGTCAAGGGCATCATCCTGCGGATCAACAGTCCTGGCGGAAGCCCGGTGCAGGCCGGCTATATCAATGACGAGATCAAACGACTCAAGGCCAAGTACAAAAAAGATAAGGACAAGGACATGCCGGTCTATGCCGTGGCCGTCGACCTTTGCGCCTCCGGCGGTTATTACATCGCCGTCGGCGCCGACGCCATCTATGTCGACAAGGCCAGTCTGGTGGGCTCCATCGGCGTGCGCATCGACGGCTTCGGGTTTGAGGACGCGATGAAGGAACTGGGCGTCGAGCGCCGTCTGCTGACCGCGGGCGACAACAAAGGCATCCTTGACCCCTTCTCGCCGCTGCCGGAGTCGCAGCGCGTCTTTATTCAGGGCGTGCTCGATACGCTCCATCGACAATTCATCGCCGAGGTCAAGACGGGGCGGGGCGACAAGCTTAAGGGCGGCGACGAACTCTTCAGCGGACTCTTCTGGAGCGGTCAGGAGGCGGTCGAACTCGGGCTTGCCGATGGTCTCGGCAGTTCCAGTTCGGTCGCGCGCGACCTCGTCGGCGCCGAGACGCTCGTCGACTACACTCAAAAGAAGGATCTCCTGGATTCGCTCGCCAAGCGGCTTGGTGCAAGCTTTGGGGCCGGGGCGCTGGAGCGGTTGGGGATCCTGCTGGGCAGCGGCATTCCACACTGACCGAAGCGATGGCCGCTGGACCCATGGCTGCAACCGCGATTCGCGCCGCAAGGCGCGAATCCATTCGCGACGAGGTTGATGTCCATGAACAACGCACCGAGTCATTACAGCGTCCTGCTGGAAACCCTGAAAACCTATTTTCCCTCGCCGGTCTCCAACCCCATCATGGACGGCTATTTCGTCCATAGCGTGTCCTGCTTCCTCGACCGGGTCGACGCCCTCAAGTCCGCCGCGCCGGTGCTCGGCAGCCAGCGGGAGGCCGATTATGCCGCGCATCGCAGCCTGGTCATGCCCGATGACATGGCCTCGGTGGAAGGCATCAACGCCATGCTGGCGGATTATTGTCGCGGCATGACCGTCTGGTCGCATCCCAACGCCCAGGCCAACGTCATCCCGCCGCCGACGATTTCCAGCATCACCGCCTACATCGCCGCCGCGCTCTACAACCCCAACATCATCTGGGACGAATATTCGGCGCGCTTCGCCGAGGCCGAAGTCGAGGCGGTCGCCATGCTGGCTAGTCTGGTTGGCTACGATCCGGCCGAGGCGGGCGGCGTCTTTACCTTCGGCGGCACCGGCACCATCCTCTATGGCGTGAAGCTGGCGCTGGAAAAGCTCTCCGGTGGCCAGGCCATGAAACGCGGCGTGCGCCAGGACTACAAGATCGTCGCCTCGGGCGCCTCGCATTACGCTCGGCTGAATGTCGCCGGCTGGCTGGGGCTGGGGAGCGATAACCTGATCACCGTCCCCAGCACGAGCCGCAACGACATCTCGCTACCCGATCTCGAAGCGACCCTGCGCGGACTCTACGAACGCGACGAGACGGTCCTCGCCATCATTCTCACGCTCGGTACCACCGACGCCTTCGGCATCGACGATTTGGCCGCCGTCGCCGACCTGCGCGAGCGGCTGGTGGCCGAGTATCGGCCGCCGTTTCCGCCGCATCTGCACGCCGACGCGGTGATCGGCTGGCCCTGGCTGGTGTTCCAGGACTATGACTTTGACGCCAACCCGCTCGGCTTCCACGACCGCACCCTGCGCGCGCTGCGCGATACGCTGGAGCGGATGCGTCCGCTGTTTCTGGCCGACAGTCTCGGCATGGATTTCCACAAGACCGGCTACGCACCCTATGTGTCGAGTCTCTTCCTGACCAAGCGGCGCGCCGATCTGGCGCTGCTCAGCCGCGACCCGGCGGCCATGCCCTATCTCTATCAATTCGGTCACTACCGCCCCGGCCTGTTCACGCTGGAATGTTCGCGCTCCGGCGCTGGCGCGCTGGCGGCGCTCGCCAATCTGAAACTGCTGGGCAAGCAGGGCTATCAGGTGATTCTGGGTCATAGCGTCGAGATGTCGGAATGTCTGCGCGAGCGTCTGGAAAGCTTGTCCTGCGCGAAGGTGCTCAACGAGGATAACCTCGGCCCAGTCACCCTGTTCAGATTCTATCCGGACGGCGTCGACGCCGCCGCGGCCTACCGGCGCGAACTCGCCGACCCCGACTACCGCCCCGAGTTGGAGCGGCACAACGCCTACAATCGACGGATTTTCGATTGGACCCACGCACAGGCGATGCGCGGGGAGGGCGTCCTGCTCTCCTGGACCGACGCCTATCGCCCCGCCGCCGACGGCAAGGCCCCGATCGCCGCCCTGAAATCCTTCGTCATGAGTCCCTGGACCGACCGCGAGGCCATGGAGACCGTGGTGCGGCAAACGCAGGAGGCTCGCCAGCAGATCGATCTCGGGATTGACAAGATCGTCTAATAAGAGAAAAATGCCCGGTCTTAACGTTTCGATCAGATCAAAACACCGGATTTTCAGGAGACCCAGTTGGCTAACTCAGTACAAGCCCGTAAGCGCGCCCGTCAGGCCGAGGTCCACCGTCAGCGCAACACGGCGCAACGAAGCACCCTGCGTACCTTTATCAAGAAGGTCATCAAGGCGATTCGTTCGGAAGACAAGGAAGCCGCGACCCAAGCCTACAAGGACGCCGTGCCACGGATTGACCGCGCCGCGCGCAAGGGTCTGATCCACGCCAATAAGGCGGCGCGTCACAAGAGTCGCCTGAACGCCCATATCAAGGCGATGGCCTGATCGAAAAAACCGGCTTCTGGCCGGTTTTTTATGTCGTCCATGTTCGTCCTCGATCAGGTTTTTAAGCGTTACGGACAGACGACCGCTCTTGACGGGGTCACGCTGACATTCGAGCGAGGGCGGACCACCGCGCTGATCGGCCCCTCGGGGTGTGGCAAGTCGACCCTGCTGCGTTTATTGATCGGGCTGTTGACCCCCGATGCGGGCAGCGTCCGCTTCGACGCCGAGTCACTCGCGGTGGCGAGTCTGCGTCGTCTGCGCCAGCGGATGGGCTATGTCATCCAGCAGGGCGGCCTGTTCCCGCACCTCACGGCCCGCCAGAACGTGACCTTGATGGCGCGTCACCTCGGTTGGTCCCAAGCACGAATCGCGCCGCGCCTGGCGGACCTCGTCGCATTGACTCACTTCCCGGCCGATGGTCTGGAGCGCTATCCGAGCGAACTCTCCGGCGGTCAGAATCAGCGCGTGGCCCTGATGCGCGCGCTGATGCTCGACCCGGAGGCACTCCTGCTCGACGAGCCGCTCGGCGCCCTGGATCCGATGATCCGCTATGAGCTTCAGGAAGAGCTGAAACAGGTCTTCGCGACCTTGGGCAAGACGGTCGTTCTGGTGACGCACGATTTGGCCGAGGCGGCCTTTCTCGGTCACACTCTTGTGCTGATGCGGGCCGGGCGGATCGTCCAGGTCGGCTGCCTGGCGGATCTGATGACCGCGCCCGCCGAACCTTTCGTCGAGCAGTTCATCCGCGCCCAGCGCAGCCATCTGCCGGAGGCGGTCTTTTGATTGCTTGCCGCGCATGGGCTTCGCTCGGCGTGCTGTCCGCCCTGATGCTGATGCTTGCCGGTTGTGGCCGGACCGGCGACGAGGTCATGATCGGTAGCAAGAGGTTTACCGAGAGTGTCGTGCTCGGGGAGGTGCTGAAGGAGCTGGTCGCCGACTCTGGCACGCCGGTGCGCCACCGTCGCGCGCTCGGCGGCACCCGGATTCTCTTCAATGCCCTGGTCAACGGCGAGATCGACGCCTATGTCGAGTACACCGGAACCCTGACCCATGAAATCCTGGCGCGTTCCGAGCCCCAGGACGCGGCGGCGCTCGTTGCCCGCCTGGCGCTGGATGGCATCCGCCTAGCCGGTTCGATCGGTTTTCAGAACAACTTCGCGCTCGGCATCCCGGAGTCCAGAGCGGCCGCCTTGGGGATCGTCTCCATCTCCGACTTGAAGGCCCACCCGGATCTCCGACTGCGCTTTGGCAGCGAGTTCATGGATCGCGCCGATGGTTGGCCCGGTCTGCGCGATGTCTATGGACTGCCGCAGCGCGATGTGCGCGGCGTCGAACACGAGTTGGCCTATCGCGCGCTTGGCGCCGGAGATGCCGACGTCACCGAGGTCTATACGACCGACGCCGAGATCGCTGCTTACGACCTGCGAACCCTTGTCGACGATCTTGATTATTTCCCGCGCTACGATGCCGTGTTGCTCTACCGGGCGGACCTGGAGCGGCGCTCGCCCGTGGCGGTGGCGGCATTGCGGCGCAGTCTCGGCCTGATCGACGCGGAGCGGATGATCGCGATGAACGCGGCGATGAAGATCGACGGGCGCGCCGAGGCCGAGGTTGCCACCGACTGGCTGCGCACCCGGTTCGATCTCGCGTCCGCCGCTCCGGCCGAGGGCCGCGCCGCACGCCTGCTACGCTATACCCTTGAACATGCGATGTTGGTCGGCGTGTCGCTTCTGGCGGCGGTGGTCGTGGCCGTACCGCTTGGCATCCTGGCGGCTTACCGCCGCCGTCTGGGGCAGGGTCTGCTTGCCTTGATCGGTATCTTGCAAACGATTCCGGCGTTAGCGCTGCTGGTCGTCATGATCCCCTTTCTCGGAATCGGCGCGGGTCCGGCCCTGGTGGCGCTGTTTCTCTACAGTCTGCTGCCGATCGTTCGCAACACCCATGCCGGCCTCGTCGGTATCCCCGCTACCCTGCGCGAGTCCGCCGACGCCCTGGGGCTGTCAGCCGGCGCACGTCTGTGGCGGATCGAGCTGCCGCTGGCGCTGCCAACCCTGCTCGCCGGCATCAAAACCGCAGCCGTGATCAACATCGGCGCGGCCACCCTCGGTGCACTGGTCGGCGCCGGCGGGTTTGGTCAGCCGATCCTGGCCGGCATTCGGCTCGACGACACGGATTTGATCCTGGAAGGCGCCATCCCCTCGGCGCTGTTCGCGCTCGCCGCGCAATGGCTCTTCGAGCGGGCGGAGCGGGCGGTGGTCCCGCGCGGGATTCGCGGCTAAGGCGCAATCAGCGCGCTGGCGGTCGACCCGCCGAAGCCCGGGGGCGATACGCGAGCGCCAGCAGGATCGCTCCGGCCAGGATCATGGGGAGCGTCAGCAACTGCCCCATGGTGAGCCAGTCGAAGGCGAGGTAACCGATGTGGGCATCCGGCAACCGCACGAATTCCACCATGAATCGGAATGTCCCGTAACCGAGCAGAAAAAGACCCGAGACGGCCATCATGGGGCGCGGTTGGCGGGAGAAAAACCAGAGAATGAAGAACAGCGCGAGTCCTTCCAGCGCCGCTTCGTAGAGTTGCGAGGCATGGACCGGTGGACTCCAGAGGGCGTCCCGCGCCTGATCCACGCATTGAGCTGGAAATTGGTCGCAGGGCAGGCGCATGCCCCAAGGTGCGTCGGTTCGATGGCCCCACAGCTCTCCGTTGATGAAATTGCCGAGACGCCCGGCGAAGAGTCCGGGCGGAACCAGTGGAGCCAGAAAGTCGGCGACCTGGAAGAAGCGCAATCCCTGGCGGCGCGCAAAGACCAGGATCGCGATCGTCACCCCGATGAGGCCGCCGTGAAAGGACATGCCGCCTTCCCAGACCCTCAAGAGACTCAGCGGGTTGGCGAGGATCTGGTCGAAGCCGTAGAAAAACATGTAGCCGAGACGGCCGCCGGCGATGGTGCCGATGACGCAATAAAAGATCAGATCGTCCACCATCTCGCCAGTCCAGCCGGAGCCGGTCCGCGAGCCGCGCCAGCGGCCCAGCGTCCAGGCCACGGCGAAACCGACAAGATACATTAAACCGTACCAATGGACCTTGAGCGGTCCAATGGCCAGCGCGATGGGATCGAGTTCGGGGTAGGTCAGCATGGGTGCGGATGGTATCACGGCAATCGAACAGGATTGAACCTGATCCGGCAGGATTGTCAGCGTCGCTCGCTCTACCTTTGTTTGTTGGGATTGCGCAACAGGACATAGACCGCGCCCGTGCCGCCATCGCGTCGGGTCGCCGAACAGAAGGCCAGAACCTGATCGTAGAGACGCAGCCAGTAATTGACCTTCTGCTTGAGTACCGGCTGATGACCCGAGGAACGATGCCCCTTGCCATGAATGATGCGCGCGCAGCGGACATGACGATAGCCGCACTCGGCAAGAAATTCGGCGAGGAGCTGCCGGGCATGCTCGGCATGCAGACCATGCAGATCCACCTCCAGCCCCACCTCGATCGCGCCGCGTTGCAGATCGGCGAGCACCCGGCGTTGAATACCGGGGCGGGCAAACAGGAGGAAGTCAGGCGTCTCGACTTCGGATTCGGACAGGGTGACGCGCGCCGCGTCTTCTGGCGGCGCGATGGCGCGCGGGCGCGGAATGGGCGGCGGTTTGGGGCGATAGGTCGCGACCACATCATGCTGTAGCGGCGCGGCGTCCCGGACTTGCTGTCGAAACAAGTCTACGCCATCTTTTTCGTTCTCAATCAATGAGCCACCTCTCATCCCCCAAGGATTTGGTGACTGGAGTTGTTCACAGTTTCGTCACGATGCTCTGCGTTCAGTTGTTCGGCACCGTCGCGGCTCAAGCCGCCGCCCGCTGCTCGCGTCGTTGCAGCCAGACGTGCAATCCCTGCGCATTGAGTTCGGTATCGACCGCCAATAATTCATTGATCCGAGCATCAGGAATGTCAACGTCGTGCGCGCGAGCGCTGGCGATCAAGTGCTCGGCGATGGCGGCCTTGAGCCGGGCCTGCCGCTCACCGTCTGCCCGGCCTTGCTCGGCGAGCGCCAGGCTCGCCATGTCCCGAATGCTTTGGCGTAGATCGTCCACGAGTGTCTCGGGATGATCGACGCGGCCATAGTGGGTCAGATACATGACCTGGGGCGCGAAGGCCATCAGCTTGTCCAGGCTGGCGAGCCACTGATCGGGGTCGAAGGCCACCGGTGTGGTTGGGGCATACAGCCAGGGCCCCTGGGCGGTCTTGAACTCGCGATAGGCGATGCCAAAGGTATCGCCAGTGAAAAAGCCCTGGGTTCTGCCATCGAAGAGACAGCCGTGATGGTTCGCATGGCCGGGCGTGTCGAGGAAGGTCAGCGTGCGGCCATTGAGATCGAAGGTTTGACCATCCTCGGCCAGGATGATCCGCTCGGCCGGGACTGGTGTCGGGGCGCCGAAATCCCTGACAAAGGCGGCCTCTCCATAGACGGCCGTGGCCCCGGCGATGAGCTTGCCGGGATCGATCAGGTGTGGCGCGCCATTAGGATGAATGATCAGATGCGCCTTGGGACAGGCGGCTATCAGACCGCCGGCTCCACCCGCATGATCCAGGTGGACATGGGTTGGGATCACATAATCCACGTGCTCTGGCGTCAGGCCGAGTTTGGCAATTACCGCCAGGAGAGCGGGCACGCTGTGGGCCGTGCCGGTATCGACGAAGGCCAGTCGATCACCCTCGCGCACCAGATAGCAGGCCGCGAGTCCGTGTCGATAGAGGCCGGTTTCAATGCAATGGATGCCCTCGGCAAGCTCTTCGACGAGGGGGATGAAAGGGGTGTGGGACATGAGGGCTCCGAGACTTGATCTAACGAGACCGTCGTTGGTTGGGACGTCCAGCCAATTGCCCTGACAGTCTAAACGAAGAACTCGATCATTCGCAGTTCGGTAGCGATCCGTGCGGCTACGGTCGCCGCCCACCGCAGTCTCAGGGCCGCTGCGCGGCCTGAATATAAGCAAAAAGACAAAATCTAATACATTGATTATTCTAATCTTTCGCTTGCGTTTTTCGAAAAAGTCGTGGATCGTTTGAAACTGGCGTTGACTTAGGCGCCATCAATCAAACACCCGATCGAGGCCGCGTCCACCATGACATGCGTCGTGTCCCCGAGACATCGGTCTCGCGGTTCGCAACGGCGATCGGCGCAACGCGGACGAAGGCTCGGATCATCATTTTCGGAGGCACCTGCCATGCACACGATTACCGCCGCGGAACACACGGGCCAGGACGAACCGCGTGTCAACAAGATCGATTTCGAGAATATCTGGCAGTGGTTAGGCAAAGGGTGGGGCGATATCCAGTCCGCGCCCGGCTACAGTCTGACCTATGGCGCCGGCATTGTACTGATCAGCGGCTTGATTACACTCTTGCTGGTCGTGGGCCATCTGACCTTTCTGGTGCCGTTTTTAATCGCCGGTTTTTTTCTGGTTGCGCCGCTGCTAGCCATCGGGCTGTATCAGATGAGCGCCCACCTGGAACGCGGCGAGTCATTGAAGACCTGCCAGGCACTTGAGGCATTCAAGCGAAATCAGGGACAACTTGGAATCGCGACCGCTTTTCTGGTGATGATCATGCAACTGTGGATTCTTGCCACGGTTTTTCTGTTTATCATGCTGTTCAATCATCCATTCCCGACGTGGGAGCGTTTCATCCCCGTTGTGTTCCTGTCTGGCGAGCACACCCTGATCCTGGTGTCCATCACGGTCGTCGGCGCCTTTTTCGCTGCTTGTGCCTTCTGTATCAGCGCCATTACCGTGCCGATGCTGATCGACCGACCAATCAACGCCTTGACCGCCATGCGGACCAGTGTCAGGGCCGTCGTCGTGAACTGGATTCCCATGCTGCTGTGGGCGACGCTGATCGTCTTTATTGTCGGCGTCGGTCTCGTGACCTTTTATATCGGACTCTTTATCGCGGTTCCGCTGGTTGGTCACGCGACCTGGCATGCCTATCGAGACCTTGTGCCAAGAGATTGAGTTCGCGTTCCGCCGACCGCCGCGAGCGACCGCGACACCGAGGTTTTCACAACCACTAAGACCGCTCGGGTGGCGATTCAATCCGGTTCGAACCGATACTCCAGCAATTGGATGTCGCGGGCAAAATGGCTGGCGACAAGTTCGGCGGTTTGATCGTTGTAATAACTGCGATAGTCCTGCTTGCGATCCTCCGCCTTGCGGGCGTGGGGTAGTGTGGGCGGCTGGATGCCGATCCGTGCGCAGGCGGTCGCAAAATCATCGTGCAGGCGTTCATAGCGGCCGATGAAGTCCACGATGACCTGACCGTGCAGATCGATCAGATAGTCCGATTGCAAGGTGATGGAGGTATCGAGGTGATATTGGTAGGGGCGTTGCGGATCGAGCTTCCAGCGGAGAAAGTCCTCGAAGGTTTCTCGCCCTCCCAGAAAGAGTGGGCGCTCCCGGCGAATGTGATGAAAGGAACTGACCTGAAGATCCCAAGGATTGCGGACAAAGGCGAATTTGAACAACGAGTCGAAAAATTCCCTGGGCAGGAGTTCCCGGGCGGCGATGATCTTGGCGTGGCGCGGCAACTTGGTCGCAATGCGATGGCCGCTCAGATGGCTGAAACGGCTGCACAGAAACATGGGGTAGTACCAGGGGTCGCGCCAGCGCAAGCCTTCCAGAGCCGAGCGCACGCTGGTTCCGCCGGTCTTGGCGATATGGACGAAGAGAAACCGGTATTTGGGAGAGAGCAACATAATAGTGGGTCAAATCAAAGGTTTTTTCTTCGCCCGCGGATGCGCCTGATCGTACACCTGAGCCAGATGCTGGAAATCCAGATGGGTATAGATCTGGGTGGTGCCGATATCGGCGTGTCCGAGCAGCTCCTGCACGGCGCGCAGGTCGCCGGAGGATTCGAGCAGATGGGTGGCGAAGCTGTGGCGGAACAGGTGCGGGTGCAGTCCGCGGCTGGCTCCCTGCGTTTGTCCCCAGTGGGCAAGACGCACCTGCACGGTACGCGGATGGATGCGGGTGCCGCGGCTGCTGACGAAAAGCGCGGACTCGTCGGCGTGGGCGAGATTGGCGCGCACTCGCAGCCAGGATTGCACGGCCTCGCGGGCCTTGGCGCCGACCGGAACGAGGCGCGTTTTGGCGCCCTTGCCGAGGACCGACAGCTCGCCTTCGGTCATGTCGATGTCGCCCAGATTCACCCCGACCAGTTCCGCCAGACGCAGGCCGGACGAGTAGAACAGCTCGATCATGGCGGTGTCGCGGATCGTCAATAGATCATCGTCGGCGTGGTCCAGGAGGCTGCACAACTGATCCGCGTCGAGCGTGACCGGCAGCTTGCGCGGGGTCTTCGGCGCGCGCACGCCGACGGCGGGATTGGCGTCCGCGCGACCTTCCCGCAGCAACCAGCGGTAGAGACTGCGCAGGCTGGAGAGTTCGCGCTGCAGGGTCTTGCCGGAGGCGCCGTTGCGGTGACGCCAGGCAATGTATTGACGCACCCTCTGCGCGTCAAGCCGGTCGATCGTTCCGGTCTCGGTGTCGGCCAGCCAGGCGGCGAGACGCTCCAGGTCGCGGCGATAATTGGTCAGGGTATGCTCGGCCAGGCGACGCTCATGGGCGAGATGGGCGATAAAAGGTCCGATCGGATCTGGCGATGTCTCGGCGTTCATCGTTGGCGATTCGTGCGTCAACGGTCTCGATCCCGAGCGGACGTTAACAATGGCTGCATGGCGGCAGCGGAACCGCTTTCAGCTTATGGCTGACGATTTCGCCTAGTTGGTCGAGTAGGTCGGTGCCCATGTCGGGGCGGAAGCGTTCCGGGTCCGCGCTGCCGATGGCGAGAACACCGGATTGGCCATCGGCGAGAATCGGTATCAGCGCCGCGGTCCGCATGGCGACACCCATATCGCCGAACAGGATGACGCCTTTCTCCGCGTTCAAGGGGCCGCAGAGTGCGTGTTCGCGATCCACGAAATCACGGAAAGCCGCAGTCAGGGGGTCTAGTTGGCCGCTTTCCGCCGGTGCCACAGGGAAGAGCTTGAGGCTGACCGCCTCAGCGTGGAACTCCCGGCGCAGACCGTCCTTGAGAAGGTGACACAGGTGCTCTGGATCGTTGACCGACAGCAGTTGCAGAACCAGCCCATGCAGACGGGCGGAGAGCGTTTCATATTCCCGCGCGCGGGAGATGAGATGGCTGAGACGGTTGCGTTCGGTCTCAAGCTGTTTGCGCAGGATCCGTACCTGTTGCTCGATCAACGAGATGGCGCCGCCGGTGTGGTGCGGAACCTGCAGGGCACTCAGCACCTCCGGGTTGTGCTCAAAGAAGGTGGGATGGTTGAGCAGATAGTTTGTCACCAGCGTGTTGAGTTCGGGATCCTCGGGTGTGGCCGGTTCGGCCTGCGGACTGTTCACGACTGCGCCCTCATCGATCGATCTCCCCCTGGAACACGGTTTCGGCCGGACCCGTCATCCAGACCGTCTCGGATGGACCGCGCCACTCTATCATAAGATCTCCGCCCGGCAGGCTGACCCGCGCGCGGGCGTCGAGCAGTCCGCGCAGCCGTCCGCTGACGACCGCCGCGCAGGCCCCGGTACCGCAGGCGAGGGTCTCGCCGGCGCCACGTTCATGGACGCGCAGGCGGATGTGCCCCGGGGTCAGGATCTGCATGAAACCGACGTTGACCCGGCGCGGAAAGCGCGGGTGCGACTCGATGAGCGGACCGAGTCGGGCGACCGGAGCGGTCTCGACATCCTCGACCAGCAGCACGGCATGCGGATTGCCCATGGAGACCGCGCCGATGGTCAGCGTCTCGCCGTCGATCTCCAGGTCGTAGGTCGGGCTTGAGGTGTCGGCCTGAAAGGGGATGCGGGCGGGCGTCAGTTCGGGCGGTCCCATGTCGACCCGGACCTGTCCGTCCGGCTCCAGATAGAGCCGGATCGCGCCGGCGGCGGTCCCGACCGGGATCTCGTCGCGGTCGCTCAAGCCCTGATCGCGGACGAAACGCGCGAAGCAGCGGGCGCCGTTGCCGCACTGTTCGACCTCGGAGCCGTCGGCGTTAAAGATGCGGTAGTGGAAGTCAGTGCCGGCCAGACGCGGCGGTTCGACCAGCAGAATCTGATCGCAGCCGATGCCGAAACGCCGGTCGGCGAGCCGGCGGATGGTCGCGGGATCGAGATCGACGTGCTGACGAATGGCGTCGAAGACGACGAAGTCGTTGCCGAGTCCGTGCATTTTGGTGAAGCGCAAACTCATGCTTCGACTCCGCTCAGCACAGGCCCATCGACTCCGTCCGACGCGGCGCCAGTCAAACGCCCCGAAACGGCCAGATGGCGGTCGCTGACGACCGCGACCTCCAGCGCGGTCAGTCCGGCTTCGGCAAGCTGGACGACGACCTCCTGGGGCTCGAAGGCGGCGAACAGCGAATGGCGGAAGTCGGTGCGCAGAACTTCCGGGGCGCCATTGGCATAGGTCGCCACCAGCGCCTCGGCCCAACCGGCGGAGGCCGGGCGCATCAGATCCATGACGAGCACCAGCGCGCCCGGTTTGGCGGCCTCCTGGATGCCACGCCAGAGCACTTGCGGATCGTGCAGATGATGCAGCAGGCTGTTGGACAGAATCAGGTCGTAGTGGGCGCTCGGGATCTGCGTGGAGGGGATACTGTCGCGGATCAACCGGCAGCGCGGCGCGACGCCGGGGAGTCCGTCCAACGCTTTCTGGGCCAGGTCGAGCATGGCCTGGGCGCCGTCGAGCGCGTCGCAGGTCGCTTTCGGGTAGGCGCGCAGAAAGCGGATACTGATGTCGGCCGGGCCGCAGCCCAAATCGAGCGCGCGCGCACCGTGCAGATCGCCAGGCCGTAGCTGTTTCAGCAGTTCGAGAAACAGCGTGTTGGATTCGGAAAAATCCGCCTCGGCATAGGCGAGCGCCTGCGCGGCGTCATCCATCAACTCGGGTTCGAGACGGCGTTTCACGGCAGCACGGACTCCCCCGCGAACAGGCTGGCGACGGTCTCGCGTTCCCGCACCAGCGTGGCCCGGTCGCCGTCGACCATGACCTCGGCCACGCGCGGTCGGCTGTTGTAGTTGGAACTCATGGTGAAGCCATAGGCGCCGCTGCCGCGCACGGCGAGCAGGTCGTCCTCGCGCAGGGCCAGGGTGCGTTCCTTGCCGAGAAAGTCCGCCGTCTCGCAGACCGGTCCCACCAGATCGTAACGGGCGGGGTCGGCATCGCTCGCGCGCACGACCGGGACGATGTCCTGGTTGGCCTGATAGAGGGCGGGGCGCAACAGGTCGTTCATGGCCGCGTCGAGAATCGCGAAATGGCGGTGCTCGCCGTGTTTGAGATATTCCACGCGGGTCAGCAGGATGCCGGCATTGCCGGCGATGGCGCGTCCGGGTTCCAGGATGACCTCATAGGGACGGCTGGCCAACTGATAACTCAGGGCGGCGGCATAGGCCGCGGGTTCCGGCGGATGTTCCTCGCGATAGCGGATGCCCAACCCGCCGCCCAGATCCAGATGTTCGAGGACGATGCCGGACTGCGCCAGACGGTCGGCCAGGGCGATGACCCGGCCCAGCGCGTCGATGAAGGGCGCCAGATCGGTCAGTTGCGAGCCGATGTGACAGTCGATGCCGACGATCCGCAGGTTGGGCAGGGCGGCGGCGCGGAGATAGACGGCCTCGGCGGACTGGATGTCGATGCCGAATTTGTTCTCCTTGAGTCCGGTGGCGATGTAGGGATGGGTCCGGGCGTCCACGTCCGGATTGACCCGCAGCGACACCGGCGCCTTGCAACCGAGTTCGCCCGCGAGTCGATCGAGCCGGAGCAGCTCGGATTCCGACTCGACATTGAAGCAGCGGATGCCGACGTCGAGCGCGCGGCGGATTTCGTCCGCGCGTTTGCCGACACCGGAGAAGATCACCTTGGCGGGATCGCCGCCCGCCGCCAGCACTCGTTCGAGTTCGCCCACCGAAACGATGTCGAACCCCGAGCCCAGGCGGGCCAGGACATTGAGTACCGCCAGATTGGCGTTGGCTTTGACCGCGAAGCAGATCAGATGCGGATGCTCGCGAAAGGCGCGGTCGAAGGCGCGCCAGTGGCGTTCGATCGTGGCCCGCGAATAGACGTAACAGGGCGTGCCGAAACGCTCGGCGATGGCGGTGAGTGGGACGTCCTCGGCATGAAGGACACCGTCGCGTTCGTTAAAATGGTCCATTCGGGGTCGCTGCGGTTCTCGGCTAGGGCGGGTTGGGCCGGGTCGCGGATGTCGCTGTCGCTTCTTGGGCTTCGCTCGGGGCGAGCGGTGGGGCGACTGGAACGTCCGCGCCTGGGGCAGGGGCAATGGCTGGCGTTTTTTCGGGCAGATAAAGCGCTCCCTTTTGGCCGCAGGCGCCCAGCATGCCAAGGATCCCAAGCGCCACGACCACGGCGATGAAGAGAGATCGAGCCCAGCAGTGCATGAAGCGCCTCGCGCGAAATAGGGTTTGGCCAGGGTCGTCAAGTATACATGGCAGGGTTCAGGTTAGGCGTGGTCCTGGAAGTTTCGCCAGGGCGAGCGCGTTTAAATTCTCAGCCGAACACGACCTTGGCGCGATAGTCGTCATTCCACGCGGCCTTGCGGCGCTTCTTGGCCAAGCTGATCGCCGACCCCTCCTGATCGAACAGGTTCATGCTCAGGTGGCGCA
>NZ_CAIPNF010000414.1 GCF_903866365.1 uncultured Thiocystis sp.
CGGTGGAACCCGTGTTCGGCAGCATCAAGCACGTCCTGGGCTTCCGCCCGTTCCTGCTGCGGGGTTTACAGGCCGTTCAAGGCGAGTGGACGCTCGTGTGTTTGGGCTGGAATCTGAAGCGTCTGTTCGCCTTAAATCCATGAAAACAGCGTGAAGTGGCGTCGATGTCGTGAAAAACGGCCATCAAATGGCCGATTGACGAGAAAGTTACCTTGATTTTCAGCCTCCAGAGCGGCTTCGCCGCGACGTCCGACCTAAGTCGGACAGGCTCCTAGGCCCCAGGACTGTTATGCCTCCATCCTCACACACATCCTCCCAGAGGGAGGCGACTTCTATCCTGACACCGGGGGAAGGCATCGCTCGATGACGCCTTCCCGCCGGATGAGGCGCGTGCCATCGCACGCAAGCTGGAATTCCATGACACCCCCAAACATGGGAGTTGGCTCAACATCGCCGAGATCGAGTTAGCGGTCTTGTCGAACCTGTGCTTGTCACCGCGCATCCCCGATAAGGAATGATCGAATGCATTGAACGTCAAGGCTCTCCCACGAGCCGTAATATTTGTTGTGCCAGGCCAAGCCAGAAGTCGGCAAGGCGATATCCCCGACTTACCCCGTCGCGAGTCGAATCCACTCCACCCGCTTGCGCATCACCCCGTAATAGACCACCGGGATGACCACCAGCGTCAGCACCGTGGAAACGAACAACCCGAACAGCAGCGCCACCGCCAGTCCCGAGAAGATCGGGTCGTCGAGGATGAAGACAGCGCCGGCCATGGCGGCGAGCGCGGTCAGCACGATCGGCTTGGCGCGCACCACCGCCGAGTTAATGACGGCGTCCTCCAGGGCGCTGCCCTCGCGCACCTGCTGGTTGATGAAGTCGACCAGTAGGATGGAGTTGCGCACGATGATGCCAGCGAGCGCGATCATGCCGATCATGGAGGTCGCGGTGAACTGCGCGCCCAAAATGGCGTGACCCGGCATGATGCCAATGAGCGTGAGCGGAATCGGGGCCATGATGATCAATGGCACCAGATAGCTTCTGAATTGGGCGACCACCAGCAGATAGATGAGGATCAGCCCGACCCCGTAGGCAATCCCCATGTCGCGGAAGGTCTCATAGGTGACCTGCCACTCGCCGTCCCATTTCAGGCTGTATTCGTAGGGGTTGGTCGGCGCTTCCCGATACCATTGTTCGAGCCCCAGGTCGCGGGTTAGGGTCGCGGCCATCGCGAACAGGCCATAGAGCGGGCTGTCGGTCGCGCCGGCCATGTCGCCGGTGACATAGACCACCGGCAGCAGATCTTTGTGATAGATGCTGTGCTCGCGGCTGCCGTCGACGACCTCGACGATCTCGGACAGCGGCACCAGTTGCCCGCCCTCCGAGCGCACCCGCAGCGCTAGCACCTGTTCCAGATCGGCCTTGTCCGCCTCGCTGTATTCGACCCGGATCGGCACCGCGTATTTGACGTTGGCGCCGTGCAGATAGCTCATGGCCTCGCCGTTGAGCACGGTGCTCAGCGCCGAGGCGATGCTGGACTGCGCCACGCCCAGGCGCGCGGCCTTGGCGCGATCGACCACCAGGGTCAGCTTTTGGGAGGGAAACTCGACCGAGTCGTCGACATCGACGATATCCGGCGTGCCCTCGAAGACCGCGCGGACCGCTTTGGCGATACCGATCTGGCCCTCGTAGTTGAGACCATAGACCTCGGCGACCAGCGGCGAGAGCACCGGCGGGCCGGGCGGAATCTCGACGATCTTGGCGTTGCCGCCGTGGCCTCTGGCGATGTCCTCCAACGGCTCGCGCAATTCCAGCGCGATGACATGGCTCTTCTTATCGCGGTCGTGCTGATCGACCAGATTCACCTGCAAATCGCCCAGATGAGCACCCTCCCGCAGATAATACTGACGTACCAGACCGTTGAAGTTGATCGGGGCGGCGGTGCCGGCGTAGCCCTGATAGTCGGTGACCTCCGGAACGGTAGCCAGATATTCGCCCATCTCATTCAGTACGCGCGTGGTCTGTTCCAGGCTGGTGCCCTCGGGCATGTCGAGCACGACCTGGAATTCGCTCTTGTTGTCGAACGGCAGCATCTTGAGCACGACGGACTGGTTGACCGCGAGCGCAAGCGAGCCGGCGATCAGCACCAAAATCCCGGCCAGCAGGAACCAGCGGTTGAGATTGCCCCGCCGTCCGACGAGGAAGGGTCCGATCAGTCGACGGAAGAGACCGTCCAGGCGTCCGTGGCCCTGTCCGTCATGCGCCCCGTGATCCGCGCCGGCCAGTATCAGAGCCGTGCGCTGACGCCCGAGCATGAAGTTGGTCATCCAGGGTGTGAAGACGAAGGCGACGATTAGCGAGATCAGCATCCCCAACGATGCGTTGATCGGGATCGGGCTCATGTAAGGCCCCATGAGTCCGCTGACGAAGGCCATCGGCAGCAGCGCCGCGATGACCGTGAAGGTGGCCAGGATGGTCGGCCCGCCCACCTCGTCGACCGCCCTTGGCATCAGATCCAGCAGCTTGTCCTTGGTCAGCGCCATGTGTCGATGGATGTTTTCGACCACCACGATGGCATCGTCAACCAGGATGCCAATCGAAAAGATCAGCGCGAACAGCGACACCCGGTTGAGCGTGAAGCCCCAGGCCCAGGAGGCGAAGAGCGTGAGCGCCAGAGTGACGATCACGGCTGCGCCGACGATGATGGACTCGCGCCAGCCGATCGCGAACAGCACCAGCAGCACCACGGAAAGCGTGGCGAAGGTGAGCTTGCTGATCAGCTTCTTGGCCTTGGCGTCGGCGGTCGCGCCATAGTTGCGCGTCACCGTGACCTCGACGTTGTCGGGGATGAAGATGCCATGCAGTTGCTCGAAGCGGTCGATGACCCGTTGGGCGACCTCCACCGCATTGACGCCGGCCTGCTTGGCGACCGCGATGGTGACCGCTGGCGTGGTGTCGGTCAGATCGACGTTGGCGTGTTCGCCCGCCGAGCCCGCGCCCATCCAGACGTAGCTTTCCGGTTGCTGGGGACCGCGCTCGATGGTGGCGACATCGCGCAGATAGACCGGCCGCCCGCCGTGCAGCCCGACCACCAGATCGCCGATCTGCTCGGGACTGGTGAGAAAGGTACCGGCCTGGACCAGAATCTCCCGGTTGTCGGCGGTCACCTCCAGATTGTCGCGGATCGCGTTGCCGGCCTGGAGCGAGCGGCGCAGGTCGGTCAGATCGATGCCGTAGCCGGCGAGCGTTTCGGGCTGGAGCAGTACCCGCACCACCTGATCCGGCACGCCGAGAGTGTAGATATCGCGGGTGCCGGGGACGCGCTTGAGTTCCTGCTCGATGGCGTGCGCGACCTGTCCCAACTCGAAGGCGCCGACGTTTTCGTCCTTGGACCAGAGGGTCGCGGTCAGGATGGGCACATCGTCGATGCCCTTGGGTTTGACGATCGGCGTGCCGACGCCCAGGGTGGGCGGCAGCCAGTCCTGATTGGACAGCACCTTGCTGAACAGACGGACCACCGCGTCGGTGTTGTCCTCGCCGACCTGGTACTGGACCGTGACCACCGCCATGCCGGGACGCGAGACCGAAAAGACATGTTCGATGCCCCGGATCTCGGAAAAGACCTGCTCGGCCGGGCCGGCCACCAGATGCTCGATCTCGCTGGCGGAGGCGCCGGGAAAGGGAATGAAGACATCGGCGAAGGTGACGTCGATCTGCGGTTCTTCCTCACGCGGCGTCACCATGACCGCGAAGAGTCCGAGCAGCAGACCCACCAGAGCCAGCAGCGGGGTGATTTCGGTGGCCTGAAAACGCGCCGCGAGACTGCCGGCGAGCCCCAGCTTCGCCGGTCCCGCGTTCTCCGACATGGCTGGCTCATTCATGACCCTGCTTCCTCCGCGCCGGCGTGACGCATGGGCGCCTGCGATTTGAGCAAGGCACCAGCGGCGATCGGATCGAGCGCGACACGCTCGCCCTCGGTCAGACCGGCGAGTACCACATAGGCATCCGGCAGCACCCGGCCCAGCCGGATCTGACGGAAATGGACATGCTCGCCCTCCGTGATCACATAGACCCCCGTGACCTCCGAGCGCTGGACCACGGCCGCCTTGGGCACCGTCAGCTCGCGCTTCTCCCCGACCACGAAGCCGGTCTTGACAAACATCCCCGGAAACAGCGCGCGGAGCTGACCGCTGGTCTCCGCCGGCAGATCGATGCGCACCTTGAAGGTGTTGGACCCCAGATCGGCGAACGGGAAGACCGTGATCTTGTTGGTTTCGATGGCCTGTCCATCGGGCAGATAGACCCGCGCCAGCGTCCCCTTTTTGGCGCCGCCGCGCACCGAGGGAATCACGCTCTGCGGCACGTCGACGATCACCCGCAATTCATCGAGCGAGATGCCGCTCATCACCGGCGCGCCGGGGCTCGCGATCTCGCCGAGCTGGACATGACGATGGGTGACGATGCCCGAGTAGGGCGCGCGGATCTGGGTGTAGGCGAGTTGCTCCTGCGCCTGTTCCAGCCGTGCCGTTGCGGCCTCCAATTCGGCCTGGGCGCTGGCGAGGTCTGCGGTTGCCTTATCCATCGCCGAATCGGAAACATTCTTCTTTTGATAGAGTCCCTCGACACGTGTGTGCTCATCCCCGGCCTGCTGCAACCGAGCGGTCGCGGACTTCAGATCCGCCGCCGCCTGGGCGACTCGCGCGCGATGTTCGGTATCCTTCAGCCTGACCAGAACCGTGTTTTTATCCACATAATCGTCGACATCGTAGAGGATTTCCTCGACCTGCCCCTGCGTCTGGGCCGACACGGTGGTGCGGTTGACCGCCTCCACGAGTCCATCGAGACGGTATTCGCGCGGCAGATTGCGCGACTCGGCGACGGCGGTTTCCAGCCCAGCAGCCTGCGCATCGACCGTCAGTAGCAGAGCCAGGACGGTCAAAAATCCGATCTTGTTCATGCGATGGATCCTTTCAAATATTAGATTTTCCTAATATATCGTTTTCCGCTTGGATATCAAGATTATTGATGAATCGCCTCGTAAAAGCGAACCGGAACGCTCGGTATTCCCCGCCGCCGATCGATTGACCGGGTGGTGCCTTGCAAAAATGTGATAATGAGCGATACTGACCCCATGGCTCAAGCACAGGCGGGGACAAGGCGATGGCGGCACAGTTGATCAGCAACAACGGCCAGGAGGTGACGATCCAAGTC
>NZ_CAIPNF010000415.1 GCF_903866365.1 uncultured Thiocystis sp.
CGCCATCGATGAGCAGGTGCAGCGATTCTTCGTTCAGGCACTGCAACTCGATGAGTTCACCCTCCAATTGGAGGGCGCAGAGACTGATTCTATGGAGGTCTGAGACGATCGCCATGGCGAACTTCAACTCCGAAACGTGAGCTATAAGTGGTGACCACAACATATAGGGCGTGGAGGCACTAACCGACCACCCCCCTTCCGGACATCGACCACGGCCTGCTGCGTTTTCTTACCTGCGGCAGCGTCGACGACGGCAAGAGCACCCTGATCGGGCGCCTGCTCTTCGACACCAAGGCCATCCTCGCCGACACCCTGAGCGCAATGGAGCGGACCTCGCTGCGGCGCGGCGTCGGCGAGTTGGATTTGTCCCTCTTGACCGACGGACTCCAGGCCGAGCGCGAGCAGGGCATCACCATCGATGTCGCCTACCGCTATTTCTCGACCGGTACGCGCAACTACATCATCGCCGATGCCCCCGGTCATGAGCAGTACACCCGCAACATGGTCACCGCCGCCTCCACCGCCAACCTGGCGATCATCCTGGTGGATGCCCGCAAGGGGATCCTGACCCAGACCAGGCGCCACTCCTATCTCGCCCGACTGGTCGGCATTCCGCACCTGGTGGTGACGGTGAACAAGATGGATCTGGTCGATTACGACCAGGGTGTCTTCGAGCAGATTTGCAGCGATTACCGCGCCTTCGCCGCGCGGCTGGGGATTGGCGCGGTCCGCTTCCTCCCGCTCTCCGCCCTGACGGGCGACATGGTGGTGGAGCGTGGCGAGCGGCTCGGCTGGTACACGGGGCCGACCCTGCTGGAGATCCTGGAGACGGCACCCGCTGCCCATACCGAACAGGCCGAATCCTTCCGCTTTCCGGTGCAGTTCGTCTGCCGTCCGCGCGACGCGGCCAATCCGGCGCTGCACAATTACCGTGGCTTCATGGGGCGGGTGGAAGCGGGCGGGATTGTCATCGGCGATCCGGTGACCGTGCTGCCGTCCGAACTCGACAGTCGGATCAAGGACATTCAGATCGGCGGGGTCAGCCAACCCACCGCCATGCACGAGCAGTCCGTCACCCTCCTGCTGGAAGACGAAATCGACATCTCGCGCGGGGATCTGATCGTCAAAACCGGCGAGGCACCGGAAGCGATCCGGGAGATCGACGCCTGCGTCTGCTGGCTGGCGGAGACGCCGCTGTCCCCCGCGCGCCAGTATCTGTTGCGTCACACCACGCGCGAGGTGCGGGCGAAGGTCGCCAGCATCAAGCACCGCCTCGATGTCAACAGCCTGGAGCGCGAGCCGGCGACGCAACTGACCATGAACGACATCGCCCGGGTGACGCTGAAGCTCGCCCAACCGATCTTCCCCGATCCCTACGTCGTGAATCGCGCCACCGGCGCGTTCATCCTCATCGACGAGAGCACCAACAACACGGTCGGGGCCGGCATGATCAAACAAGCAGAACACCTGCCGCATTGGCGTCAGGCGTTAGCGCAGTGGACAAGCGATTGCGGCCAGTGACCGTCTGCATGATGCGCCGAACGCTTCGGCACCCAATGGACCGAGGATTTGACGCCGTCTTCTTTATTTGTGCATAGCTTATCGTAACAACTTGTTTCTCTTGGGAGACTGCTGCCCGCGATACTTGCTGCACACCGAACGGTTTGCTCGATTCCGTTGTTC
This sequence comes from uncultured Thiocystis sp., assembly GCF_903866365.1. Lineage (GTDB taxonomy): Bacteria > Pseudomonadota > Gammaproteobacteria > Chromatiales > Chromatiaceae > Chromatium. The sequence goes on from NZ_CAIPNF010000415.1 coordinate 1,684, forward strand.
GCCGTTCACCTCCATCGTACCGAAGAGTCTGTTTATGGCACGAATCCTTATCCTTGGGGCCGGCATTTCCGGACACACGGCGGCGCGTTGCCTGGGCCGCTGGGTCGGCAAGCGCCATCAGGTCATCGTCGTGTCACCGCGCGCGACCTGGAACTGGGTGCCCTCGAATATCTGGGTGGCCGTGGGCGAAATGACCGAGCAGCAGGTGACCTATGAGCTGGCGCCGATCTACAAAAAGGTGAACGTGGATTTTCGCCAGGCCAGCGCCCTGTCCATTCACCCGGAAGGCGACGCCGAGCACGCCAAGCCCTTTGTCACGGTCGAGTACACGGATCCCGTGCGGACCGGTCAAACCGAATCCATTGAGTATGACTATCTGATCAATGCCACCGGACCCAAGCTGAATTTCGGCGCCACCCCTGGTCTGGGGCCTGAACCCGGCCACACGGTGTCGGTCTGCACGCCGGCGCATGCGCTGGCGGCAAACGCCCAACTACAGAAGAACATCGCCGCCATGCAGGCCGGCGCGCGGCGGACCTTCGTGATCGGCACCGGGCATGGCATGGCCACCTGTCAGGGTGCGACCTTCGAGTACATCTGTAACGTCGACCACACCCTGCGCGAGGCTGGCGTGCGCGAACAGGCACGGTTAGTGTGGCTCAGTAACGAGTACGAGGTGGGCGACCTGGGCATCGGTGGCGTGCTCATCACGCGTGGCGGCTATGTGACCAGCGGCAAGGTCTTTGTCGAGTCGGTGATGGCCGAGCGTGGCATGGAATGGATCACCCGCGCGCATGTCGCCAAGATCGAGCCGGGCACCATCCACTATGAATTGCTCGACGGCACCTATCACACACTGGAATTCGATTTCGCCATGCTGATCCCCGCTTTCGCGGGGGTCGGTTTGAAGGCCTTCGATCCATCGGGCACGGACATCACCGATCAGCTCTTTGCGCCCAGCGGCTTCATGAAGGTCGACGCCGATTATACCCTCAAGCCCTATGAGGACTGGAGCAAGCAGGATTGGCCCAAGACCTATCAGACCCCAAGATACCCGAACATCTTTGCCGTCGGCATTGCCTTTGCGCCCCCGCACCTCATCAGCAAGCCGATGAAGAGCCCCAACGGCACCCCGATCAATCCGTCCGCGGCGCGCACCGGAATGCCCTCGGCCGCGATCGGCAAGGCCGTGGCGGCGAGCATCCGCGACCTGCTCAAGGGCGCGCCCGCGCCGACCCACACCGCCTCGATGGCGGCGATGGGCGCGGCCTGCATGGCCTCGACCGGCAAGCACGTCCTGCGGGGCTCGGCCGCCACCATGACAGTCTTTCCCGTCGTGCCCGATTACGAGACCTATCCCCGGTTCGGGCGCAATCTGACCCTCACCTATGGTGAGGTCGGGCTCGCCGGGCACTGGATGAAGTTTCTCCTGCATCACGCCTTCATCTATCAGGCACGGCTGCGGCCGTTCTGATCCTTCCTGCCGCACTGAGACGTCCAGGATTCACTTCCAACGAGGCTTGACAGTCATGGCTGGCACGAACAAAGGCCCCTATCAACAGGACGCTCATCCCCCGATTCCCACCGGACTCACCCGATACCTGCGGACCTCGGTCGTCTGGCAGTGCATCCGCTTCTGGATCATCGGTTACAAGGTGCTCAAGCTCATGTGGAAACCGCATGGTTGATGCATGCATCGGCAGGCCGGCGCACGGCGGTTGGTTGGACGACGGCGGCACACATCAGGCCACGAGGTGGTCAGTGAAACTCTTCCACTCCATGTTCGGCGGCCGTGCCAAGACCCGCAGACGTTATCCCGAGTCGCTCATTGTGACGGCCATCGAGCGCGCCGTGGACGGCACCGATTCGCGACTGCGATTGGTGCCGGGTTACCATAAACGCCTGCGCGCGCCGGTCATCCATGCCATCGAGCATGTGGCCGCGCTGGTGGACGCCATCCCTGCGCCGCTGATGGTCCGGCGCCATGCCTACAGCGACGAACCACGCCTCGCCGCGGTGTTCGCCTCCGCGGAGGACATGTTAGATTGCTTGGGGCGAGGCGCCTCGCTCATGGACGCCTGCGCCAGTCCGACGCACCCTGCGTGGGTCACGGCGCTGCTGCTGGCGGAGCGGGTCGATAAAAACATCCTGGGCATGGATCTGTTGGATGGCAGGGTGCAACGTGAAGTGGCGCAGGTGGCGGTCAGCTTTACCGGTCACCGCCTGCTGAACCCGACAACCAGTGAACAGAAGACACGGCGCCAATTGAAGCGCCGGGCCTTCGACCATCTGCTCACCCTGGCGTCGACTCGTCTCACGGAGGTACGTCTGGAACGCACCGACCTCGTGCGTCAGCGTGATCGGCTACGCCGCCAGTTAAACACCCTGGAACGCGGGAGCTGGCGCGGTGGGCAGGCGGCGGGGACGCACCCTGCCCCGGCGGCCCTGCTGGCCGAGTTGAAGGCGATCAGCCGCCAGTTGGACGACTTGGGTGTGGATGACGGCGTCCTGCGGGCGAATCTCATACTCGTCGCGGCGCTACTTGGAGAGGCCGAACGACAGCTCTGGTGCGAACACATCACCCTGCACCTCGACCCCATGAACATCCAGCGTGACCGACAGGATCCCTCGGCGCGCCCGATCGTCCTGCATGAATTGCACAACGCCCGTGGTCGTCGGGTCATTCCCTTGTTGATTTCATTCGCGCCCGGCGAACTGCCTCCACGCGAGGACTCGACCAGCGCAGTGCCATCTGGTTTGACCTCCAGTTGACCAGCAAAAAACTATCGAGACGCTACGACGGACTTACCTAGCATGAAAAAACTGACACATCTTGAACAGTTGGAATCCGAAAGCATCCATATTCTGCGCGAGGTCGTGGCCGAGGCGGACAACCCCGTGATGCTGTACTCGGTCGGCAAGGATTCGGCCGTCATGCTCCATCTGGCCAAAAAAGCCTTTTATCCCTCGCCGCCACCGTTTCCCCTGCTGCATGTCGACACCACCTGGAAATTCCAGGACATGTACCGGCTGCGCGACCGGGCCGCGCGGGAGGCGGGGATGGAACTGCTCGTCTACCAGAATCCGGAAGCGCTCGCGCGCGGCATCAACCCCTTCGATCATGGGTCGCTGCACACCGATCTCTGGAAGACGGAAGGGTTGAAACAGGCGCTCGACCTCCATGGTTTTGACGTGGCCTTCGGCGGCGCCCGCCGCGACGAGGAAAAAAGCCGGGCCAAGGAACGGATCTTTTCGTTCCGCTCCGCCAATCATCGCTGGGATCCGAAACACCAGCGCCCGGAACTGTGGAAACTCTATAACGCACGCAAATCCAAGGGGGAAAGCATCCGCGTCTTCCCCCTGTCCAACTGGACCGAGCTCGACATCTGGCAGTATCTCCACCTCGAACCGATCGAGATCGTGCCGCTCTATTTCAGCGCGCCACGTCCGACCGTCATCCGCGACGGCCTGATCCTCATGGTCGATGACGAGCGCTTCCCGTTGCAGGCGGGCGAGCAGGTCACCCTGCGTTCGATCCGCTTCCGCACACTCGGCTGCTACCCCTTGACCGGAGCGGTCGAGAGCGAGGCCAGGACACTTCCCGCGATCATTCAAGAGATGCTGCTCACCACCACCTCGGAACGGCAGGGCCGCGTCATCGATCATGAACAGTCCGCCAGCATGGAAAAGAAGAAACAGGAGGGGTATTTCTGATGACCGAACCCGTTTATCACACCGACGAACTGATCGCTCGGGATATCGACGCCTACCTCGTCCAGCATCAGCACAAGACGATGTTGCGCTTCATCACCTGCGGGAGCGTGGACGACGGCAAATCGACCCTGATCGGGCGTCTGCTCTATGACAGCAAGATGATCTTCGAGGATCAGTTGGCGGCGCTCGAAGCGGACTCGAAAAAGGTCGGCACCCAGGGGCAGGAGATCGATTTCGCCCTTCTGGTCGATGGTCTGGCCGCCGAACGCGAACAGGGCATCACCATCGATGTCGCCTACCGTTTTTTCGCCACCGACCAACGCAAGTTCATCGTCGCCGACACCCCCGGCCATGAACAATATACCCGCAACATGGTGACTGGGGCCTCGACCGCCGACCTGGCCGTCATCCTGATCGACGCGCGCAAGGGCGTGCTGACCCAGACCCGGCGGCACAGTTATCTCGCCCATCTGGTCGGCATTCGCCATCTGGTGCTGGCCATCAATAAAATGGATCTGGTCGACTATGACCAGTCCCTCTTCGATCGCATCATCGACGACTATCGCGCCTTTGCCGAATCGATCGGCATCGGCGAATTCCTGGCCATCCCGCTGTCGGGCCTCAAGGGCGACAACATCACGACCAAGAGCGCGGCCACGCCTTGGTATACAGGCCCCACCCTGCTGGAGCATCTGGAAACGGTGGAACTCCAGGATTCCCGCAGGCAGGACCGCCCCTTCCGCCTGGCCGTGCAATGGGTGAACCGACCCAATCTGGACTTTCGCGGCTTTTCCGGCCAGATCGCCAGCGGACGGGTGCGACCGGGTGACGCCGTGCGCATCCTGCCCGGCAGCCAGACCTCCACCGTCGCGCGCATCGTGACCATGGACGGCGATCTGGACGAGGCCAGCGCCGGTCAGTCGGTCACCCTGACGCTGGCTGACGAGATCGACTGCTCGCGCGGTCAGGTCATCGCCATCGCCGACCAGCCGCCGGAGGTGGCCGATCAATTCGAGGCCACCCTCGTGTGGATGGCCGATGAGCCGATGCTGCCCGGGCGCCCCTATTTCATGAAGATCGGGACCACGCTGGCGACCGTCAGCGTGACCAGTGAAAAATACCAGATCAATGTCAACACCCTGGCCCATGAACCTGGCAAGACCCTGGCCTTGAACGGCATCGCCGTGTGCAATCTCGCCGCAGACCGGGCGATCCCGTTCGAGCCCTATGCCGAGAATGCGGATCTGGGCGGCTTCATTCTGATCGACCGCCTCAGCCATGCGACGGTCGGGGCCGGCATGCTCCATTTTGCCCTCCGGCGCAGCCATAACCTCCACTGGCAGACCATCGAGGTGGATCGGAACGCCCATGCCGCCCTGAAGCACCAGCAACCGCGACTGCTGTGGTTCACCGGCTTGTCGGGCGCGGGCAAATCGACCATTGCCAATCTGGTCGAAAAAAAGCTCCATGCCCTGGGACGCCATACCTTCCTGCTCGATGGCGACAATGTCCGCCACGGATTGAACCGGGATCTGGGGTTTACCGAGGCCGACCGGGTCGAGAATATCCGCCGCGTCGGGGCGGTGGCCAAGCTCATGACCGATGCCGGTCTGATCGTCCTGACCGCCTTCATCTCGCCCTTCCGCAGCGAGCGGCGGATGGTGCGACAGATGGTCCCGGACGGCGAATTCGTAGAGATCTTCATCGATACGCCGCTGGAGGTAGCCGAATCCCGCGATCGGAAGGGTCTCTATCAACAGGCGCGTCAGGGCGCGCTCAAGAACTTCACCGGCCTCGACAGCCCCTATGAGCCGCCCGAGGCCCCGGAGATTCGGATCGATACGACCCGCGTCTCGGCCGAAGAGGCGGCGGAGATCATCCTCAAGGCCATGTCGGCATGAGCGAACGCACAGGGCGAGCCGCCGCGTTCATCATTCGGAACCGAGAATGATCTTGAACCATCCGAACACGAAACGCGGCTTTGTGAGGGCTCGACCTAAACGATAAGGGTCTCCCTCAACAATCGGAGGAGGCGATGGCCAGGCGGGGCGCCCATGAGGCGCCCCTGTTCATCAATGAGAGGAGTAGATCTGATCGAACACGCCGCCATCGGCAAAGTGCTTCTTCTGCGCCGCTTGCCAGCCGCCCAGATCACCGATCGTCACCAGGTCGACGTCCACAAACTGACCTTTGTGCCGTGCCGCCACCTCGGCATCGGTCGGACGATAGAAATGCTTGGCGGCAATTTCCTGGCCTTCTTTTGAATAGAGGAACTCCAGATAGGCCGTGGCCACCGCGCGAGTGCCCTTCTTCTCCACGGTGCGGTCCACAACGGTCACTGGCGGCTCGGCCAGGATCGACAGGGAGGGTACGACGATCTCGAATTGATCCGCGCCAAATTCCTTGAGGGCGAGGAAGGCCTCGTTCTCCCAGGACAGGAAGACATCGCCGATCCCACGCTGCACGAAGGTGGTGGTCGAGCCGCGCGCGCCGGAATCCAGTACCGGGACATTCTTGTAAAGCCGCGTGATGTAGTCCTGCACCTTGGCCTCGTCGCCGCCGTATTCCTTCTCCGCCCAGGCCCAGGCCGCCAGATAATTCCAGCGCGCCCCGCCCGAGGTCTTGGGGTTCGGTGTAATCACAGCGACCCCTTCCTGGACCAGATCGCCCCAGTCCTTGATCCCCTTCGGGTTACCCTTGCGGACCAGAAACACGATGGTCGAGGTATAGGGCGAACTGTTGAGCGGCAGGCGCGACTGCCAGTCCTTGGCCAGGATCCCCTTCTCGGCGATGGCATCGATGTCATAGGCCAGGGCCAGGGTCACCACATCCGCCTCCAGCCCGTCGATCACCGCGCGCGCCTGTTTGCCGGCGCCGCCATGCGACTGTTGGATGGCGAGCTTCTCGCCGGTCTTTGTCGCCCAGTGCTTGGCGAAGGCGGGGTTGAATTCCTGGTAAAGCTCGCGGGTCGGATCGTAGGAGACATTGAGCAGGGTGGTGGTTTCACCATGCGCGGTGGCGAGGGCGGACAGGCCCAGGACGGCACCGGCGAGGAATGACTTCAGGGGTAAAGAAGCGATCATATCGTGCCCTTTTTTGGTGAGGATGTACTTGCGATGTCGATCTATACCGCCCTTGCTTCATCACGCAAAGCAAGAAAAACTGCAAACCTTATCGCTGAACAGCATAGTAAAACGTCCACTTTACGATATGCTCGACACGCATAACAAAATAACTCTAAATTCGTTCAGGGTATCTCTACGTTGCTTTAACCTTTGCACTCTCACTTCGAAACCCGAGGCCATCGCTGATGACGTTCGCGACCTTCTTCAACCCCACCCGTCAGACGCGGGTTCTGCCGGGTTTCAATCTGGCGCTGGGCTACACCCTCGTCTATCTGTCCCTGATGGTGCTGATCCCGCTGTCGGCGGTCTTCATCAAGAGCGCGACCCTCTCCTGGTCCGAGTTCTGGGCGGTGGTTTCCGCCCCGCGCGTGGTGGCGACCTATCAGCTCTCCTTCGGCGCCTCCCTGCTGGCGGCGGCGATCAACGCGGTGTTCGGCCTGATGCTGGCCTGGGCGCTGGTGCGCTATCGCTTTCCGGGTAAGAAGCTGATCGATGCCCTGGTCGACCTGCCTTTCGCGCTGCCCACCGCCGTGGCCGGCATCGCACTGACCGCCCTCTACGCCGGCAATGGCTGGATCGGCAGTCTGCTGGAGCCGCTCGGCATCAAGGTCGCCTTCACCCCATTGGGGGTGCTGGTGGCGCTGGTCTTCATCGGCGTGCCCTTCGTGGTGCGTACCGTCCAGCCGATCCTCGAAGATCTGGAGACCGAACTGGAGGAGGCCGCCGCGAGTCTGGGCGCCCATCGCTGGCAGATCTTCCGGCGGGTGCTCCTGCCGATCCTGCTGCCGGCACTCCTGACCGGCTTTGCGCTGGCCTTCGCCCGCGCGGTGGGTGAATACGGCTCGGTCATCTTCATCGCCGGCAACATCCCGATGATCTCCGAGATCACCCCGCTCATCATCATCACCAAGCTCGAACAGTACGACTACGTGGGCGCGACTGCGGTGGCGGTGGTGATGCTGGTCTTTTCCTTTCTCATGCTGCTCTTCATCAATCTGTTGCAGGCCTGGAGTGCCAAACGCACCGGGAGGAATCGCTGATGGCCGCCGTCGCCGGTGTATTGCACGCGCGGGTCGATGCCCGCCGCTATGAAACCAATGCCGCCACGCGCGAGGCGCCCTGGGTCAGGCGTCTGATCCTCGGCGCGGCCCTGAGCTTCTTCGTCCTGTTCCTGCTGATGCCGCTGCTGGCGGTCTTCGCCGAGGCGCTGCGCAAGGGTTGGTTCACCTATGTCACGGCCCTGACCGATCCGGATGCCCTGTCGGCGATCTACCTGACCCTCTTGGTCGCCGCCATCGCGGTGCCGCTCAACCTGGTGTTCGGCGTGGTCGCCGCCTGGACGATCGCCAAGTTCGAGTTCCGCGGCAAGCGGTTTCTGACCACCTTGATCGATTTGCCTTTTTCGGTCTCGCCCGTGATCGCGGGTCTGATCTTCGTGCTGCTGTTCGGCGCCCAGGGCTGGTTCGGAGACTGGCTGTTCGAGCACGACATCAAGATCATCTTCGCGGTTCCCGGACTGGTGCTGGCGACGGTGTTCGTGACCTTCCCCTTCGTCGCCCGCGAGCTGATCCCGCTGATGGAGGCGCAGGGCCGCGAGGAGGAAGAGGCGGCGGTGGTGCTCGGGGCCAACGGCTGGCAGATCTTCTGGCGGGTCACCCTGCCCAACATCAAGTGGGGTCTGCTCTACGGGGTGATTCTCTGCAACGCCCGCGCGATGGGTGAGTTCGGCGCGGTGAGCGTGGTCTCCGGTCATATCCGCGGGCAAACCAACACCCTGCCGCTGCATGTCGAAATCCTCTACAACGAGTACAACTTCGCCGCAGCTTTCGCGGTGGCCTCCCTCCTGGCGCTGCTGGCGATGGTGACCCTGGGGTTGAAGTCCGTCATCGAATGGAAGGCCAACCAGGGCGTCACGGCAACCGATTAAGGAATCCTCCATGAGTATCCAGGTAGAGCACATCCACAAGACCTTTGGCCAATTCGTCGCGCTGGATCAGGTGTCAGTCAACTTCCCCGACGGGGCCCTGACCGCGCTGCTCGGCCCTTCCGGCTGCGGCAAGACGACGCTGCTGCGAGTGATCGCTGGGCTGGAGACCGCGGATTCTGGCCGGGTCATTCTGGACGGCGAGGACGCCTCCAGCACCCATGTCCGCCAACGCCAGGTCGGTTTCGTCTTCCAGCATTACGCCCTGTTTCGCCACCTGACGGTGTTCGAGAACGTTGCCTTCGGGCTGCGGGTGAGACCCCGGCGCACGCGGCCCAAGGAGGCCGAGATCCGTCTGCGGGTGCATCGCCTGCTTGATCTGGTCCAGCTCGATCCGCTCGCCAACCGCTTTCCGACTCAGTTGTCCGGCGGCCAGCGCCAACGGGTCGCGCTCGCCCGCGCGCTGGCGGTCGAGCCTAAGGTGTTGCTGCTCGACGAGCCCTTCGGCGCGCTCGACGCCCAGGTCCGCAAGGAACTGCGCCGCTGGTTGCGCCGCTTGCATGATGAACTGCACATCACCTCGCTCTTCGTCACCCACGACCAGGAGGAGGCGCTGGAGGTCGCCGATCGGGTGGTGCTGATGCATCGTGGCCGGGTCGAGCAGGTGGGCACCCCGACCGAGGTCTACGAGCATCCGGCCAGCCCCTTCGTCTACGGCTTTCTGGGTGCGGTCAATACCTTCCACGGCCGCATCGACGGCACCCATCTGCGCGTGGGCGAGGCGACCTTGCCCCATGATGGAGACGCCATCCACCAGGGCGCGGACGCGGTGGGTTTCACGCGTCCCCACGAACTGGAGATCGTCACCGATCTCGCGACGCCGCATGGCATCGAGGTCATCCTGGATCGCATCCTGACCTTTGGTGCCAGCGCCCGGGTGGAACTCGACAGCCTCCCCGATGCCGACGGGCGCGGCGAACCCACCCATTACGAGGTCATCCTGCCGCGCGAGAAAGTCGACGCCTTGGGGCTGGTCGAGGGGCAGCGGGTGCGCCTGGTTCCCTCCCGGATCCACGTCTTCCCGAACCAGACCGCCTGAGATGAACTTTCAGCAACTGCGCATCGTGCGCGAGACCGTCCGACGTCACTTCAACCTGACCGAGGTGGCGAATGAGCTGTACACCGCCCAATCGGGCGTCTCCAAGCACCTCAAGGATCTGGAGGACGAACTGGGGGTGGAATTGTTCGTGCGCCGCGGCAAGCGTCTGCTCGGTCTGACCGAACCAGGTAAGCAACTGCTGCCCATTGTCGAGCGCATCCTGCTCGATACCCAGAATATCAAGCGACTGAGCGAGCAGTTTTCACAGCAGGACACCGGCCATCTGGCCCTGGCCACCACCCACACCCAGGCCCGTTATGTCCTGCCCGTGGTGGTGACCCGCTTCAAACAGACCTTTCCCAAGGTCCATCTGGAGCTTCGCCAGTGTGGCCCCACGGAGATCGTCACCCTGTTGCGCGCCGGTCAGGTGGATATCGGTATCGCCACCGAGGCGGTGGGCGGTGAAGCGGATCTGGTCACCTTTCCTTTCTACCAATGGCAGCATGCGCTGATCGTCCCGGACGACCACCCATTGATCGATGTCCAACCCCTGACGCTGGAGGTGATCGCCGACTATCCGCTCATCACCTATCACCACGGCTACACGGGTCGTAGCCGCATCGATGCCGCCTTCGCCCGCGCCGGACTTACCCCCGATGTGGTGATGTCGGCGCTCGACGCCGATGTCATCAAGGCTTACGTGGAACTGGGTCTCGGGGTCGGCATCATCGCCGCGCCGGCCTACCACCCGGCGCGTGATGCCGGCCTGCGGTTGCTCGACGCCCCGAGCCTGTTCGAGATCAATACCACCTACCTCGCGCTGCGCCGCGGCCACTATCTGCGCGACTACGCGCTGCGTTTCATCACGGACTGCGTCCCGGCGCTAAGCGTGGAGCAGATCAAGGCCGCGGTGTTTCCCAAGGTGGCGATCGCTTGATCCCGGACGCGACGATCAGGCGCCACCGCGATAGAGCTGCGGGGGCTGATCGGCCAGGTAGCGCGCCATCGCCTCATCGACCGACAAGACCGACTCGACCGGGCGACGTGAAACGACCGTCAGCCGTTGCCGAATGGATGGGGCGCGAACGCCTCTGGCCACGAGGCGAGTCCGTGTCCGCATGAGGCCAATCGCGCTCGGCTGTGCTGGATACTGGATTGCAGAGGTGTTCATGGTTCGCGCTCCGGCTGTTGCCTTGACGGGGAGATTGGTCGCGAGGAATCGAGACCATGGGTGCAAGCATGCCTATCCGGTTGCCTCCCACTACGTCTCCAGCGGCGGCGCCGAACTGGTTGGGTGAACCCAGGTGCCTTGGTAGATTCCGGCATAGGTCGGCCCGGCATTCTGCATTCCAATTTTTAGCACCGCGTCGAACGCAGCCGTTGGCCAGAACCGACGATTAAACCGGAAGACGAACTCGTTGAGGTCAGCCTGAAGATGCTTGGAGCTGACCCCATGATGCGTGCCGAGGAGCCAGGCATCCAGGTTGCCAAAGACAATGTGGATCATCGGGAGGTGCGCGTCGGTGATGGCGTGGTCCCCACGCACGGCAACACGGTCGTGGCGATACCCGGCGACCTCAAGTGGATCGTACCCAGTCCAACCGTCAGTCCGCACCATCGCTCCGGGTTGCACGGTCGCCAGAACAAACGGGACCAGCGTTTCCTGCTTCCGGTTGGCGACGACCTGAAGCCTGAGTCGTCCCGCTACGACACTCCGGCCATGCCCCCCTTTGGCGGACGTCGGCTCTGCCTTCCGGCGGATGCCCTTTCGCGCCGCGCCTTTCGCTTCCTCGCCCGCCTGCCCTCTGATCAAGTTCGGATCCTCGCCCGCGAACGGAATGGCTTGACGTGGATGAACTTCAACGGCGCCGATGACCAGCGTCTTGTGGTGGACGCCTTTGCCCTCACCCTGCGTCGCGCCGCCCACCAGCGTCTCGTCCACCTCAACGGGGTACTGACTGCCGATCAAGTCCCGGTCAGGGCGCACCATCGCCGCGCGCAGCTTGTGGAGCATTTGGAAGGCTGTCTCATCGCGAGACAGGCCCAGCCACTTCTGGAACTGGAGGGCGCTCATTCCCGGGGGACCATGCGTCACAAGATAGGCGCTCCAAAACCAAGTGGAGATGGAAACCTTGCTCCGGTGTATGACGGTGTTCGCGGTCAAGCTGGTGTCACGCCGACAGACCCGGCAGCGGACAACCCCAGGTCGATTGCTAAAGCGAAACGGCTCTCCAGTGCCGCCGCAGCGAGGACACTCGAAGCCGTTGGGAAAGCGGCGCCTGTACAGGTAGTCGATACAGACCGCTTCGTTCGGGAAAACGCGCTGGAAGTCGGGAAGGGACTTCGGCGTCGTCAAATCCTGCGGCAGATCGGTCGGCATCCGCACAGAGTAGGCTGGCTGCCTGTGGGAGGCAACCGGATAGGCATGGGTGCAAGGTAACGCAGGAGAGCTGACCAAAGGCTGTCCGTGCCTGTCAGCAAACGAGCCGTTGGCAGAAATTTCCCAACTCAATCACGCTGAATCGTCTTAATACAAACGATTGACTTAACCCGGATTATTCATAAAAACGGGCGACACTCGTTTAACCAATTGATAAAATTGGTGTTCCTCCAAGAACGCTTCGGAGAAGCTAAACGAGGTCGCCCATGTCCCAGTTTACCCAAGAGCCGCTGCGATTTCCTCCCGTCGACGGACTGACCGTGCGGGCCGACTTCGACGGCGGGGCCATGTCTTCTGACTTTGGCCCTTTGATCCTGCGCGGCGTCGACCGGCAGATCGGTCTGACCGAGCGCCTCGCCCAGGCCATCGACGATCAGCGCCATGCGTCC
>NZ_CAIPNF010000416.1 GCF_903866365.1 uncultured Thiocystis sp.
CTATGGATCGGGGCTAATCCGCTACGTGGTGGGGTTTCTTTCTTTAGTGGGAAAATAGACAACGTCTTTGTTTACAACGAACTGCTCACTGATGAGCGAATCGATCAAATTCGACAAGGAGGAGCGTCCGCTATCCAGAATGTGCAGGCAGTGCCAGTTCCAGGCGCTATCTGGCTTTTTTGGCCAGCTTTGGCAGGTCTAGGTGTAATGGGCCGAAAAAAAGCCACCTAAAACCGAGCTTTCGACGATGTGGCGGTTTTAGTGAAAGCAGGCTCTTTGATAGTCAAGCGGTAAGTGTGCTTTGACGATGCTGCTTCGCCATCTCCGGTCCGACTGAGAACAGACTCAATCGTCCGGAGCTGGCGAATCGTCGGCGCGGAAATCGAAGCGATAAAGCAGGATCAACGAGAGCAATACCCCGCCCAGAAACCAATCGGGTCCGATCAACCAGAAGAGGAACGGGGTCGCGAGCAGAAAGCCTCGGGTGCCCCGATTGTAATGTCCGCTGGCGCGGTTGAGGGTCTCGGCGGTCGATGCCAGGCCAGACCCGTTGAAGTACGTGGACGGCAGGTTGATCAGGAAGCCGGTGTGATTGTAATAGCGCAACGCGAGGGCGAAGTGCAGAAAGCTGCCGAAAAAAATGGCGGCGATCAGCAACAGTTTGAGTCGGACCAGGTTCGCGCTGGTTGGCGCCAGACTGAGCGCCCGGGACAGATCGGCAAGATCGACGCCGTTAAACGCCACGCCCATCACCCCCAGTCCGATCACGATGGAGGTGGACGCGAACAGGGTTGCGGACATCACCCAGTTGCGCAGGGTCTGGATGGCCAGGATGCCGTTGGCGCTGTCGCGCATGGTTTCGACCCAGGCGCGGCGGAGGCGGTTGGAACGGCCACGATAGGTGCGCTCGGGTTCCACGCGAAAGACGCGCATCAGATAGAACTGGTAGCCGACCAGCAGCAGGAGCCCGCTGGCATCGGCGGCCCACACCAACGGCGGGCGGGCGAGTATTGTCAAGATGTCGTCAATCTGCATCGATCTTCGCTTCCGGTCGTGACGGAGACTGGCCTGAGTGCGCCGTATCGGGTGGGTCGATCGCTCCAGGGATCAGACCATCTTTCTGATCTCGTATTCCAGAATGCCCTCGGCCCCGGCGGCACAAAGACGCGGGATGAGGTCGCGTACCTGATCGGCGTTCACGACCGTCTCCAGCGCGAGCCATTGGCGGTCGTACAGATGGCTGACAGTGGGTGCGTGCAGGCTCGGCAGCAGGGCGACGACGGCGTCGAGACGCTCCGCCGGCACGTTGCATTTGAGCGCGACCTTGTGTCGGGCCGTCAACGCCGCCTGCAACATCAGCGCGATCTGTTCGATGCGCGCGCGTCGCGCCGGATCCCGCATCGCCGCGTGGTTGGCGATCAGCCGGGTGTCGGTGACCAGCAGATCCTCGACGATTCGCAGCCCGTGGGCGCGGATGGTGCTGCCGGTCTCGGTGATCTCGACCACGGCATCGACCAGACCCTCGACCGCCTTGGCCTCGGTGGCGCCCCAGGAGAATTCCACCTCGGCCGCGATGCCGCGCTCGGCCAGATAGCGGCGGGTGAAGCCGACCAGCTCGGTGGCGATCTTGCAGCCCTGCAGATCCGCGACCGAGCGGATCTTGGAGTGTTCGGGGACGACCAGCACCCAGCGGCTGGGACGGTTCGACGCCTTGGAATAGGTCAGGGTGCAGATCTGCTCGACATCCGCCTCGGCCTCTAAGATCCAGTCCAGGCCGGTCAGTCCCAGATCCAGGGTGCCGCGCTCGACATAGCGGGCCATCTCCTGGGCGCGCAGCAAGGAGCAGCGGATGTCGGGATCGTCGATGTCGGGGAAATAGTTGCGCGAATGCGCGGTGATGCGCCAGCCGGCCTGGGCGAAGAGGTCGATGGTCGCCTCTTCCAGACTGCCCTTGGGGATCCCGAGTTTCAGCAGAGACATGATGGTTGCGGAGCGGCTTGAGTGTTGATGGTTCCGGCATTATCCCGCATTCGCGCACCGACCACGAACCGGGATAGACTTCACGGCCTCGTGTCCAGCATACTCGAACCCCGACGGTCCCTGTGACGGAGGCGCCTTCCGGCGCTTGCCATCGTTCGTATCCGGTTCATTGAGAGAGCCCCCATGAGCATCGATTGGAACGCCTATCCCTGCGAGGATTTTTACGACGAACTGCTGGCCGCGCCGGGTCAGGGGCGCCCCGCGCTCGCCGGTCTGCTCAAGGATCTGGAATCGTTGGGGTCCGATGAACTGGTGGCGCGTCAGGAGGCCGCGAACGTCTCCATCAAGGAGATGGGCATCACCTTCACCGTCTATTCGGAGGAGGGCGGGGCGATCGATCGGACCTGGCCCTTCGATATCATCCCGCGCATCATTCCCCAGGCCGAATGGGACCGGGTCGACGCCGGGCTGCGCCAGCGGGTGAAGGCACTCAATCTCTTTATCGACGATCTGTACCACGAACAGAAGATCATCAAGGATGGCGTCTTCCCCGCCGAGGTGCTGGCCAAGTCGGTGAACTTCCGGCCGCAGTGCGTCGGCGTCGACCCGCCGCTCGGGATCTGGGCGCATATCTGCGGCTCGGATCTGGTGCGCGATGGGGACGGCACCCTCTATGTGCTGGAAGACAATCTGCGCGTCCCCTCCGGCGTCTCCTACATGCTGGAAAACCGCCTGGTGACCAAGCGGGTGTTTCCCGAACTGTTCGAACATTACGCGCCACTGCCGGTCGACGACTATCCGTCCCAGCTCTTCGATACCCTGGCCGCGCTCTCGCCGCGTCCGGCGGACTATCCGGCGGTCGTGGTGCTGACGCCGGGGATCTACAACTCGGCCTATTTCGAGCATGCCTATCTGGCCCAGCAGATGGGTTGCGAACTGGTGGAGGGGCGCGATCTCTTCGTCGACGATGACGATTGCGTCTATATGCGCAATGTCGATGGCGCGGCGCGGGTGGATGTGGTCTATCGGCGGATCGACGATCTGTTTCTGGATCCGGAGGCATTTCTCCCCGAATCGACCTTGGGCGTACCGGGTCTGCTGCGCGCTTGGAAGGCCGGCAAGGTGGCGCTGGCCAACGCGCCGGGGGCGGGGGTCGCGGACGACAAGGTGGTCTATGCCTTCGTGCCCGAGATCATCCGCTACTACCTGGACGAGGATGCCATCATCCCGAATGTCCCGACCTACCGCTGCATGGAGCCGGAGGCGCTCGCCTATACCCTGGAACACATGGAGCAACTGGTGGTGAAGCCGGCCAACGAATCCGGCGGTTATGGGATGCTGGTGGGACCGGCCTCGACCAAGGCCGAGCGCGAGCTCTTCGCCGGGCTGATCAAGAAAGACCCGCGCAACTATATCTCGCAACCGGCGCTTAAGCTTTCGACCGTGCCGACCGTGATCGGCCGCACACTGGAACCGCGCCACGTCGATCTACGGCCCTTTATCCTGTCCGCCGACCGTCAGCAGGTCACCATGGGCGGCCTGACCCGAGTCGCCATGCGCAAGGGCTCGCTGGTCGTCAATTCATCGCAGGGCGGCGGGAGCAAGGACACCTGGATTCTGCCCGAGCAGCCGGAGTCCAATTAAACCGCGTCCGGCCGGGTATGCGTTGTCGGTGCATTGGTTTGGCCTCGTCAGAATCCAGGAACGTCAGAGCTGACGCGGTTTAAACATTTAATTATTCATTTCTTTAAACCGCGTCCACTCCAACAGCCATGGGTTCGTGCAAACCTTGGCCGATCACGCGAACCGACGCAAATCATGATGGACGCGGTTTAAACTAGGGGGTCGGATCGCATGTTGTCGCGAGTCGCTGAACATATTTACTGGCTGGCCCGTTATGTGGAGCGGGCCGAGAATACGGCGCGTATCGTCACGGTCAATGCCAACCTGCTGTTGGATCTGCCCAAGGGGATCGCCCCCGGTTGGCGTCCGCTGGTCGATATCACCGGCTCCAATGATCTGTTCGAGGAGCATTACAAGGATTACGGCGAGCGTCAGGTGGTGCGTTTCCTGATCGGCGACGAGCGCAATACCGGCTCGATCCTCTCGGCCCTGGTGTCGGCGCGGGAGAACTGTCGCACCATTCGCGATTTCGTGCCCCGCGAGGCGTGGGAGATGCTCAACGAGCTTTATCTTTTTGCCCGCGAGGAGCTGGACAAAGGCATGACCAAGGGCGGGCGTCACGCCTATCTCAAGCGGGTCATCCAGGGCGCCCAGACCATCAATGGCATGCTCTCGGGAACCATGCTGCACGACCAGGGCTATGACTTTCTGCACTTGGGCCGGTTCCTGGAGCGGGCCGACATGACCACCCGCATCATCGACGTGCGCTCGGCCAATCTGCTGCCCGAGGAGACCACCGAACTGCGACCCTTCGAGACCATCCAGTGGGTCAGCGTGCTCAAGTCCATGACCGGCTATCAAGCCTATCGGCGCAGCGAACAGGTGCGGGTTCTCCGCGGTCCGGTGCTGCGTTTTCTGTTTCAGCACAGCGATTTCCCCCGCTCGGTGAACCACAGTGTCGAATCGCTGCGGGACAGTCTCGCCAAGCTGCCGCGCAACGAGGGCGCGCTGCGGGTCGCCGGTCGCCTCAGGCGCACGCTGGAAGGGGTGGAGCCGCGCCGGTTGAATCAGCAGCAACTTCACGCCTTCGTCGACGATCTCCAGGTCGGTATCGGCGAACTGCACGACGAAATCGCCCGCACCTGGTTTCCGCCGCCGCTGGTGTCGGAGACGCAGTCACAGTCGCAAGGCTGAAGTGCCGTGCCCGTCGATGCGGATTCCCTCAGTACAGTACATATCTCATTAAGCATTTGATATATATGGATCTCGCTTAGAGCCACGATCGCCCGGAGATTCGATGTCCGAGATCCAATCCGTCAAGCTGTTGCGCAACCTGCTCGGCGTCCACCTGAACTGGCAC
>NZ_CAIPNF010000417.1 GCF_903866365.1 uncultured Thiocystis sp.
CACCCGAATTTTCCGCCACATTCCCGCCGATGGTGCAGGCGATCTGGCTCGACGGATCCGGCGCGTAATAGAGCCCGTGGACCGTCGCCGCCTCGGTGATCGCCTGATTGCGCACCCCTGGCTGAACGCGCGCGGTTCGGGCCTGTGGATTCAGCTCCAGAATCCGGTTGAAGCGCGCCAGGCTCAACACAATCCCATCGCTCAGCGGCAAGGCACCACCCGACAACCCGGTCCCCGCACCGCGCGCGACAACCGGCACCTCGCGCTCATGGCACAGGCGCAGAATCCGCTGGACCTCCTCCACCGTGCGCGGCAGCACCACCAGCAAAGGCAACTGCCGGTAGGCCGAGAGACCGTCGCACTCATAAGGACTCACCTCCTCCTGCCGCGCCAGAATCGCATCGTCGGGCAGAAAGGCGCGCAGCGCGGGCAGCAAGCCGGCCCGAGCCGTCGCCAGCCGTGCGTCGTCGAAAGGGATTCGTGTCGGTTGAATCAGGCTCATGGCGTCCGAGACCTCGAATAGGGAATGCGGATCGAAGCCGTGAGCCTAGAGCCTCGCCCGTCTTCAGTAAACAGAGAATCATCAGGGCCAGACTTTGCCCGTTGAGAAACCCCCGGTCTTCACTGTAGAATCCGGCTGTCGCGGACGCAGAGTAACGTGTCGCGCTTCTCAAGCTGGCGTAGCTCAGTTGGCAGAGCAGCTGATTTGTAATCAGCAGGTTGTCGGTTCGAATCCGACCGTCAGCTCCATAAAATCAAAGGCTTGCATGGAGTGATCCGGCAAGCCTTTTTTCATGTAGGCACGGTGTAGACGGAAGCGCGTGACTGCGTCAGACACTGCGACTCGTTCGCGTGCGTCGGCAGCCCTGATTCCTCGACAGATCCCACGGTAATCTGATCGCAGTTTCGTCGTCCCTGGCAGTTGGCGGCGCGTCGTGCTTCGCGGCGAAGAACGCCGCAATCTGATAAGGGTGCCAGACGAGCTCACGGTTCCGTCTGGCAAGTGGGTTAACGGGCTACAGCCCCATTCAGAGGGTCTGCCGCCGCGCTGATCACGAGCGGTACCCACACCGCCTGCTGTAACAACCGCTGCTCCGGCGCGACCGTCTCCTCCAGATACTGCCAGATGGCACGGGTCGCCAGCGCGTCATGGCGGGCGCGCCGGCGCTCCCGTGGCCACTCGAAGCCCACATGGCGTCCCGCCTCGTTCAGACTTTTCCAGCGATAAGCGCGGCGCCGGGTATTCCAGTCGCCGAACGCCGGCGCGAACTCACGCATCGCACAGCGTACCTCCCACGTTTCGCTCAGCAGCGACGCCAGTCCGTCACTGCAGGCATCCATCGGCGCATTGAACAGCACCAGTCGCTGACCCGCGAGGATCGCCTGCAGTACCGGGCGCAGCACGTCCAGGGGCGGGGCGGTCGCGACATCCGCGGGCGTCACGCCGAATTTCTGCGTCGACTCCGCCCAGTCCGCGTGCCAGTACGGGCGGACATAGGACTCGAACAGGAGCGTCCCCGCCGCATCCAGAACGGCGATTTCGAGGATTTCGCCGTTCTGCGGAAAGGTCGCGGTCGTATACACACTCACGAAGCGCGTATCGAGATCGATGGGCTCGGCATTCATGGTGGATTCCTCAGTCTTCATGGGCGGTTCTCTCGGTGGATGGATGATGGTTGACGAGCGAGTTTTGCGGGCCTGCCGCCGATGCCTGGCGGTGCCGCGATGCCGTTCGGCGAGATCCAGGAGCCGCGCAGATGCGGCTCCCAGTCGGGCCAGTGGCCCAGAATGGCGGCGAGTGCCCGCGCGGTGCGCCAATAGTCGTACCTCGAACTGGGCGCGAGTTCGGCGGTGCCATGTTCCAGCACCCAGCGCAGGTGCTTGGCTTTGAATTGATAGGGTTCGCGGACCCCGAACCGCTCGGCGATGAGCGCCTGCATCCGGGTCGCGCGTTTGAGGTGCCCCTGGACCCCGCTCTTGGCCCCTGGCTGCGCGCGTCGCAGTAGCACGGAGAGCTGCCTCCGAGATACGACGACACGACCTCGGTCCGTCCGTGCCCGAGTTCCTGCGCAATCACCGCGCGGGCGGCCGCGTCGCTATGGCGCTGTTCGACGCCGGGGCGTTCGCCTGTCACGACGGGCGCCTCGCGTCCGGCCAGCGTTCGATACCGCTC
>NZ_CAIPNF010000418.1 GCF_903866365.1 uncultured Thiocystis sp.
GCCTGCTGGATCGCATCAAGATAGTCGGTTTTAGCGGCATCAGACGGCTCGACAGCGGATAGCAGCGTGGTCAGTTCGACCAACATCAGCGTGCGAGCGGCGTGCGCGCCTCCACGGGCATGACTGAAACCGAAGCGGTCTAGCGGGTGATGGCCTCTGTTTTCTTCACTCACGTTGCTTGGGTTTCCGCCTTACACTAAACGCTGGCCACGTTTGATGGCACTTACCGCGTAAGTGCCGGGTGCTGTCGCACGTCTTCCGTTCCATCAGAGTTTTTTGATCAAGCATGCCCGTGATTGATGAATCCTCGCGGCAGAAGTCACCGATTGTCGCCGATCTTGCACTCCCCGTCGCCTGATCTTGGCGGTGGCGCTGCACGCCGTCCGTTTCATCGCGTCGGCTTCGACGCCGGGACTGACCCGAAGAAGATTTGTTTCATGTGGTCCTTGCCGATGATCCGCACGAGTTCGTGCAGCGTGCAGTACATGAAAATCAGCACGAACAGCAGGATCTGAACGGCCCAGAAATGCGGCCAGACGATCTCGGCCAGCAACTGGTCATTGCCCGCGACCAAGCCACCCGCTTGGCGAGAGAATTCGACGAGACGCTCCAGGTAGTGCACGAGCGTGGCCACCAGTAGGTAGATCAGGGTTTTCCAGGTCACGTTATAAATCAGCGGATGGTGGGGATAGCGATTGATGAGGGGCAGCAGGTCCGCGATCAGGACCGATTTGCCGAGGATTAAGGCGGCGACCGTCACTGACATGGACGTGGCGACCGTGATGCCGGTCCCTTCGGCCATCAGGACGCGAATGAGCGCCACGAGGTGCAGGGCGATGAAGAAAAAGAGCGTTGGCGGCCAGATGACGCTGAATTCTTCTTTGAGTTTATTGAATACAGGGCGCATGGCGTTGCTTTCAGGGAATTGTTGATCAATGGGAATGTGCCGGATGTCGAGCGATGCTTTGCGCCGACGGATCCGGGGTAGGTAACAAGCATGTCACCGGTGGCGATCAGAGGTGTCAATCGGCATTATCGATCTCCATGGCGATATTCCACACGGCGGTTGCGACCGTCATGGCGGCGGCTCCAAGCCTGCCTGAATTGCTCGCCGTTGACGCCAGGCGACCATCAGCCAAACCGCTAGACCGAACAGGCCGGCCATGAGGCAACCTTGATGGACGGCTGGAATGGACATCAAACCCAGCAAGCCATTGGCATCCGACCAGGGAGTGAAGGGCGTCAGATCGGCATGCATCAGGCGATCGAGCAGGACATGGGACAGGGTGCCGACGAACGCACCCGCGATCACCGCGACGGGCGTGGAGACCGCGGGCGTGACCAGCCCCTCCCAGCGATAGAAGACCAACTCACGGTTCCAGCGTCGCAGGAGTGGCCGGCAGAGCGTCGGCGCGATCACGGCGACCGCCACGGCGATCATCAGCGCCGCCAAGTACGTATGGGTGATCCCATGCAGTCGGTCGGCACCATTCATCAACCCGATCAGTGGCTCGATGTCCATCGCGACCTGAGCGACACCAAAGGTCAGGAGGCTGAAGTGACGGCCCGCCAGCGCCTTGATGGCGAACCCTGGTCCCAGGTGCAGTGGTGTGAATGGCATGAATACTCCGATGACAAGCGTCTTGCTTCAGGTGTCGCGCAGCATCCTCCCGTAGAAAGTTCCCCTCTGCACATTCATCCTCCCAGGCGTGGTTTCTCTCCTGACACGGCGAGGCAGCGGTGCGATCATCAGACCATCTTTACATCACCAACGACCAGACCCATGCGAATTCTCCACACCATGCTGCGCACCGGCAACCTGCCCCGCGCCATCGATTTCTACACTCGCATCCTGGGGATGACGCTGCTGCGTCAGCAGGAGTATCCGGAGGGTCAATTCACCCTCGCCTTTCTTGGTTACGGCGACGAATCCGATCAGACCGTGATCGAGCTGACGTATAACTGGGGCGTCGAACACTACGAGTTAGGCACCAGCTATGGGCACCTCGCCATTGAAGTGGACGATGTCGACCAAGCCACCGCTCAGATTAAGGCGCAAGGTGGCAAGATCCTGCGCGAGGCCGGCCCGATGAATGCTGGCCGCACCATCATTGCCTTTGTGGAGGATCCAGACGGCTACCCGATTGAACTGATCGGCGCCCGGCAGGGAAATCGAGGATAGCGCCTGCCAGCGTTCCCGCCTGAACGCGGTGCAGGGATCATTCACCACCTTGATCGGTCATCCACAAGCGTACCCGCAGGCCCCACTCGGTACTGGCGCCGACGGTGGCCTGGCGGATCTGCCCATGGGCATCGACCACAAAAGTGGCGGGGACGCCGCGCACGCCCCACCGAGTCGCGAGTTGACCTTCAGGGTCGGCGATGACGGGGAAGTGAAGCCCCTGTTTTTGCATGAAGCGTCCGAGGTCTTCGGGCGTGCCGGATTGCAGCGCCACGGTGACGACCGGATAGTCGTGCGCGAGGTCGTCGATGGCCCCGTCCATGAGGCGGCACACCGGGCACCAGGTGGCCCAGAAGTGGATCAGCACGGGCTGGCCCCGAAACTCCGCGAGGTCAAATGTTTGTCCGTCCCGCGTGAGACCCACCAGAGAGGGAGCCGCGCCGCTGGCCAAGGGTCTCGCCTTCCACCACTGAACACCGGCGAAAATCAGCAGGATCAGGACGAGGTTGATCAACCAGCTTCGGATAGCCCGTGCGGTTTTCAATCCCATCTTTGTGGCGGGTCAATATCCGTGAGGCGTAAACCGTCGTAGACCATGGCGAAACTGGCTTTGAAGAAACTCATGCTCGCCAGGAGCGTGACCCGGACCTGATTGCATGCCTGGAGCGAGGCGGCATAGGGGGTGAGGTCGATCCCGTGATCGAAGGTCAACGGCACGGCCTGTCCATCGATCCTGGCCGAACGCACCACGCCCTGTTTGATGGCGAGCGAACCGCAAACCTGGTTGGCGTCCGATGTCACGACCGACACTTGCGCGACTCGATGCGTCGGCAAGGGGATGACGAACGGCGAGCCCCCGCGCGTGAAAGACGCGGCGACCTGCCGAATGTCGCGGTCCAAGCGCCAGGTATCCCAAGCCATCAACGTCCAGACGGCGAGCAACGGGAGCAGCAGCAGGAGGCCGACCCATTGGAGGAGGCGGGCGCGGCGCCTCAGGGCCGGCTCCTCGGAGGCGCTTGGTCAAGTGAAGGGAGTGGGTGGTCGACGAGTACCCAGACCGCCTCGCCGCCGTTCGGGCTGGATCCAGAGCCGCCC
>NZ_CAIPNF010000419.1 GCF_903866365.1 uncultured Thiocystis sp.
CCAGAGTCGGCTGGGCAAAACAAAGTGCGCCCATCTTCAAGCATCGGAGCGTCGAGGATGGACACATCAGAGCGGGTATCAACAGTCGTGGCGCGGAGCCCCAGACACCCCCGTGACACCGCGCAGCGGTATCACGAGATAATCACCTAAAAAACACTTCTTAAAAGTGGGCCTCAAGCCACTTTTAAGAATGGCGGAACATCTCCTTGATGCCGCGTACCGCCTGCCGCGTCCGGTGTTCGTTCTCGATCAGACCGAAGCGCACATGAGTATCGCCATACTCGCCAAAGCCGATCCCCGGCGACACCGCGACCTTGGCCTCGCGCAGCAGTTTCTTGGAAAACTCCAGCGAACCCATTTCGCGGTAAGGTTCCGGAATCGGCGCCCAGACGAACATAGTCGCCTTGGGCGGTTCGACCGCCCAGCCAGCGGCATTGAGTCCGCCGCAGAGCACGTCGCGCCGGCTCTCGTACATGTCCCGGATCTCGGTCACGCAACCCTGCGGGCCTTCGAGCGCGGCGATGGCCGCGACCTGAATCGGCGTGAAGGTGCCATAGTCCAGATAGGATTTGATGCGTGCCAGGGCGCCGACCAGGGTCCGGTTGCCGCACATGAATCCGACCCGCCAGCCGGGCATGTTGTAGCTCTTGGACATCGAGAAGAACTCGACCGCGATCTCTTTGGCCCCCGGAATCTGGAGGATCGAGGGCGCCTTGTAGCCGTCGAAAACGATGTCGACATAGGCGATGTCGTGCACCACCCAGATGCCGTGCTCGCGGGCGATGTCGATGACCTTCTGGAAAAAATCCAGCTCGACGCACTGCGTCGTGGGGTTGCCGGGAAAGTTGATCACCAGCATCTTGGGCTTGGGCCAGGATTCCTGGATGGCTTTCTGCAATTCCTCGAAGAAATCCACCTCGGGCGTCAGGCGCACATGGCGCACGTCGGCACCGGCGATGATGAAACCATAGGGGTGGATCGGGTAGGCCGGGTTGGGCACCAGCACCGTATCCCCGGCGCTCATGGTCGCCAGCGCCAGATGAGCGAGCCCTTCCTTGGAGCCGATGGTTACGATGGCCTCGATCTCCGGGTCCAGATGGACATCGAAACGGTCCCGATACCAGTGACAGATGGCGCGGCGCAGGCGCGGGATGCCGCGCGACATCGAATAACGATGGGTATCCTTGCGAATCGACGCCTCGACCAGCTTATCGACGATATGCTGGGGCGTGGGCTGATCCGGGTTGCCCATCCCGAAGTCGATGATATCCTCGCCCCGGGCTCGTGCCTCCGCCTTCAACTCATTGACAATGTTGAAAACATAAGGCGGCAACCGCTTGATGCGGTGAAAATCTGACTCGGGGGCAACCACTGGCGACCTCTTGATGTTGGAGAGAACTGAAAGCATAGAGTCTACAGTTGCCCCGGTGAGATTCAAACAAGCATGATGCACGGCGATATTTTCGTTCCAAGAACAAACGCGGCGACACCCCGATGAACCGACTGTCACCGTTCGCTTTGGTCCTGATGGCAACACTGATGGTCATCAGCGGTTGCAGCCGCGTCACCATCGTCTACAACACGGCCGATTTTTTTGCCAAGCAATACGCGAACGACTATCTGAATCTTGCGGAGGGACAGATCGCGAATTGGGAACCGCACCTCGACGCCGAACTCGCGCGGCATCGTTCAGAGGAACTCCCGTTTCTCGCGTCCTTTTTCGACAGCACTCTCAAATCCAGCCGGGCTGGTTTCGATGAACGCAACATGTCCTGCCTGACCACTGAGTTTCGTGATCTCTATCGGCGCCACGCCCAACTTGCGGTCACCCTCGCGGCGCCCTTGCTCGCGGATCTGACACCCGCCCAAATCGACGCACTGGAACGCACATTCCGCAAACAGGCCCGAAAAGACCGAGAGGATCTGGCGACGCGCGAGATCTCC
>NZ_CAIPNF010000420.1 GCF_903866365.1 uncultured Thiocystis sp.
CGCAGCTATGACGTCTGGGCGCTCAACGACATGGCGGTTTTGATCGAAGAAGCGCGAAGCGTGCGCGATGGTCTGCGTGCATTTGCCTTTCTCAACTGCGCTGATCCGGGCGAGCACTCGAACGATAACGTCGAGGCAGCAGCAGCAGTCGCTGAAGTGCCGCAATTTGAATATCTCCCGACACCCTTACGTGTAGCGACTTGCATTTGAAACTGTCCGGGCCTGCATTCCATGCATTTCCAGGCCAGAATTATCTGCAACCAAAGCACCCCTTAGGCCAGGATTCATTGCAACTGAGCCTGCATTCCATGACCCAGGCCAGCATTTCATCTCGGCAGGCCAGCATTAACTGCAACGATCCATGACGTGCCAAGAGCAGCAGGTGCGTCATCTTTGTCCAACTCATGCGTCAGATTTCAGTCTTGATGGATGTTGAAAATTGGACGCTTTTCTTGGACGAACGCCAAGTCGGATTTCCGTGGGCGGCTTCGATCACCGACGACCGTCCAACAATCCATGGTTTGCTGGACGGTGGCGATACTTGCAATCAATGCCCCACGCGATGAAATGCAGTCCTGGACGGTGAAATGCAGGCTCAGTGGCAGATAATCCTGGCCTGAAGGGTCGTGAGTTGCAGCGAATCCTGGCCCGAAATCGCGTCAAATGCAGGCCCGGCAGTTTTCAAATGCAAGTCGCTACAACTACCATCCACGAACGCTAAGCGTCTCCCTGAGTGGCCCGAACCAACTCCCTGAGTGGGGGTAGACCCAACAGAGCCGCAATCGGCAACCACTCATCGATCAGACGTTGGGTCACGACAAGAGATCCTGCAGATAGGCAAACGACAGGGTGGGGATCTTTTGAAACCCCTTGTCGTTGCTGAGAAACAAGGCGGCGTTTCGGATCAAGCTGCTGGCGGCATGAATCGCATCGGGGGTCTTGATGCCCGTGGTCGCCCGCAACCGGGCCGCCTGCTCCAAGACCGCAGCCGTCAGCGGCAGGCGCTCGACCTCGGCGGTATCGAGCAATTCCCGGTACGTGGCCTGCAAAGATTCATCGCCAGCCTGAAATGGCTTGACCAAGACTTCGAGCAAGGTGAGTTCGCTGGTGACGATCCCGCCCCGCTGCCAGATGGGCTGAAGCAAGGTGCAATAGGGCTCGATGTGCTCGACGCTGTAGATGAAGCAGTTCGCATCCAGGTAAATCGCCCCCTCGTCGGGTAGGATCAAGCGTCCCATTGGTCGCGTTCCGTGCGCAGATGCTGGTCGACTTCCTCGGCGGTTTGAAACAGCCGCTGCCCGGACGTTTGCGCCAGAATATCGAGGGCGGAACGGGGCGTTACCGTGCGTTCGGCATCGTCCTCGACGAGTAGGATGACTTTGACGTTCCGACCCCGCCAGGCCCGATGCCGAGCCGGCACCTGGATGACGCCGTCGTCGATCTTGGCTTCAAATTGGATTGCTTGCATGGCCGGTCTCTCTCGGATGGGTGACGTGGCGCCCGTGCGCCTGTGATCGTAGTCGCTCACGCCTTCTACTTCGGATCGATCAGGAGAAAGCGCAGCGCCATGAGGAAGGTTGACGGTGGTGCGCATGCATCGGCTCCTTCAGGTTGATGCGTCTATCGTACCGCCAATGGCGCGCCTGTCGATGCATTACGCGCCGCGCCATGAGCCGACCGCCAGGCAGGCGCGTCCGGCAAGCGCCAGCCCGTCACTTTGTTAAGCCACCGACCGCGCGTCGGCCTCCCAGGAGAGCATCATCGACGCCGTGCCTCCCGCAGCAGCTCGTTGTGGCAATCCATAAACTCGGACGAGGGCTGAATCGTGCGGTCCCCGGCCAAGTAGCGTTGCTCGGCGAGATCGACCGGCCAGCCGGAAAGCTGGCACGCTTGCAGAAGGCGCTGGATGAAGTCGCTGGGCGCCGTGGGGTACAGCTTGGCCAGCTACGACCGCCCGCGCAAACCCGAACCGCTCAGCGGCCTCCAGCGGGCTCAGGATGCGGATATTAGCGGCGGTGTACGTCGGTTTTTCCCTCTCGGTCATGTTGGTTCTCGGTTGGCCCCAGGACGGGGCCGCTCACGATACGCCATCCTGACGCCTTGGAGCGGCCCGCGCGAGCGTCCATTAAAGTACACCTTCTCAGACACCAACCCGCCGCCCTGAAACACCAGTCAAACCGCGTCCGACAAGGTCCAAAAACCATTGATGGACGGATTTCCAGAAAGGTCTATGATGTTTTCGGACACTTCTACAACCGGGGCGCAGATGAGCACAGGCAAAGCCATTGGATACGTCCGCGTGTCCAGCGTCGACCAGAACACCACGCGACAACTTGACGGAATCGCACTGGATCGGATCTTCGAGGATAAACTTTCTGGGTCCAGTCAAGACCAGCGGGCACAACTCCAAGCGTGCTTGGCGTATTTGCGAGATGGTGACGTGTTGCATGTGCATTCCATTGACCGCTTGGCGCGAAATCTGATGGATCTGCAAACCCTGGTCAGTGAGCTAACGGGGCGTGGGGTTGAGGTTCGGTTTCACACCGAGGGATTGACCTTCAACGCCAATGCCAGCGCCAACGATCCGATGCAAATGCTGCTGTTCCAAGTCATGGGCGCGTTTGCGCAATTCGAGCGATCCTTGATCCGGGAGCGTCAGCGCGAAGGGATTGCCGCCGCAAAAGCCGCCGGCAAGCATCTGGGACGGCGCGCAGTGATGACCGAGGCCCACATTGCGGACGCACGAGCCAGGCGCGCGGCGGGGGAATCGGCCACGGATCTCGCCAAGGCGTTTGGGGTATCGAGGGCGACCCTGTATCAGAATCTGGCGGGAGACGCACCACCCAGAAGAAACCATCCTCAATGATGGTATCCGTCAGTTGAGCGGGTTATCCCCACGGTTAAAACGGATCCGCTGCAAGGCGGAGTTGGGTGGGGAAGGTGGAGAAGACGGTGGCGAAACAATCGTCCATCCTTCCGTCGCATGGCGTTCCTGGCGCGCTTTCAGGTCGGCAAAAATACGATCTAAGTCGTGCCCAAAGTTCGCGGCGTGCCGTTCCCGTTGCTGACGGACTTCGCACAGAATAGCGTCACTCATCGTCATCCCCCTGGAGTTCGTCGGGCGTGCAAATAAAGGGTAAAAACAAGCCTTTTAGCCGGAAATGCTCGGCAATGCGTGCTTGAATTTCCGGGTTCGCGATATGGCGGCAGTTCCAGGTGAGTAAATAATCCATGACATGGACCGTCGCCACTGCGATATGCAAAGCGTCTTCGCTCGCTTTCAAGGGAACGATCCCACGCGCCACTAATTCTTTCGCCAGTTCCAGACTCTGGGCGGTGATGTCCAATAAGGGAACACCATGCAAGACGGCGAGTCGTTTGCTAGGAGCCTGTCCGGCTTAGCACCCGCATCGCGAGTACAATCGTGTGTCTCACCCCGAAGCCCAGCGGAGCCTCCATGGCTGTCGAGTTCATCCCCATCGACCGAGACACCCCACTGCGGTTGCCGCCGTGCATCCAGGA
>NZ_CAIPNF010000421.1 GCF_903866365.1 uncultured Thiocystis sp.
TCCTGGATGCACGGCGGCAACCGCAGTGGGGTGTCTCGGTCGATGGGGATGAACTCGACAGCCATGGAGGCTCCGCTGGGCTTCGGGGTGAGACACACGATTGTACTCGCGATGCGGGTGCTAAGCCGGACAGGCTCCTAGACTCGAGGATCGCTCGATCAAGGTTCAGAGGAATTTCACCAGCGCGGCGATGGCGGCAACCTGGGCGAACATCAAGGGCACGAGCCATTTCAGTAGATCGATCTTGATCCGCGCAACCTCGCCTCGCAGTCGCTCGATGTCGAGTTTCAGGTCGGCGCGTACCTGCTCGATTTCGATTTTGAGATTGGCTTGTACTTGTGCGATCTTTTTTTGCAGGCGCAACTCAGACTCACGCACATGACCTTGCGTGGCCAGTTCCGGCAGATGCGGATAGCGATCCTCTCGCCGCTCGAAGGCATCGGCGATCAACCGCGCGCGGGTGCGATCGTCGGGTGCGGAGGTGAGCGCCTCGTAGAGTGCGACGACGGAACTCATGGCGATACCTCAAGGTGGGATGCGAAACGCAAAGACGATTCCTCCAAAACGGGACCGGGAACTCAACGTGGGTGGGGGCCATGCCAATCCTGATGGTCGACAGACGGCGACGCTTCAGGTACGTTCCTCGCCACCTTAAGATGACGCCGACATCTTCCCGCCCGCCATCGCGGGGGACGCCTGACGATGACTGCACCGAACCGCGGATGACGTTGAAACCGAAGCATCTCACTCCTCATGCGACCCTGTTGGACGCCTGGGATCTTCGCTGGCCGGAGCGGCGTTTGCTTCTGCTGTGTCTGCTCTGCATGACGCTAGGGTTTCTGATGGTGCTGGGATCCGACCTGGCCGCCGGGCGTGCGCTCCGCCCGCCGGATCTTCTGCCGCTGTTCGTCTACGCACTCTGTCTGCTCGTCATGCATCTGAGCCTGGTGGCGGTCCGCTTTCAGGGCGATCAGATCCTGCTCTCCACTCTCGCCTTTCTTGCGGGCTTCGGCCTGCTGGCGCAATACCGCATGGGCGCCTTCGACGCCACCGATTTAGCGGGGCTGGGGCTTTTTCTGTTCCCGCTTGGCGTTCTCCTGATGCTGACCGCCTGCGTCGCCCTGATGCACGGGCGCTATGAACGGCTTGCCGCCGGTCTCTGGATCTGGGGCGGACTCTCGCTGGCCCTGGTGGTGGTGCTCCTGTTGATCGGACAGCGTTATCGGGGCGCCGTCTATGGGGCTGGACTCATCACGCCGACCGAACTGCTCAAGGTGACCGTGGTGCTCTTTCTGGCGAGCTTCATCGACCGCCATGCCAAGCCGCTGAGCAACTGGGGCAAGGGCTTTCCCCGCCCGCCGCTGCGCGATCTGCTGCCGCTCGCGGGCTTTCTGGCGGTGCTCGCCGGACTGCTCCTGTTCCAACGCGACCTGGGGATGCTCGTCATCCTCGGCGTGACCCTGCTGGTCATGCTGTTCGTCGGCACCGGGCGGATCGGTTATCTGGTCCTCGGCGGCCTGGGCGCCGCCGGGCTGGGCGCTCTGGTTCTGACGTTCTTCTCGCACGGACAAAGCCGCATCGCGGCCTGGCAGTCGCCCTTCGACGATCCGACCGGCAACAGTTGGCAAATCCTGCAGGGTCTGTCCGGGATGTATTCGGGCGGACTCTGGGGCGAAGGTTTCGGTCGGGGCAACCCGGAATACACCCCGATCGCGCAGTCGGACTTCATCTATTCGGTGATCGGCGAGGAGCTTGGTTTCGTCGGCTGCACGCTGGTGGTGGTCTTCTTCCTGATCTTCTTCAGCCGCGGACTGGGGATCGCGGACCAGACGCGCTCGTCGTTCGGGAAACTGGTGTGTGTCGGGCTGGTCAGCGTGCTCGCCACCCAGACCTTTCTGAACCTCGGTGGCGTGACCAAGTTCATCCCGCTGACCGGCATTACCCTGCCCTTCATCAGTCATGGCGGCAGTAGTCTGCTGACGGGGTTTATCAGTCTGGGCCTGATCCTGGCCATCTCCGAGTCGGCCCCAGGATCCGCGCGACGGCCGACCGTTGCGCCGAAGCGCACTCGGTCAGGGATGGATACGCCCCGTCAAAAGACGCCCCGGCGTCGGGTGCGGGAGGCGGATCCGGAGCCTCGTTCCAGTCCGGCTCCAGAGGATGAGGGACTCCCGGCGGCTTCGGGGGCAAACGCCCGCGCTCCCGGAAAGACCAAGCCCCGGCGGACTGCCCGGAAAAAACCCGTGGCGCGCTCCCGCGATCCGCTGGACTGACGATGGAAACGCTTTTCATCTCCGACCTTCATCTCTCTCCGGAGTGCCCGGCGACCGTCGATCTCCTGCTGCGCTTTCTGGCCGGCCGCGCCCGTCGCGCCCAACGCCTGTACCTCCTCGGCGACCTCTTCGACGCCTGGATCGGGGACGACGACGATGCGCCGCTGAACCTCCAGGTCCGCGCGGCCTTGCGCGCACTGACTGCCTCGGGCGTCGCGTGCGCGCTGCTGCACGGCAACCGCGATTTCCTCCTCGGCCGCGTCTTCTTTCGGGACACCGGCTGCCAGCGCTTAACCGATCCGACCCTGATCCGCTGCGACGGCGAACCGACGCTGCTGATGCACGGCGATCTGCTCTGCACCGACGATCCGGCCTACCGGAAATTTCGACGCCGGGTCCGCAATCCGCTGGTGCAGCGACTCTTTCTCTGGAAATCCCTGGCGAGCCGCCGGGCGCTCGCCGCCGAGTATCGTCGCAAGAGCGGTGCCGCCAACGCGGTCAAACCCGAAGGGATCATGGACGTGAACCAATCGGCGGTCATCGAGGTGCTCCGGCGCCACGGGGCCGTCCGGCTCATCCACGGGCATACGCACCGGCCCGCCGAGCATGCGATCTGGATCGACGGACGGCAGGCGACCCGCTCGGTGCTTGCCGAATGGCGGGCGGATCGCGGGGAGGTGCTGGTGCATACTTCGGCTCCGCTCATTACCAGTACTGCATTCAGTACGACTACACCGGGCGCGTGGCGCCGGGAGGCGGTGATCGCGTGACAGGGCCAAGGGGCGACATCAAGCGGGCGGTTGCTGAAGGTTTCCCGGTCGGCCTGGAACATTCTGTTGGCGATTCCACCGAGACTGCCGACAGTGAGAATTTCTGGCATCGGCGAGGTCCGTTGTCGCCACTGCCATAGGCATTGCATGCACATCCGAACCAAGCTCGCCGGCGGCCTGATCGCCATTCTGATCGTCAATCTGGCCGTCAGCCTTGCTGGGTTCCTCCTGCTCGGGCAGGCATCGGAGCGAGAGGCAGAGGTGCGCGAGACCAGCTCGCGGATCGTCACGACCGCACTCTCGGCACAGGTTCATTTCAAGAAACAGGTACAGGAATGGAAAAATATCCTCCTGCGGGGACAGGAGCCTGGACTCTATGCGGACTATCTTGCTCGCTTCGAGCAGGAAGAGAGGCACACCGAGGAAACCATCGGGCAACTCATTCGCTTATTGGACGGGAACGATCGGACGCGCGCCACCGCCACCCATTTTCTGGATGCACACCAGCGGCTGGGTCAGGAATACCGGGCCGCGCTGGCCTTCTATCGACCGCGGGAGATGACCTCACAACTGGATGTCGATCGGCGGGTGCGCGGCATCGACCGAGAGCCGACTGCCCTGCTCGATGAGGTCGTGACCGCCGCACTCGCCCACAAGCACATTACCTTGACGCAGATCGACAGCACGACCAGACGCCTGGAGCAGGGGATTCCGTTCGCGATGGTCGGCTTCATGAGCGGCGCGGTCCTGCTCCTCATCTGGCTCGTCGACCGCACCATCGGACAGCCCATCGCCACCGCCACGGTGATCGCCCGACGGGTCAGCGGGGGAGATTTCTCCACCCCCATCGAGGTGACCGGGGTCGACGAACAGGCCCAGATGCTCGCCGCGCTCAAGATGATGCAGACCAACCTGGCCCGTTTCCAGGCGACTCTGAGCCAAAGCGAGACCAGATTCCGCCTGCTCCTGGAGTCGACCGGCGAGGGTATCTATGGGGTCGATACCGACGGACGCTGTACCTTCTGCAATCCCGCCGCCGCGCGGATGCTCGGCTACCGGAAGCCGGACGCACTCCAAGGCCGCAACATGCACGAGACGGTGCACCACTCGCTGGAAGACGGCACCGCTTATCCAGCCCATTGCTGCAAGGCCGCCGTGACCTATCGCGAAGGAATCTCGGCGCGCGTTGACGACGAGGCGTTCTGGCGCGCGGACGGCAGTCATTTTCCGGTCGAATACGACGCCCACCCGATCCATCAGGACGGGCGACTCGTGGGAGCGGTCGTCACCTTCTCCGACATCTCCGCGCGCAAGGCGGCGGAAGCGGCACTGCTCACGGCGCATAACGCGCTCGCGGAGGAACGCTCCCAACTGGCCGACCGGGTGCGTCGCCTTACCCTGGAACTCGATCGGGCCAATGCGGAGCTGGCCCGCACGTCACAGGCGAAGGACGAGTTTCTCGCCGCCATGAGTCATGAGTTACGGACTCCGCTCACCTCCATCCTCGGGCTCTCCGAAACCATGGGGGACGGATTGATTGGGCCGTTGAGCCCGCGGCAGGAAAGGGCCGCCCGCATGATCCACGAAAACGGGATCCATTTGCTCGAACTCATCAATGACATTCTGGACATGTCACGGGTGGCTTCCGGCAAGATGACCCTGCGCTGGGACGAGGTGCCCATGCAGCAACTCTGCGACGCCAGCCTGCGGTTGGTCGGTCCCTCGGCGAAGCGCAAGGAACTGACCGTCTCCATGAAGCTCGACCCCAAGGCGCAGCTGGTCCGTGGGGATAGCCGCCGACTCAAGCAGATGCTGGTGAACCTGCTCGGCAATGCGGTC
Organism: uncultured Thiocystis sp.; assembly: GCF_903866365.1. Lineage (GTDB taxonomy): Bacteria > Pseudomonadota > Gammaproteobacteria > Chromatiales > Chromatiaceae > Chromatium. The sequence continues at coordinate 4,883 of NZ_CAIPNF010000421.1, forward strand.
AAGTTCACGCCCCAGGGCGGGTCGATCGGGCTGGATGTCCGTGCGGACGCCGATCGATGCGAGCTGCGGGTCGGCATCTGGGACACCGGCGTGGGGATCCCCGCCGATCAGTTCGACCGACTGTTCCAGCCCTTCGTCCAGTTGGACAGTCGGCCCGCGCGCCAGTATGACGGCACCGGGCTGGGGCTTGCGCTCGTCGCCGGGATGGCCGAACTGCACCAGGGCCGCATCGAGGTACAGAGCGAAGTCGGGCGGGGCAGCCGTTTCGAGATCATCCTGCCCTGGGATCCGCGCGTGCAGAACATCGACCAGTTCCGGCCGGGACAAGACGCCGTCGCCGACTCGCCAACCAAGGCCAAGGCCGAGGCGCTCCCTCATCCGCGCGTCCTGCTGGTCGACGACCATGAGGGCAACCTGGAGATGCTCGCGGCCTATCTCCGGATCAAAGGCTGCGAGGTGCTCACCGCCCACAATGGACTCAAAGCCATTGCGCTGGCCTGCGAGCAACGTCCCGATATCATTCTGATGGATGTGCAGATGCCGGACATGGACGGGCTGGAGACTACGCGTCGCTTACGCGCGGATCCCGCATTCAGACTGACGCCGATCATCGCACTCACGGCACTGGCCATGCCGGGCGACCAGGAACTGTGCCTGGATGCCGGCATGGACGACTATCTGAGCAAGCCGCTCGGACTCAAGGAATTGCACGGCACGGTCATCCATTGGAACAGCCTCGCCCGCACGCACGGCTTGATGGGTGGGGAAAAAGGTACGGATTGATTTCTCGCGGTCCGCGAGCCCGGTACCGAGCCTTGCGGCGTGGCTGGTAACAGCCGCGTCGATGCGTAAGCGCGCAAGCTGGCGAGCTGCAAAGCTGGAGACGCTTCCGGTCACGAGAAGGCAACGGAACCGCCATCGCGCGTACATCTTGTACCCCTAACGTGGGTTTCGGGCGCGATTCCGCGCCCGACGACTCAACTCAAACGCATAGGGTTATCCGATGATGCATAAGAACGGTACTGGTTCAGTTTGGTTATCGGCTTAACCAATTGATATAAATAGTTTTATCTAAGCAGCGACGGCTCTCCCGGATTTAAAGTGCAAAATAAAATTCATTCAAAACAAAGATTTATGATCTTTTTTGCCGGACACGCTGCCCTCAAAATCAGGCTGGGCACCAGCATTGCAAGTCATTGATTAATATGAAACCGCTAGGCGAATCGTGCGTAACCGTTCAAGTCGAGGTACA
>NZ_CAIPNF010000422.1 GCF_903866365.1 uncultured Thiocystis sp.
AGAACGATATCCGGGGTTACGTCAAATGGCGCAAGATCAGCGGCGGAACCCGCAGCGACTTGGGACGCCGCTGCCGTGACACCTTTGCCAGCCTCAAGAAGACCTGCCGCAAGCTCGGGATTTCCTTCTGGGACTACCTCACTGACCGCATCGGGCAAATCGGAGACATCCCGCCCTTGCCGGAAATCGTGCGCGAACGGATCTTGGCCGCTCAGGCTGTGCCGTGAGTTATTGAGAAGTTACCGCCGCGAGACTTCCGGCAACCCGCCGCTGTCGTTGGCTTTGCCGTGCCTCGCGGTCCCCCCCCCCCGCGCATCGTCCCATGAATCGCCCTCCATCCGCCTCCTGCGCTGAAACACAACCGGCAAGGCGCTTTCCACGGACCTTGACGCTTCAGGGCGGCCTGGCGCCGGGTCTCTTGATGCGGGTCACGCTGCTGGCCGGCGTCTGGCTGTTGCCGCTCGGCGAGTTCTGTCGGACGCGCTATCTCAGCCCCACCGCTGTTGGGTTCACCCCCGTTGGCATGGCGCGATCGCCACCGATCGGCGCTTGATCGCGAGGAGCATCCATGCCACGTTCCCATGACCCAAGTCAGGCGCTTCCTCCCAGCGAGCCAGGCCAGTCAGGACACGACCTTCGCCAACAGGCGGAAGCGCGGGTCGGCACCCTGGACACGACGGCGCGGGAGGCACTCACGCCCGAGGCGACCGAACGGCTCATCTATGAGCTGCGGGTGCATCAGATTGAACTGGAGTTGCAGAACGAGGAACTGCGCCACGCTCAAGCCGCCCTGGAAGCCTCGCAGGCGCGCTACTTCGACCTCTACGACTTGGCGCCGGTCGGCTATCTGACACTCAACGACGCAGGGCAGATCCAGCAAGCCAACCTCGCGGCGGCCAACCTCCTGGAGATCCCACGGCGCCAACTGATCGGCCAACCCCTGTCAGGCTTCATCTGGCCCGAGGATCAGGACATCCTTTACCACGTCCGCCGGAAGCTCTGGTCAACGGGCGAGCGACAGGATGTTGAACTGCGTCTGCGTCTGCGACGAGCGGACGGCGTGACCTGTTGGGTTCACCTGCAGACCAGCCTCGCGCCGGAGGGATCCGCCGCTGCCGATGCGCGCTGGCGGGTCATTCTGACCGACATCACCGCGCGGCATCGCATCGCGACCGAGCTGGCCCGCAGCGAGCAACAGACCCAGAGCCTGTTGCGGGAAAATCGGGCCTTGCTGGATAACGCCTTCGTCGGGATCTGTTTCGTCCAGGAGCGCCATTTCATCCGCGCCAACCGCTACGCCGAAACCCTGTTCGGCTATGCGCCCGGTGAACTGGATGGCGTCTCGACCGAGGTCATCTACCCGGATCGCGCGGCCTATCTGGCGCTCGGCCAGCGTGCCTATCCGGCCATCTATCGGGGCGAGAGCTTCGCCTGCGAGGTGGAACTGGCGCGCCGGGACGGCCAGCGCTTCTGGTGCCTGATGCGCGCTCGGGCGCTGACGCCGGAACAACCGCTGGACGGGAGCCTCTGGATCCTGGAGGACGCGACCGAACGGCGCGCGGCGCGCCAGGCCCAGGAACAGGCGGCCGAGCTGTATCGGGCGATCTTCGAGAGCCGCGACGTCATCAAGGTGCTGGTCGATCCGCGGGACGGACGGGTTCTCGATGCCAATCAGGCTGCCGCCGAGTTTTACGGCATGCCCCGCGAGGACTTGCGACAACGCGAGGCGTGGGAGTTCAGCACCACGCCCCGCGAGGTCTTTCTGGAACGGTTCGCCAGCATCCTGGCCGGCGAGGCGAACGTGACGGCCGCGTCTCCGGCGTGGCATCGGGGCGCCGGCGGCGAACTCCGCGAGGTCGAGGTCTATGTCGACCTGATCCATCGCGATCATCACCCGCTCCTGCTGGCGACCGTGCTCGATCTCACCGCCCGCAAGGCCGCCGAGGCCGGCCTGCGCGACAGCGAGGCACGCTACCGTTCGGCACTGGTGGCCCTGGCCGAGGGCGTCGCGGTCTATGACCGCCAGGGTGTCCTGATCACCAGCAATCCGGCCGCCGAGCGCATTCTGGGCCTGATCGCCAGCGACTATCAGGCGCGATCCGTGGACGACGGGATCTGGTGGATCATCCACCCCGATGGCACGCCGTTCAGCAGCGACGACTGGCCCTCGGTCGCCACCCTGAGCAGCGGGATCGCGCAGCGTGACGTGGAGATGGGCGTGGTCGGATTGGACCACCGCGTGACCTGGCTGTTGGTCAATAGCGAACCGATCCGCGACACGGTCAGCGGGGACATCCAGGCGGTGGCGGTGTCGTTCACCGATATCAGCGACCGCAAGGCCGCCGAGGCGACGCTGCAACAGAGCGAGGCGCGCTTTCGCACCCTCTTTACGGACGCCCGGGTGATCATGCTGCTGATCGATCCCGGCACGGGCAAGATCGTCGACGCCAATACCGCCGCCGCCGACTATTACGGTTACCGCATCGAGCAATTGCGCGGCCTGCCGCTCAGCGCCATCAATACCCTGACGCCGGAACAGATCGCGCTGGAAATGCGCCAGGCCGCACTGAAACAGACTTGGCACTTCCAATTCCGACACCGCCTGGCCAACGGCGAGGTGCGCGACGTGGAAGTGTACTCCGGCCCCCTGGAACTGGAGGGGCGCTCGCTGCTGTTTTCGATCGTCCACGACATCACCGAGCGCCGCCGCGCCGAGGCGGCGGTGCGCGTCAGTCTGGACGAGATCCAGCGTCGCAACGCCCAGATCATGGCCTTAAACCGCCTGAACGAGTTACTGCTGTCCTGCGATACCCGCGCGGAGGCTTACGCGACGATCGCGCGCGGCGCCGAACCCTTATTCGTTGGCTGCTCCGGCGGGCTGGCGATGCTGGACGAGGCGGGCACGGCGCACTTGCGGGTCGTGGCCACCTGGGGCGATCCCGGCGTCCTGCCCGCCACCTTCCCGCTGGATGACTGCTGGGGGATGCGGCGCGGAGACTGTCATACGGTCACGGCGGAGGCCCGGAGTCTGCACTGTCGGCACCTCGGCCACCCACCGCCATCCGCCGCCCTCTGTGTCCCCTTGAGCGTGCGCGGCGAAACGCTCGGCCTGTTACATCTCAGCACCGACACGAGGGCACTCCAGGAGTTGCAGCCGATCGTCATGGCGGTCGGCGAAACGATCAAACTGGCGTTATCGAAGATCAAGTTGCAGGAAACCCTGCGCGAACAGGCGATCCGCGACCGGCTCACCGGCCTGTATAACCGTCGCTATCTCGACGAAACCCTGCCGCGCGAACTCCAGCGCAGTCAGCGCCGGGGCGAATCGCTGGCCGTGGCGATGCTGGACGTGGATCACTTCAAAGGCTTCAACGACCGCTACGGCCACGAGGCCGGCGATGCCGTGCTGCGGGCGATCGGTGACTTGCTGAAGCGGACCCTGCGGGCCGGCGATCTCGCCTGCCGCTACGGCGGCGAGGAACTGACCGTCGTGCTGCCTGGCGCCAGTCTGGAGGAGGCCCGAGCGTGTCTGGAAAACCTGCGGACCGCGATCCTGCAACTGCGGGTGCCCTATCAAGACGGAGACTTGCCGGCGATCACCGTCTCCATCGGCGTCGCCGTTCTCGGGGAAGAGCCACCATCCGCCGCCGCCCTGTTGGCGCGGGCCGACGCCGCGCTCTATCGGGCCAAGGCCGACGGGCGCAACCGGGTGATCGTCGCGCATGCGTAGGCGCGGATATTCTCTGGATCCCATTATTCTCTCTGGCTCCCACGCTCCAGCGTGGGAGCAAGTTGCGACGCTCCAGCGTCGCGTCTCAACCTCAGACAATCAAACCGATGAGGCACCAACAACAGCATGGGCCGAGACCGCTATCGCATCCACGAGCCGACCGCACCGCATTTTCTGACCTGCACGGTCATTGCGTGGCTACCGCTGTTCGCGCAACCGGCCAACGCCGAAATCCTCCTGGACGCGCTGCGCTTTCTCCAGCGCGAGGGCGGCTTGCGGCTCCAGGGCTATGTCATCCTGGAAAATCACTGTCATCTGCTAGCCGCCTCGCCCAATCTCGGCAAGACCGTCGCGAGCTTCAAGTCCTTTACCGCTGGCCAAATCGTCAAGCGTCTGATCGAGCGCCGCTCGCCGGTGCTGGAGCTGCTGGCCTGGCACAAGGCGCGGCACAAAGTCGACCGGGAACATCAGGTCTGGCAGGAAGGTTCGCATCCCGAGCAGATCCAGGGCGAGGCGATGATGCTTCAGAAGTTGGAATACATTCACAATAACCCGGTAGCCCGCGGGTACGTGGACGATCCGCTGCATTGGCGCTATTCGAGCGCGCGCAATTATGCGGGGATGGAGGGGTTGCTGGGGATCGAGACGCAGTGGTGAGTTTGAGACGCGACGCTGGAGCGTCGGCACTGGCTCCCACGCTGGAGCGTGGGAGCCAGAGAGTGTCCGCTTCGAGCAAGACGCGACGCTGGAGCGTGCAATGGACTTTTCTGGCTCCCACGCTCCAGCGTGGGAGCAGGTTGCGACGCTCCAGCGTCGCGTTGCCCGACCCGAACACGATGGGCCATTCACATGACACCTGATATAACCCCAACCTCCCCGCTCCCCGATCTCACTCAGTGCGACGCGGAACCCATCCATCTCCCCGGCTCGATTCAGCCGCACGGCGTTTTGCTGGCCTTGCAGGGGCCGGCGCTGCGGATCGTCCAGGTCTCCCACACCTGTCAGGCCCTGCTGGGTGTCGCGGCGGACGCGCTGCTGGGGCAGGAACTGGCGACCGTGCTGGGTGCGGCGCGGGCCGACGCGGTCCACCGGGCGCTGATCCGCCTCCGCGAACGGCCGCTGACCCCGGTCGCGTTCGACTGGCTGCCAACCGCGGGCGGGCGGACCTTCGCCGCCTATGTCCATGTGTCCGATGGGTTGACGGTGCTGGAACTGGAACCCGTTCCGGCGGCGTCTCCCGACCGCCGGGATGCGCTGATCCGGGCCGTGCGCGAGTTCGATGCGCTGCATGACCGGACGGACCTGCCGGCCAAGCTCCAGACCGCCGCCACGCTGTTCCAGCACTTGATCGGCTATGACCGGGTGATGATCTATCGCTTCGACACGGACTGGCACGGCGAAGTCGTCGCCGAGGCGCGCCGCGACGATCTGGAACCCTATCTGGGTCTGCACTTCCCGGCGTCCGACACCCCGGTGCAGGCCCGTCGCCTCTATCTGATCAGCCCGACGCGGGTCATCGTCGATATCGACTACACGGCCTCACCGCTGTTGCCCGCGCTGCATCCGGTCAGCGGGCAGCCGCTCGATCTGTCGCTCAGCCTGCTGCGCAGCGTGTCGCCGGTGCATCTGGAATATCTGCGCAACATGGGGGTGCGGGCCACCCTGACGGCCTCGCTGCTGCGGGACGGGCAACTCTGGGGGCTGATCGCCTGCCATCACACCACCCCGCGCCAGGTCTCGGGCCAGATGCGCGAGATCGCCGGGTGGATGGCGCGGGATCTGTCGCATCAGATCGCGCTGCTGGAAGAACGCCAACGCCAGCGCGACAGCGCGGGGTTCAAGCAGTGCCGCGAGCAGATTATTGACGCCATGCGTCAGGGTACGCGGCTGTCGGAGCTGCTCAAGGGGCCGGCACTGGCGGCGGTCCTGGGTGCGGTCGGCGCCGAGGGCGTGGCGCTGATTCATGGGACGGACGTGACCGCCGGCGGCGCGACACCCGCGCCGTCACGCATTCTCGACCTCGTCGCACGCTTGAGCGACCTGCACGCGGGTGACCCGCCTCAGTTGTTCGCCACCGATTGCCTGAGCGCCCACCTGGAGGGCACGGCTGACCTGGCCGCCACCGCCGCCGGGGTGGCGATGTTCCCGCTGGACGCCGTCCAGTCGATCAAACTGATCTGGTTTCGCGACGAGCAACTGCGTCATGTGACCTGGGGCGGCAATCCCGACAAGGCGGTGAACCGCGCGTCGGATGGTCGCCTGAGTCCGCACCAGTCGTTCGCCGCCTGGAGCCAGACGGTGCGCGCGCACAGCCGGCGCTGGAGCCCCGAGGAACTGGACTCGGCGCGGGAACTCGGCATCCTGATCGATATCGAGTGGCGCCGGGTCGCCGAGGACGCCCTGCGCGCGCAGGAGATCCTGCTCAAGGATGTCCTGGACTCGCTGACCGCCCATATCGCCGTGCTGGATCGGCGCGGCACCATCACCCTGGTCAACGCGAACTGGCGGCGGTTTGCCGAACAGAACGGCGGCGGTTCGGAATGCCAGCCCGGCGCGAATTATCTGGCGATCTGCAACCGGGTGGTGTCTGGCCAGGACGGCGTGGAGGCGCAGGCCGCCCTGCGGGGTGTACAACAGGTGATTGCGGGGGCAAAAGAGGCTTTCGCCCAGACCTACCCCTGCGATTCGCCCACCGAGTCGCGCTGGTTCGAGATGCGGGTGCTGCCGTTGAGCGGGCCCCAGCCGGGCGCGGTGATCGCGCACGAGGAGATCACCGCCCGCATGCTGGCACAGCTTGCCCTGCGGGCGAGCGAACAACGGCTGCAACGGGTGCTGGATGGCACCAATGACGGTTTCTGGGACTGGGATGTGGTCACCGGAGAGGTGTTTTTCAGTCGGCGCTGGGCGGAGATGCTGGGCTATGACCTGACCGAGATCAAACCGGATATCAGCGGTTGGGAGACCTTGGTGCATCCCGACGACCTGCCGGCTTGTCTGGCAGCGGTACAAGCCCATTTTTCCGGCGCGACGGCGCAGTACCAGAGCGAACACCGGTTACGCGCCAAGACCGGCGACTGGCGCTGGGTGCTGGATCGCGGCATGGTCACCGCGCGGGATGCCGAGAATCGGCCCCTGTGGATGGCCGGTACCCATGCCGACATCACCGAGCGTCGCCAGATGGAAGCGGCGCTGCGGGTCAGCCTGGCGGTGGTGAAGCGCCACGACGCCCAGATGATCGCGCTCAACCGGATGAGCGATCTGCTCCTGTCCTGCCGCAGCCGTGAGGAAACCTACGCCATCATCGCCGACAGCGCCGAGCTGCTGTTTGTGGACGTGACCGGCGCGCTGGCGGTGGTCGATGAGGCCGGAGCCGAGCTGCATCGGGTCGCCGCCTGGGGCGATCCCGACGGACTGTCCCCCACCTTCTCGTTGCACGATTGCTGGGCCTTGCGGCGCGGCCAACCGCATGAAGTCGCACCCTGGCGTACCGACATCGATTGCCGGCACTTTCCGGAAGATCCGCCACCCCTCTCTCTTTGCCTCCCGTTGACCGTGCGGGGCACCACCCTGGGCCTGTTGCATGTCAGCACCCGCGACGCCTTGAGCGAGGCGCAATTCCAGGAGTTACGCACCCTGGCCATCGCGGTGAGCGAGTCCATCAAGCTCGCCCTGTCGAATCTACAGTTGCAGGAGGGCTGCTGATCAGGCTGGCGATCCGCCTTCCTTCAGTGGCTGGAATCCGGCGAGCGCGGCCTGAGCTGGCGGGCAAACTCACTGGCGGCGTCCTGATCGCCACGCGCTTGATGGAGGCTGACAAGCGCGGCCAGGAGGTCGCGGTTTCCCGGATGTCGTGCCAGCGCCGTCTGGAGGATGGCAAGCGCCTGTGGCGGATCGCCGGCGCGCTCCACGGCCAAGGCCCGCACATAGGCATAGCGCGGGTTGTCCGGCGCCAGCTCGGCCGCGCGCGTCAGCGATGCGACCGCTCCCGGCATGTCCTGCTTGCGGACCAGCAACAGCCCCAGCGCATGATGCAGACTGGCCTCCTCCGGGAGTCTGGCCAACCCCTCGCGTAACGCCTGTTCGCCCTCGGCATCCCGACCCAGCGCGCGGTCGAGATCGGCGAGATTGACATAGGCCGGTCCAAAGTTCGGATCCAGACGCAGCGCGGTGCGGTAGGCTTGCTCCGCCGCTGGCGAATCCCCGCTGGCGGCCTCGATCAGGCCCAGATTCAGATGGGACTCCGGTCGCTCGGCATTGACGAGCTGGCTCGCCCGATAGGCGGTCAATCCCGCTTCCAGGCGGCGTTTGTCGGCCTCCGGCAGCGTGAAGCGCGCGAGCGGCGCGAGCGTGCGGGCGGCCTCCGTGCGCACCGCCAGGAGGGGATCGTCGAGCAGCGGCAGGCCGCATTCCAGCAGGGTGTTCGGATCCGTCGTTTCAAGGAAACAGCGGGCGCAGACCTCGATCTGGGTGTGTCGCGCGCGCGGGACGGACCGCCGCGGCAGGCCGGTCTGATCATCGTGCGTCCAGACCGCGCCGTCGCGGTCGGCGAGATCAACCTCCAGACCCTTGTCGACATCCCAGGTCGGCGGCTTGTCCGCCGTCGCCGACCGCGCCTGTTCGACATGGCGCGAGGCCGGACCGTGGCAGGCTTCGCAGGCGACATTGATGTCCGACCAGGTGGTCTGAAAACTGTCTGTCGCCAGGTCATAGCCCTTTTTCAGGTTGGTGGAATGGCACTCCGCGCACTGATAGTTCCAGTTCTGGTCGCGGCCGGTCCAGTGCAGCCGATGGCTGTGGTCCACGCGCTCATGCGGATAGAGGTGATACCGTCATTGAAATCGCCCCGGACCGTCGCCTCGGTCGCCGCCGTCATCGCCCGGGCGTGGTCGGAGCCGCGCCAGCGTTCCGTCTCGACCGGATGACAGGTCGCGCAGGATTGACTGCCGGCGTAGGTGGCGGGCGGTAGCTGCTCTGCGAAGGCGATGATGGCCT
>NZ_CAIPNF010000423.1 GCF_903866365.1 uncultured Thiocystis sp.
GACAGGAATGAACGCGGGATGCAGGGGAAAGGGGACAAAGAATCCCAACAGCAGCACGCCGAACACCAGCATCAGGGCGGTTTGACTGGTGCGGCGCACGGCGGGGCTGGGATAGTCGAAGCCAAGCTGACGAATCCGCCACCGCCAGTGTCCGTCCAGGATGCCGCCGACGAGCAGCAGCAGCATCGCCGGTCCCCAGGCGGCGAACAACGATAGCCGTTGCAGGACAAGCTGGATCAACAACCAAAAGGCATCCAGCCGTTCCTGCAACCAGTGCGGACTGATGCCCTCGAACAAGGAGGATTCCCCCGCCTGGCCGATGGCGACGTAACTGGCCGCGACCTCGCCGCTGTCCTGCGCTTCTTCGCGAAACCAGCGATCGGCCTGATCGAGAATCGCCGTGGCCGTGACCTCCCCGAGACTGTTGCGATACCACTGGCGTTCGAGACCCTGGACCAGTTGCAGCCAGGCGGACGGGAGGAACGCGGCCATGGCGATCAGGAGCAACAGCACGAGACTGACGATCATCAGCATTGGCGAACCGCCGCCGTTGGAACCGCTGGACGGACGCGACTCGGTCATGATCGAGGAGGAGGACTTGGTGGGCGGCATGATGGGGCAGGTTCCTCGGCGCTGTCGATCCCCAGGGCGCGCGCGTGCGCGTGCCGCTGCTCCGGATCATCGATGGCCATCGGCGCCTCGGTGCGAGGCGGACAGCCACTGACGCTCAACGCCTCGGCTTCGCGGTCCTTTGGCGTGACGCTCCAGCGGCGATGGGTCGGGGGCGAACCGCCCGGATCGCGTCTCGTTTGCGGTCGCGTCATCGTTTCAACTCCATGGGGATCAATGGCGGAGGCGTCGGCTTCGGTGTCCCGAGAATCGGCAGGCGTCCCTTAACGATGCGCCCGCCCGCGAGGCGGGCGATGTAATGCAGATTGGGTAACATCCCAAGCAACGCCGGCTGAAACAGGTCGCCGATTTCTTCCTGGAGTTGCTCGCCGACATTGGCCGAATGCGCCAGCAGATCCGGTTGCGTCGAGGTGCCCTGGGTGCGGGTCAGCGTTTTGAGGCGGACCTTGGGGAGACTGGCGGTGACGTACTCCTGGGTCTCCCCGTCGAGCACGCGCAGCGCGATCAGGGTGTTGAGGTTGCTCAACACCTGACGCGCCTTGGCCTCGCTGCCGGTGCGCGCGGCAAAGTCGGCGAAGGTCTGGGTCGCGATGGTCAGGCGCAGCCCGGCCCCGCGCCCTTTGTTGAGCAATTGGATCATCGGATCGTTGACGACTTCGGAGGCTTCGTCGATGAAGACGTTGACCGGACGATGATTGGCCCCGTCGTTGTAGCGATCCCCGGCGACGGCGGCCAGATCGGCGATCAGGATCGAGCCGATCGCCGCGCCCACCAGGCCGTCGGACAGCGAGTCCAGGCCGATGTAGGCGACCTGCGCGCGTTCCACCAGGCTCGCCATCGAGGTGATCGGGCGCGCATCCTGAGCATCGGCGCTGTCGGGGGAGAGCAGCGGACCGAGCGAGCCGGCGGTGAGCATGTTCAGAATCGGAAACAGACTTGCGACCATCTTGGAGAAATGCACCTTGTCGTGCGAAAACAGCGACACCAGGCCGTCGATCACGGTCGAGGGATGCTCGCCGCGCACGGTTTCCCGATACAGCCGGACCAGACCGGCGGCGCGCGCCGGAGTGTCCTGCGCCTTGCCGACGAAACGCGCGGCCTGGCCTTCCCAGCCGGGAGCGTGTTCGTCGAAATAGCGCGTCAGGACCCGCACCACCAGGGGATCGACGCCGCCTTCCAGAGAGCGGCGCAGGTTCATCAGGTTCGGGCGTTCGCCGGCAGCCAGCACCCCGCCGATGACCTGCGAGAGCGCCATCTGCGAGAAGCTTTTGAACGGATCGTTGCCGCTGACGCTGGGCATGATCGCGGCGATGCGACTGGCGATTTCGGTGGCGCGATTGAACGAATAGAGCGGATCGATGCGGTGACTGCGATCCGGGAACGCCGGATGGAAGCTCACGAAGCGCTCCGGCTGACCGCTTTGCGCAC
>NZ_CAIPNF010000424.1 GCF_903866365.1 uncultured Thiocystis sp.
GCGGACAGATCCCCCTGAATGGGGAGGGAGGGACCAAGAGCGCACGTTCGCCAACCTGGCGTTTGATTTCGCGGACGAGGCAATGTCGATCAGGGAGTCTCGCTACTACAGCGATTTTTCGTGTAGCGGGGAAGCCTAACGACTAGGTTAAGCGGCCCCGCTGGCACGGCATTGTAGAATAAGCTCCGCCGCGTCTGCGGGGTCCGCTCTTAAACCGCTTGTTAGGTCCATGTTTGATTGCAAGACTTGACCCTGATGTTCGTGATGTTCGCGTGGTCTGTCCCTCATTTCCATTAGCTTTATCCCCAATTTATATGAACTTCAGTCAAGCCCGTAATCCCAACTCTGTATCCCAGTTTTTCTAATTCTTCTTTGAGATATTTAGCAACGCTGTGACTGTTGCAGTCTAAGATTGTATGGTCTTCACCATTAGCTATTGCTTTTTTTATTATTTTTTTAGCCATTTTGACCATTTTTATACCTTCCACTCTTAGTAATTCGGCTTTAGCTTCACTTGCTTTCATATATTCCTCAATCGAGAATGTGCATGCAGTGGTATAACGCCAAGGTTATACTCGCTTTGACGGCCTTTTCAGAGGGCCGATGTGCTATCAGTCGTGACGGCCTTTCATAGTGCTCCGCCCTTTTTTTTTCTTCTTCTTGCTGCGGGCGCCAACATTGCCGACGCTAACTACAATTAGGCTTTGCTGCTCATATTTTTGATTTCATGATCCGCAACGGAGTTTGATGTGAACAAACGAGACGAGAAGAAAAAAGCATGGGACGACTGGCATGGTGATTTGCATCCTAATGATATTCCGTCGCAGATTAATCCATCGTTTGATGTCGGGTTTGATGCGGCATGGGATGCGATCATTTCCGAAGTGCGCCATGCGCTGACATCGCTTGATAGCCTCGCTGATTTATGGGGCGACGAGGCGATTTTCCGTCGGTGTCGGGATCGGCTTCGGGATTTGACTCGCGAAGCCTAACGTAAAGCCTAAAGCGGCGCGCGCCCTGATGACGCTGAGTATTAGCACGACGCCCGTGGCGCGCGCTCGCTTTTTAGGCGAAGGTTAGGCTTCTACTTCTTGATATACCCGTAGACACCCATCTCTGAAGGCTTTTTTGTACGGCTCGTTACCTTACAAGATGAATAGTTAGCTTCTTCGATGGTGATCTTTGAGCCGTCTACTTTCTTAACATAACTTACATGACCGTAAGGGTAGTAAATGTCATGTATGGCAACGCGACCAGATGCGGGTTTGCTTTCGTTCTTCTTGGCCTTCTTCTCCCATATATAGGTCATCCCAGTTGGCAGCCAGGATGCGCGACAGTTCCGCACCCATAAAACGCAATTGCATTTATGTTGGGAGTCGCAGGAAGCAGCGGATGCCTTTGAATTGGTAGTACGCGCTACTGTTGGGGAAATCTGTCCCTCGCGATTGACAGACTGCAATTCAGGGTCAGCGAATACATAGACAGCAAGATGCAGGCCATCGTCCACAACTGTGTTGCGGTAGTAAACACCATCCTCCTCTGTGACATACCCGACAGCTTTCTTGTTTTCGTCATCGCCGCTCTTGATATCTACATCTTCTAAAGTACCGGCTAAACAGCTAGCTGTGCTCGCGTAGCATGTATCTTCGACCCAGGTTTCCAAGTCTACGAAGCTATCAGGCTTCTCAATACTGTAGCTGCGGTAAGTTGGGCTACCATTCAGTCCAGCGGCAGTTAAGGGTATAACCCAGACACACAACACAAGTGCTGCGACTATCACACCGTATCGAGTGGCCTTGGTGTTAGACGCCGTTCCGATATCGCTCATAATAGTTTCTCCAAGTAACAGAGTCGCCGGAAGATGAATGGTTATGGCTTCCCGTTCCGGCCGCGAAAAGCCTAACAGTGAATTAGACAGAATCCGTCATTTTGGTACTAGACAGATTCCATGTTTGTCGTACTAGACAGATTCAGCCTAATCTCCAAAACTATCACGGTCAGCGCTGGCGGACTTGCCCGCCCTAGATTCCGCGTTCCGTGACGTTTCGCCGGAGAGTAAGCCATGACGCAAAACCCGTCAACCCATGAGGAAAAAGTCCGCTCCTTCTGGGATCGCTATCTGAAAATTCTTCATGAATCAGGCGTTCGGCCGCCTTCTGACCGCTGGATGGTGATCCGTGCGGAGCACTACATCGCGGCCTATCCCGACCGCAAACTCGCGGATCAATCGCCCGAAAACGTGGACGCCTACCTCGCCGAATTGGGACGCCAACCTGGATTGAAGGACTGGCAATTCCGTCAGGCGGTCGATGCTATACGGAATCTGTTCATCCTGGCGGGCGTGAACTGGCTGGAGCAAGTGGACTGGGAGCACTGGCGGGCGTCGGCGCGCGGCTTGGCGCCGAATCATCCGACCGTGGCAAGGGACTACCTGCCGCTACCGGGCGGTCAGACGCTCGCCACGGACGACCCATCGCTCGCGTCGCTTCGCCAGACGCATGGCCCGCTTCTGGAACGGGTGATCCGGACCCTGCGCGCGCGGGGCTATGCAATCCGCACGGAGCAAACCTATCTGCATTGGATCCTGCGCTATCTCGGTTCCATCGGACAACGGGAGGCAACGGATGCCGGGGCGGAGGAGGTTGCGACCTTTCTGGAATATCTGGCGGTGGAACGCAAGGTCTCGGCCAGTACGCAGAACTTGGCGCTCAATGCGCTGGTGTTTCTCTATCGGGAGGTGTTGAAGCGCGAGGATCTGAATCTGGGCGAGTTCGCGCGGGCCAAACGCCCGCGGCGTCTGCCGACCGTCCTGACGCATGCGGAGGTCACGGCCCTCTTGGCGCGACTGACGGGGACACAGCGACTGATGGCGTCGCTGATGTACGGGACTGGGATGCGGTTGATGGAGTGCGTGCGCCTGCGGGTCCAGGATGTCGACTTCGGGTATGGTCAGATCACGGTGCGCGACGCCAAGGGCGGGAAAGATCGGGTGGTGCCGCTGCCGGAACGGACGGTCGAGGAGTTGCGCGCGCATCTGGCGCGGGTGCGGGATCTGCACCGGGCCGACCTTCAGGCGGGAGGAGGCGAAGTCTATCTTCCCGAGGCATTGGGGCGCAAATACCCGAGCGCGGGGAAGGATTGGCGCTGGCAGTACGTGTTTCCGAGCGGCCGACTGTCGACCGATCCGCGCGGCGGGACGCGACGCCGTCATCATCTACACGAAAATGCCTTGCAGAAGGCGGTGAATCGAGCCGCCCGCGAGGCGGGGATCACGAAACGGACGGGCACTCATGCTCTGCGCCACAGCTTCGCGACCCATCTGCTGCAAGCCGGTTACGACATCCGCACGGTCCAGGAGTTATTGGGCCATGCGGATGTCTCGACCACCATGATCTATACGCATGTGTTGAATCGCGGCGGCAAGGGGGTGAAAAGCCCGCTGGATACGCTGGTGTGAATCGGCGCTGTTTGGGGCGAGCGGGATGCTCGGTCAACCGTTCTCGGTTTGAGCCGAACCGTTGCGCCTTCTCCGACCGGAAAGCTACCGCCGCGTTCAGCCATTCGTGGCGAGTCATTGGATTTCCGGGTACGCTTGATGCCTTGCTCGCTGGCCGCCGGTCGTGACGGTTCGCGCGGCAGAGTCAGGAACGCCGACGACGCATCATCCATGCGAGGCGCGCGCGGACCGACGCGAATTGATTGACCTTTTCCGATGATCGACCTTTTCCGGAAATCACCTTAAACCATGACGGACGACGATCACGGTTCGCCGACCGCCGATCTGGCGCCTGCGGTGCGCAAGGGCGACCGGCGGCCTGGCCGCGAGGGGCGCAGCGGTTACACCACTGGGGCCAATGCGGCGGCGGCGGCGCTGGCGGCCACCCTGGGGCTGGCGCGGGGCATGGTGCCGACGCGCGTGGCGTGTCTGCTCCCCAACGGACAGCGCGTGACCTTCGCCATCGCCGAGGGGCGGGTGGAGGGCGACCGGGCGCGGGCGGTCTCCATCAAGGATGCCGGCGATGACCCGGACGCCACCAATGGGGCGCATCTGACCGCCGAGGTCCGCCGGATGCGCGGGGGCGGCGGTGTCGTGACGCTGGACGGCGGGCCTGGGGTGGGCATCGTGACCTTGCCAGGACTCGGGCTGACGGTCGGCGCGGCGGCGATCAATCCGGTGCCCCGGCACAATATCGTCGCGAACGTCCAGGCGGCCGGCGCGCGGATTCTGGCGGCGGGCGATGGACTGGCGGTGATCGTCTCGGTCCCCGGCGGCGAGGCCATGGCGCGCAAGACCCTGAATGCGCGCCTCGGCATCCTGGGCGGGATTTCCATCCTGGGCACCTCCGGCATCGTGCGTCCGTACTCGACTGCGGCCTTCCGCGCCAGCGTGGTTCAGGCGATCGGAATGGCGGCCCGTCAGGGCCAGACCACCCTGGCGCTAACCACGGGGCGGCGCACCGAGCGGGCCGCCATGGACGCCTTTCCGGCGCTGCCCGAGGTCTGTTTCATCCAGATGGGCGATTTCGTGAAGGCCGCCTTCACCGCGGCGGTGAAGCACCGGATGGAGCACCTCATCGTCGGGGCCATGGTCGGCAAGCTCACCAAGATGGCGCAGGGTCTGCCGGTCACGCACGCCTGGCGCGCGCCGCTCGACCGCGATCTGATTGCCGATGTCGCCGCCGGCATCGGCGCGCCAGCGGCTCTGGTCGCACTGATCCGTGACGCCGCGACCGCCCGCTTCGCCGCCGAGCGTCTGGAATCGCTCGGGCTGGGCGTCGAGTTGCATCGGGCGCTCGCGCGGCGGTCGCTTTCGAGTCTGCGCCGCTGCTATCCCGGTCCCCATCGGCTTACCGTGCTGGCCTGCGATGTCGCGGGCCTGCCCATCGTCACCGTTGTAGAGGATGCGCATGTCTGAACCCTGCTCGCTGATCGGCATCCTGGACGATGGCTGGGCCGGTCTCTCGAAGATCGCCCGCGACCGGCTGACAGGCGCGGAATGCGTCATCGGCGCCCGGCGGACACTTGATCTGATCGCGACTCAGCTGGCTCCGGGGGTCGAACGGTTAGCGATGGACGGCGCGCTGGAGCAGGTTCCCGGCTGGGTGTGTCAGGCTCGGTCGGAGGGACGCCGGGTGGCGGTGCTGGCTACCGGCGATCCGCTCTGTCACGGCCTCGCGGGGCGGTTGCTGGCCGCGCTGGGGTCGGACAGCCTGGAGATTCTGCCGACGCTCTCGACCGTGCAACTCGCCTTCGCCCGTCTCAAGCGTCCCTGGCAGGATGTCCATCTCGCTTCCTGTCACGGCCTGTCCGCCGGCGACTGGGCGCTCGACGCCACGCCTGGGCATCCGCTCTATCGGGTACTCCGCGCCGTGAGCCAGAACCCCTTGGTCGCGGCCTTCACCAGTCCCGCAAACGGCCCGGACCGGATCGCGCGGGCGCTGCTGAACCTGGGATATGGCGACGAGATCCGGCTGTCGGTCGCCGCCCGTCTGGCCCGGCCGGATGAGGCGCTGTTCCCGGATCTAAGCCTGACGGAGGCGGCCGGGCGTCGCTTTCCCGATCCCAACCTGGTCATCGTCGAGCGCCGCGCCGAATCCGAGCGGGAGCCGCTGTTCGGTCTCACGGACGACGGATTCGCCCAGCAGACCAGCGTCGATGGGGACAAGGCCGGACTCATTACCAAACTGGAGGCGCGCGCGGTGAGCCTGGCCAAGCTGGGGTTGCGCGCGGACAGTAGGGTCTGGGATATCGGCGCCGGTTCCGGGGCCGTCGGGCTGGAGGCCAGCCGTCTCGTCCATCGGGGCCATGTCTGGGCGATCGAGAAGGATGCGCGCCGGGCGGCCGATGCGAGGGCCAACGCGCGTCGGCTGCGCGCCAGTAACTACAGCCTGTTCGAGGGCCGGGCGCCCGCGGGTCTGACGGACTGGCCCGACCCGGACGCGGTGTTTGTCGGCGGCTCCGGCGGGGCGCTGACCGAACTCGTCGAGCAGCTCCGGGAGCGTTTGCGACCGGGCGGGCGATTGGTGCTGAATCTGGTCACGCTGGAAAACCTCGCCACCGCGACCGCCGCGCTTGACCGTGCCGGTTTCGCTTGGGATCTGATCCAGCTTGGCGTCGCCCGCAGTCAACCCATCCTCGATCTGCATCGGCTGGCGGCCTTGAATCCGGTGTGGATTCTGACCGCGATCCCGAACGTCCCGGAGACCTCCTGAATGACTGAACCACCCATCAATCGCCCCGGCCGCCTGATCGGCGTCTCGTTGGGGCCGGGCGACCCGGATTTGATCACGCGCCGCGCCTGGTCCGCGCTGCGGTCGAGCGCCTCGGCCGCGCTCGGCGCGGGCGCCCGCTGGGTCTATCCGGTCAAGGGCCGGGGCGCGGAGTCCTACGCCCTGGAGATCGCGCGCCGCGCCGGACTCGTGGTGCCGGCGGACGCGGAGGCGCTGCATTTCCCCATGACCAGCGAGCCCGCGGCCCTGGCATTGGCCTGGACCCGCGCCGGGCTACGCTGCGCCGAGTTACTCGCCGAGGGGCGGGATCTGCTGTTTCTGGTCGAGGGCGACGCCTCCACCTATTCCACCTTCGGCCATTTGGCGCGGGCCGTTCGGGGGCTGGACGCGGGGATCGGGATCGAGGTCATCCCCGGCGTCACCTCCTTCCACGCCGCCGCCGCGCGGATCGCGCAGCCGCTGGCGGAGGAGGGCGAGACCTTCGCCGTGATCCCCGCCGCCGTTGGCCTCGCGGGCATCGAGCGCCTGCTCGACGAGGTCGATACGCTGGTTCTGCTCAAGGTCAAACCGCTGCTCGATCCGCTGCTGGATCTGCTCGAACGACGCGGCCTGCTGGAACAAGCCTGCTTCATCGAAAAGGTCGGCGCGCCGGACGAACGCATCGTGCGGGAGGTCGGTCGTCTGCGCGGCGCAACGGTCGCCTATCTGTCCCTGCTGTTGGTGCGTCGTCCACCGCGTTCGGCACGATGACGCAGCAACCATGCCTCGACGCGGACCTGCGCGCCCGCCACCCCGACCGGATCGCCGTCCTGGCCATCACCCGCGACGGGATCGCCCTGGGCGGACGGATCCTCGGGGCCATGCCCGGAACGCACCTGTTCGCCCCGGAGTCCTTCCGCCGTCCCGCCGAACCTGGCTCGATCCGCTGGTACGGCAACCCGACGCGGGAGCTGATCCCCCTTCTCCTCGCAGAGTTCGACGCACTCATCGCCATCCTCTCGCTGGGCGCGTTGGTGCGGCTGATCGCGCCGCATCTGCGCGACAAATACCGGGATCCGGCGGTGGTGGCGCTCGACGCGGCCGGGCGTTTCGCGATTCCCGTGCTCTCCGGTCATCTGGGCGGGGCCAACGCCCTGGCGGCACGCCTCGCCACGGCCCTGGGCGCGACGCCGGTCATCACCACTGCCTCGGACGTGCAACAAACGCTGGCGGTGGATCTGCTCGGCCGCGAGCTGGGCTGGACGCTGGACGCCAGTCCCGAGGATCTGCTGCGCGCGAGCGCCGCCATGGTCAACGGCGAACCGGTCGCGCTGATCCAGGAGGCCGGCAGTCCCGGCTGGTGGCCCGGCCATGCCAACGGACGCAGCGGTCCTTTGCCCGACAACCTGCACTGTCTCGCCTCGCTGGACAGGCTCCCTCTGGAGCCCTATCGGGCGGTCCTCTGGATCAGCCATCGCCTCTTACCCCGGCTCGCGGGGTTTGCGGGTCCGGTGATCATCTACCGGCCAGGTTGCGACGCTAGCCCAACAACTGGCGCGCCTGAAGCCCCTCGCCCCAGCGGGGAGGGGGACACGGAGGCGATACTCACGCGCCGCCCCGTCAATGGCATGTCGGCAAGCGCCTCCCCACGCCTGTCCCTCGGTCTGGGCTGCGACCGAGGCACGTCAGTCGCCACCCTGGAACACGCCGTCGCCGAGGCCCTGGCCGCCATCGGCGCCGATCCCGCTCAGGTGGCTCGGGTGGCGAGCATCGATCTTAAAGCGGACGAACCCGGACTCGCCGCGCTGGCCGAGCGTCACCGCTGGGTCATCCGCTTCTATAGCGCCGAGCAACTTGCTCCCATGCGGGTGCCCAATCCATCGGAAACCGTCCGCCGACACACCGGAACGCCGTCCGTGAGCGAAGCGGCCGCGCTGCTGGCCGCAGGCGCGGACGCCGGCGATCTGCTGCTGGAAAAACACAAGATCGAGGATGCCGACGGCAAACATGCCACGGTCTCCATCGCGAGGATCGTCCATGACTGACAGGACACACCCCGGCAAGCTCTTCCTGGTTGGCATCGGCCCCGGCGGACTGGAGCACATGACCGGCCGCGCCCGCGCCGCCATCGCCGAGGCCGACACGCTCATCGGACACGCGACTTATCTGCGTCTGGTGGCAGAACTCGTCACGGATCACACCGTCGTCCGCAGCGCCATGACCGAGGAACTGGACCGGGCGACCCAGGCGGTGGAACTGGCTCGGTCGGGCCGGATCGTGGCGCTCGTCTCCTCCGGCGACAGCGGCGTCTACGGCATGGCCGGGCTGACCTACGAGATGCTGTTCCAGACCGGCTGGACGCCGGAGACCGGCATCGCGGTGGAAATCGTCCCCGGCGCCACCGCGCTGACCACCTGCGCGGCCCTGGTCGGCGCCCCGCTGAGTCATGATTTCTGCGCCATTTCGCTCTCGGATCTGCTGACCCCCTGGCCGGTCATCGCCCGGCGTCTGAACGCGGCGGCGATGGCGGATTTCGTGGTCGCGCTCTATAACCCCAGGAGCGGACGACGCTCGCGCCAGATCCTGGAGGCCCAGCGTTTATTCCTCTGTCATCGTCGCCCGGATACGCCGGTGGCACTGGTGCGGTCGGCGTATCGTCCGCGCCAGACGGTGGAACTTATCACCCTGGCGGAGTTGGGCGAGGGCGAAATCAGCATGCTCACCACCGTCCTGATCGGCAACAGCCAGACCCAGGTCCACCACGGGTTGATGATCACCCCACGCGGTTACGCCAGCAAATACGACCTGCGCGACGGTGCGACCCTTGAAGGCGAGCGGGTCGGTCAGCCGCTGTCCACGGGACTCGATGGATGGATCGCGGAGCTGCGCGACAGCCGCGCAAGCGTCGCTGAACTCGCCCGGCGTTTTCAACTGCCCGAAGCCTATCTTGCCGACCTGCTCCGATAAGGCGAGTGCGGAAAAAGCGTTACCGCTCCACCGCGTCGCGGTCGTCGCGTTTGCCGAGGAATGCGCCGGCGATCTCCTCGCCCGCGCGCCGACCGGAGTGCAGCGCCCACTGGATCGAGGGCGCCGACTGATCCCTGGCGATGGTCGGTGCGCACGCGACCGCCGACCCCATCGGCCGCCTCCAGCACCAGCGGTTCCAGTCCGCTGGCGCGCAGCCTGAGCGCGCAGGCGAGTCCCGCCAATCGGCCCCGACGACGATCGCGTCCGCGTGCATGACATCACCTCGTGTGTTCTTCGCGTCCTTTGCGGTTCGCTGGGCGCATTCGGGTCAATGGTACTGCTCGGTGGTGTACTGGCCCGGCGCGTGACGGCGATGACGGACGAGTCCGCGCGCCTCCAGGATTGCCTTTGCGTCCTTGATCATGGCGGAGTTGCCGCACAGCATCACATGGCTGGTCGCCGGGTCGATGGTCGCGCCGACCTGGGCCTCAAGCTGACCGCTGGTCAGGAGATCCGTGATGCGGCCGGGCAGGGCGCCCGGATCCCGCTCGCGGCTGACGGCGGCAACAAAACTGAAGCGCTCGCCATAGCGTCCGGCAATCTCGGCCAGGGTTTCGCCATAGGCCAGGTCCGCTGCCTGACGCACGCCATGCACCAGGATCACGCGCTTGAAACGCTCCCAGGGCTCGGCGGTGCGCAGGATCGAGAGAAAGACGCCAAGCCCGGTGCCGGTCGCGAGCAACCAGAGCGTCTCGGCCGGTTCCACCGTGTCCAGGGTGAAGATGCCGCCCGCCGTGGCCGTCATCCAGACCTCGTCGCCGGGATTCAGGGCGGAGAGCGGCGGGGTCAGCGGGCCTTCGGGCACCTCGTTGAAATAGATCTCCAACGGGCGATCCTGGGGAGCGTTGACCAGCGAGTAGGGTCGGCCGATGCGTTCGCCGTCGATTTCGAGCGCGACCTTGATGTATTGACCTGCCTTGAAATCGGCGATCGGCGCGTCGAATTGCAGACTGTAGAGACCCTCGGCCCACTGATGTTTGCCGATGACTTTTGCTTTGACCCAATCGTTCATATCCGTTCCGTTATCCGTGGTTGATCGTTGCCCGCGAAAGGCGGTTGAGGCGTTGAAAACATGATCGGTGCGGGTGCGGGTATTGCAATCCCGCCCGGACCGCCCGACCTGATTTTCCTGTCCCGTCCATTCTCAACCGAAGAGCTCGTTCATGAAAAATACTCTGTTTGCGCTTGGCCTTGCCGCTGTCAGCGCCACGGCGGCGGCGGCCGATCCGAAAAGCTGTTCGTCCCTGCTGGATCTCGATGTGCGCCGACTCGCCGGCGAGGAGACCGTAAACCTCTGCGAGGCGTATCAGGGCAAGGTGATCCTGATCGTCAACACCGCCAGCAAGTGCGGTTTCACGCCTCAGTACGAGGGTCTTGAAGCACTCTATCGCAAGTATAAGGATCAGGGATTCGTCGTTCTCGGGTTCCCGTCCAACGACTTCGCCAATCAGGATCCTGGATCGGAGGAAGAGATCCAGAAATTCTGCCGCCTGACCTATTCGGTGGAGTTCCCCATGTTCGAGAAGGTCAGCGTCAAAAAAGGCAAGGCGGCCCCCCTGTTCGAGCGACTCGCCGCGGCTGGAGCACCCTATCCGAAGTGGAATTTTTATAAGTATCTGATCGACCGCAACGGCAATCTCGTCGATCACTTCATCAGCACCACCGGACCGGAGAACGCCAAGGTGGTGAAGGCGATCGAAAAGTTGCTGTGAACGAAGCCGCGTCCGGGGCCGGACCGCGCGTTGTTGCGTTGGCTTGTCCGCGGACGGGTCGAACGGGCGTCACGACAGACGCGGTTTAAAAGGGCAGGGCGATGATGTCGATTTGCAGCGGCGATTGGAACGCTGCTTCGTCTATCTCTATTCTTAGCTGAGTTATGACCACTAAAAACTGACATGGAGCGAGAACCATGGCGACTCCCATTCGGGAGGGAAGCCTCGAAGCGCCCACCCGCCATCCCCTCGACTGGCAAAACCCCTCATTCTACGACGATGACGTGCTCTTCCATGAGTTGGAGCGCGTCTTCGATATCTGTCACGGCTGCCGCCGTTGCGTGAGCCTCTGCCAATCCTTTCCGACCCTGTTCGATCTGGTCGACGAGTCCGAAAGTCTGGAGGTGGACGGCGTCGCCAAGGATGATTACTGGAAGGTGGTCGATCACTGCTATCTGTGCGACCTTTGCTACATGACTAAGTGTCCCTATGTGCCGCCGCATGAGTGGAACCTCGACTTTCCGCATCTGATGCTGCGGGCCAAGGCAGTCAAGTACCGGCAGGGCAAGGTCAAATTCCGCGATCGGGTGCTGACGAGCACGGATCGGGTCGGCGCGCTGGCTGGCATTCCAGTCGTCAACGGTCTCGTGAACGCGGTCAACGCAAACCCGCTCGGGCGCCGCGCGCTGGAGGCGGTCCTTGAGGTCCATCGGGACGCCCGCGTCCCCGAATACCGCAGTCGGACCCTGCGCAAGCAAGAGCAGGCGCGCATCGGTCGGACCGCGACGGGCGAGCCGGCCGGAACCACCACGGGCAAGGTGGCGCTCTTCGCGACCTGCTATGGCAA
>NZ_CAIPNF010000425.1 GCF_903866365.1 uncultured Thiocystis sp.
CATCGATGTCAGTACGCCGACGCACAGCGTCCCGAGCAAGGCATCCGCGAACGGGGTCTACACCATGATCTTGAGCTTCGAGCATCCGCAACCGCTGCTGCGCCGCTTCGTCGACACGCAGCTGGAAAAGCTGCTGTGCGCGCAGTTGGCGGGAACCGCGGACCGGCATCGGAACGTCGCCCCGAGGTTTCCGCACGTCGCCAAACCAGTGGACAAACACCGCGCGGAAAAGGGCTGGCTGGAGCGCGAATTTCCCGATCTTCTCGACCGGATCGCGGCCTGTTGGGGCGATGTTCCGGCCTTTCGACATTTGTTTCGGGAACTGATCCTGGGCGATGTCGGTCAACCGGGCGGCTGGTCGGAAGCGGTGTGGGTGGACTTGACGTGGTTGCAGGAGGTCCATGCCCGCGTTTTTGCGTCTTGAGGATCGGGGATCGCGCCGCGTCCGACCAGCCGCGCCGCGCCACACGTCCAATCGAGACTGAAATGATGCCTGTGGAGCGGGCCGTGGCGGTGGACCGGTCAACGCCGGTCGACGAATCACCCCGCGTCGAAGCAGGAAAGACAGGCCGCGAGGGCTGTCCGGCCAGGTTCCGTCGCCTGGGAATCCTCGTCTCTTTAGAGCGAGGAGGATGTCAATGGGAGTGCGGTTAGTGACCTGCGGACACTTGCTGTCCGCCACCCCCACATCGAATTCGCTATGAGAGTTCGAGGTTTTTTGTGCAAAAAATAAAAAGTTTTATTAAAATAGGATTTTTAACAAACAGGAACCACGCCAATGCTTCAGACGTTGCGCAAAGCCGGCGGCTCACTCGTGATGACGGTGCCCAAAGCGTTTATCGACCAAAATGGCTTAAGCGAAGGCTCACAGGTCGAGCTTCACTTGCTTGGCAAGACGATGACGATCGAAGCACCTGCCCGTCCGCGTTACAAGCTCGCCGACCTGATCGCCGAGATGCCAGACGGCCTTCCCCGCGTTGTCGGCTGGGATGACATGCCCTCGGTCGGTCTGGAGCGTGGCTGATGGCGTTTGTGCCGAACCGTGGCGACATCGTGCATCTCGATTTCGACCCGTCCTCTGGCCGGGAAATGACCGGCCCGCACTTCGGCCTGGTCCTGAGTGGCAAAGTCTTTAACCAGCAAGGCTTGGCCATGATCTGCCCGATTTCGCAGGGCGCGGCGACGGCGGCGCGCACGCATGGAACGGTGGTGACGCTGATCGGGGCTGGAACGCAGACGCAGGGGGCCGTTCACTGCCACCAGTTGAAGTCGCTGGACTGGCGTGCGCGGAATGTGCGCCTCAAGGAGGTGGCGCCCCAGTGTCTCGTCGACGACGTTCTCGCAAGAGTTGAAGCGATCTTGTTCGACTGAGGTCCATCGCCCGCGCGTACCGGGCCGACCGCTGGAACTGGATCCCAACCCGAATTGAAACTGCCAGCGCCGGCAGACATCAAATTCCGCACCGGTGCTCGGAGAGCATCCCGGTCGCGTCGTGGTAGGAAATACGAACATCGCCGGTCACGCCTTGCAGGGCCAGACGGTTAATGATCCTCGTGCGGTTGACGTGGCCCTGATCGGTACGACTTCCCCCATCCCAGACGACGATCGTGATGCGGCGCGCGCGCATCTGCAGCCCCGCTTCGTAACCGACCCGCCACCAGCCACGACGTTCCCTCCCGAGATGCTCGGGCGGCTCGCGATCAACGAGACGATTGCCGAGGCGCTGGCGACCGAGCGTCAGGCCCACCGCATCGCCGGCGGCATCGTCGACGTTCTCGGGCGCATAGGGCCGCATCTCAATGCCGCGTCCCGCTCCACTTCCAATCCGACGCCTCGACGATCGTCTCGGCGAGCAGGCGACCGTCCGCCATCTGGCAAAAAATTCGCAATCTGCCGTCCGGCAGAAGCTCGGCGCTCTCGTCGGGAATGTCCTCTGCCGCGATCCCGCCTGCGGCGGTCGCGAGCCATTGAGTTACCGCGCGCTCGCTGAGAAGGATGTCGTCGATGAAATTTTCCATCAGGCGCACGCCCAGGCGCGCGGGACTGGCGCATCGATTCGTCGCGCCTGTCGCAAGGGCGGCGGCATGATGGGCGCGCCAAGCTGCGCGAATGCTTCGGCATGCGTTTGCGCGCGGCGCGCGGTCGCCTGGATGTCCAGGTGCTGCGCCGGACGTAGCTTGTCGTCATCCACGAAGGTGACGAGCGCCCAGCAATCGGGGTCGTCCTGTGCCGGGGCCGCGATCACCGCGCCGCCGGGCATTCCCAGGAGCCGATTCCCATCGACCCCGCCGTCGATCGCGGCATTCCACAAGGCGGTGTAGATCGCCGGCCCCAGACTTTGAATCGCCGCGACCGGCTGGTCGAGATTCAGGCGTTGCAGGGTGCGCTCGATCAGATGATGCGTCAGGCGCACGGGGATTTCGACCGGGTGGACCTCGCAATGGCGCGCATTGAGCAGGAACGCGATGCCCTGCCAACCCTCGGCCCAGGTCTCCGGCTGACGCCACACGCCCATGACCATCGCCACCTCCTGTTTGCCGTGGCCGTGACGCTTCGATTCGATCACGACGAAATGCGGTTGGCGTTCGATTTCGAGCAGCGACTGGCGCATCCAGGCCCCACGCGTGCGCACCGCAGGGGGTGGGCGCAAGGGCCGTTCGGGACGCTGATCCAAGCGGCGCACGTAACCGCGGTACAAGGCTCTGGCGATCGATGCGTGCATGGGGCGTCTCTCTTTTGACCAAGCTGGCGGACGGCCAGCGAGCGAATGTGTCGACCTTAAACGTCGCGCCATCGCGCGTCAAGAGCGTATTATATATATCGTTTTACGGATTCAGTAAAGTGCTATGATTGCCCGCTAAAACCGATCCCACGCACGTCGCGACAGGCGCGCTTCATCGAGAGGATTCATTCCATGGCCGACCTTTTCGACTTCGATTACACCACCGAACAGCAGGGGATCATCGCGTCGCACGCCGACACGCTCTCGATCAATGCCTTTGCGGGCACCGGCAAGACGGCAACGCTCGTGGGCTTTGCGCAGGCGCGACCCCAGCAACGGATGCTCTACCTGGCGTTCAACAAGTCGGTGGCGGAGGCGGCGAAACAGCGGTTTCCCAGTCATGTCGACTGCCGCACGTCGCATTCGCTGGCGTTCGCGACCTTCGGCAGTCGCTACAAACATAAGCTCGGACAGCCGCGCTCCTTGCAAGCGCGCACGGTGTTGCAGGCGACGACGCCGAGGCGCAACCCCGACGAGGCGCTGCTCTTCGCCGATCAAGCGTGACGCGCCGTGACGCGCTTTCTGATCTCCGGGAATTCGGCGCTGCGTCTGGAGCCTGTCGGGCTGTCGCCTGCCGGGACGCGCCAGTTCGATCCCCAGGAAGTTCTCGCCGCCGCCCAGCGGCTCTGGGACGCGATGCAGGATGTCAACATCGCGGCAATGCCGATGCCGCACGATGGCGATCTCAAGCTCTATCAACGCTCCAAACCCGATCTGCGGAAGTACGACGTCATCCTGCTCGACGAGGCGCAGGACACCAATCCCTGTCTGTTTCAGGTCTTCAACCGCCAGCAGACCGGGCGCGTCCTGGTCGGGGACGCGCACCAGAACATCTATGCCTTTCGGGGCGCGATGAACGCGATGGATCGCCTGGACGGGGAACGCCATGCGCTGACGGCCAGCTTTCGGTTCGGCTCGGCGATTGCCGGCGTGGCGAACGCGCTCCTGGGCACGTTCAAAAACGAACCGCTGACCCTGGAAGGCTGGGGCGGCCCCAGTGCGTGCGGTCCCGCCAGCGACGATCTGCAAACCGCCTATCTGCACCGCACCAACGCCGGCCTGATCGAGCGCGCCATCGGCTTGCTCCAGGCAAACGCGCGCGCCCGGATTCATTTCGTGGGCGGGGCGTACAACGACCATTTCGAGACCCTGCGGGACGCCTGGCGGCTGATGGACGGCGAGCGCGGCACGATGCGCGATCCCTTCATGCGCGCCTTCGAGACCCTCGGCGATCTCGAAGCCTATGCCGAAGCGACCGAGGATCGCGAGATCCAGGCGCGCTTGTCAGTGGTCAAAAAATACACTGACCGACTTCCCGGATTGCTCGATCAGTTGACCGCCGCCGACGAAGCGGATCCGGCCCGTGCCGTGGCCTCGCTCACGACGGCGCAC
>NZ_CAIPNF010000426.1 GCF_903866365.1 uncultured Thiocystis sp.
GACCGGAGCGGCGTCGACCGGAGCGGCGTCGACCGGAGCGGCGTCGACCGGAGCGGCGTCGACCGGAGCGGCGTCGACCGGAGCTTCGGCGGCGGGAGCGGGTGCCGCAACCGGTGGCGGAGGCGGCTGAACCAGGGTAACGCTCCCGATCCGCGCGAGATTCGCGGACACCTGCTTTGGATTGAGTTGAACCTGGTCGCCAGCAAGTTGATCGGCGGAGAAGACGTAGATTGCCCCCAGGACAACTAACACGCCCACGCCACCAACGATCATCTTGCTGCTATCGATGTTCCCCAGCATGGCTCGCGCTTGCGCGAGTCCGGGCATGACTTCACTCATCGGACTGATCCTCTTGTTCGGATATCGAGTCTAAAAAATAAGAGATGACAGGTTAAGCCCATCTAGGCTGCCTGAACGAACGCATTGGTTCAAGCGAGAATGCCACATCAGGATCAAGCCGATAGACGCCTGCACCCCAAGCTCGTCATGGCAATCCCGCAACAGAAGAGCGTCAGTTAGCTCCTCCAGTCACAAGATAGCCTGCGTGTCCCGCATGAGCGCCTTCGTCGCCTGGCAAAAATTACCTTATTGAACAGTCAATAAGTCGCGATTACAACGTCTTGGCGATGCTTGCCACGAACAACCCAGGGGACAAGGCGGAGCTAACCGTCCACCCCGCTCCCCAAATTTTCCTTCCACGATCACGGGTTATTAAATCCTCAAGATTGATGGAGTCCGGGGACGGCTGGTTCCCTGGTGCGTTATATTTACCCGTTGTTTCGGGGCTTCGTCTCTCCAGGCCCGCGCCATGCGGTCGTATCTGATCCTACACGAAGCCTCGGTCGCATCGACCTTGCCCTGCAACGCCCCAGGCGTCCAGCCGAGCGTCCCTCAAGTATTCTACTGAAAAGACCGGAGAACAAACACGATGACCGATTACGTCCGCTGGCTGAGCGACCTTGGAATGGACGACGTACCCGTGGTGGGGGGCAAGAACGCCTCGCTGGGCGAGATGATCCAGAATCTGACCCATCTCGGGGTCCAGGTGCCTGGCGGTTTCGCGACCACGGCCGACGCCTACCGCGAATTCCTGGCCAAGGACGGCCTCGATGAGCGCATCCAGACCGTGCTCGACGCGCTCGATGTCGACGATCTCGCGGCGCTGGCCGAGGCCGGCCCACGGATCCGCGGCTGGATCATGGAGCAGCCCTTCCCCGCCGCGCTGGAAACCGCCATCGACACGGCGTATGCCAAGCTGACCGCCGAGGCCGGAACCGATGACGTCTCCTGGGCCGTGCGCTCCTCGGCGACCGCCGAGGATCTGCCGGACGCCTCCTTCGCCGGACAGCAGGAGACCTTCCTCAACGTCCACGGCATCGACCACATCAAGCACCGGATTCGCGAGGTCTTCGCCTCGCTGTTCAATGATCGCGCCATCTCCTATCGCGTCCATCAGGGTTTCGAGCACCGCAATGTCGCCCTCTCGGCCGGCATCCAGCGCATGGTGCGCAGCGATCTCGCCGCCTCCGGTGTCATGTTTACGCTCGACACCGAATCCGGCTTTCGCGACGCCGTCTTCATCACCTCCAGCTATGGTCTGGGCGAAATGGTGGTGCAGGGCGCGGTCAATCCGGACGAATTCTACGTCCACAAGCCGACGCTGGCCGCCGGGCGTCCCGCCATCCTGCGCCGCACCGTCGGCGACAAGGCGATCCGCATGGTCTACGCCGAGGAAGGCGCCGCCTCTCCGGTACGTACCGAGCCGGTGCCGGAGGCCGATCGCCCGCTGTTCAGCATCACCGACGCGGAAGTGATGGAACTGGCCAAACAGGCGATGCAGATCGAGCAGCACTACGGTCGCCCGATGGACATCGAGTGGGCCAAGGACGGGACTGATGGCAAGCTCTACGTGGTGCAGGCGCGTCCCGAGACGGTCCAGAGCCGCTCGGGCAACATCATCGAGCGCTATGTGCTGCGCGAGAAAGGGCCGGTGATGACCAGCGGTCGCAGTATCGGCAGCCGCATCGGCGCCGGCACCGCGCGGGTCGTCGCGAGCATCGCCGACATGAACCGGGTTCAACCGGGCGACGTGCTGATCACCGACATGACCGACCCCGATTGGGAGCCGATCATGAAGCGCGCGGCAGCGATCGTCACCAACCGTGGCGGGCGCACCTGTCACGCGGCGATCATCGCCCGCGAACTGGGCGTCCCGGCGGTCGTGGGCTGTAACAACGCCACCGAGGTGGTCAAGGAAGGCCAGCAGGTCACCGTAAGTTGCGCCGAGGGCGATACCGGTTACATCTACGACGGTAACCTGGCGTTCGACTACAAGACGATCGAACTCACGGCCATGCCGGAGATTCCGGTCAAGATCATGATGAACGTGGGCAACCCGGACCGTGCCTTCGCCTTCTCGGCCACGCCGAACGCCGGCATCGGTCTGGCGCGGCTGGAGTTCATCATCAACAACATGATCGGCATCCATCCCAAGGCGCTGCTGGAATTCGACCGCCTGCCCGCCGAGCTGAAGGCGCAGATCGCCCCGCGCATCGCCGCCTATGCCAGCCCGCGCGAGTTCTACATCGCCAAGCTGTCCGAGGGCATCTCCACCCTGGCCGCCGCCTTCGCGCCCAACACCGTGATCGTGCGCATGTCGGACTTTAAGTCCAACGAATACGCCAACCTGATCGGCGGCAAGCGTTACGAGCCGGAGGAAGAGAACCCCATGATCGGCTTCCGCGGCGCCGGCCGTTATGTCGCCGAGAGCTTCAAGGACTGCTTCGAACTGGAATGCGAGGCGCTCAAGCGGGTGCGCAACGACATGGGTCTGACCAATGTCGAGATCATGATTCCCTTCGTGCGCACGCTCAAACAGGCCAAGGCGGTGGTCGATGCCTTGGCGGCCCAGGGGTTGGAGCGCGGCAAGGACGGACTGCGCCTGATCATGATGTGCGAGCTGCCGTCCAACGCGGTGCTGGCGGACGAGTTCCTGGAGTATTTCGACGGCTTCTCGATCGGCTCCAACGACATGACACAGCTCACGCTTGGACTTGATCGCGATTCCAGTCTGGTCGCCGAGAGCTTCGACGAGCGCGATCCGGCGGTCAAAAAGATGCTGTCGATGGCCATCGCGGCCTGCCGCGCCAAGGGGAAGTATGTCGGCATCTGCGGACAGGGGCCGTCCGACCATAAAGACTTTGCGGATTGGCTGCTCAGAGAAGGCATCAGCAGTATCTCGCTGAATCCGGATACCGTGATCGATACCTGGATCTATCTGGCGGAGCAGGCGAAGACGCTCTGATCCAGTCCGTCTAAAGCGCATGAACCAAAAAATCCCCCGGATGGGGGATTTTTGCAATTGGTGCTTGTAGATAGATGGCCGCAACCGCTAGGTTTTGCCAGAATTCCGGCTGAACGAATCAAACCAGAGGTCTTCCATCCGCATTTCAATTCCCCGCGAACGCTTGAGCCTGTCTGGATTGCGCTTCCAGCGGATTGATCTGCCTTCGCTCATCCGGCCTTGCCCCGCCCGCCCTGCTGCCGAATCCAGCCGCCCAGCTCGACTCCGATATCGTGGGTGGTCATATTCGTTGAGACGCCGTCAGGCAGTAACGTCAAGTATTTGGCCTGTTTTCGGGCTGTGGATGACCGATGAACCGGCCTTTCATCCAGAGGCGCCGCATATTTCTTCACATCTTTGTTTGGCATAGTTCCAAGCAGAAAAACAGAGCGTCCCTTCGATAAACGGATCCGGCCCAAAACGGGTGTAAATCCTGTAAAGCTCATCTGCTTGCAGGCCGGATTTGTAGGCCGCGTGCAGATAGTCATCAACCATTTTCTGCGACATGTCGATGGCTTCCTCTGCCGTTTGATAGACGCCATGTTCGTAAGGTTTTTCGTCTTCATCCTGGTAGTGATAATTGTCGTCGACCAGTACGCGATAGCTCATCTCGCTTTCCTGTGTTGTATGGCTCTTGGCCTTTGGCAGTCGCTTGAATCTCAGAGCGGTGCCGTCATTGTCCCGCGCCCCGCCCGCTCTGCTGCCGGATCCAGCCGCCCAGTTCGACGCCGATGTCATGCGTGGCCTGGGCGGCGAACTCATAGCGGTTGACCGCGATCAGGCGGAAATCGTAGAGCAGGCGGGTCTGATAACGCAGCACCTCCAGCCGGACATTGATGCCCTGCAACAGCGCCAGTTTCTCGCGCGCGTATTTGGCGGCGATCAGTTGCTCCAGGATCTCGTAGAGGAGCGTGACGATGCGCTCGCCCAGCGCGAACTTGTGCTGGCGCGGCAGTTTGTTCAGGAGCGGCACATACCACTGGATGAAATCGTACATTTTCTGGATGATCGACAGTTTTTTGGTGGGCATCGACATGGGCGGGGCATTCAAAAAAATCGTCTGCGCTGACGCGCAGACGGAAGGAAAAAAGAAGAGAGAAGAGAGGATAAAGGGCCAAAGGGTTCAAGTGAAAAGGGTCAACGGAGTCCTGGCGAAACCACGCGCACGACCCGAAAGCCGAGGTAGTTATTGCGGACATCGGGCGAGTTGATGTAACGGGTGGCGGCCCGGCATTTGATCGCATTGAGGATCCACGAACCGCCGCGCAGCCCATAATAGGCGTTGCCACTGCTGTCTTTGTCACAACCCGTCGCCCAGGCGCTGCCGTCCGTCGGCGCGCCGGAATAGCTCTCATGATAGCAATCCTGCACCCACTCGAAGATATTGCCGTGCATGTCGTACAGCCCCCAGGGATTGGCCGGCGTCTGACCGACCGGATGGGTCTTCTCGTTGGAATTGTCATCAAACCAGGCGTATTGTCCCAGGTCATCCGCGCTGTCGCCGAACCAGTAGGCGGTGGTGGTGCCCGCCCGCGCGGCGTATTCCCACTCGGCCTCGCTCGGCAGGCGGTAGCAGCCGCTACAGCCTTCCTTCGTATTCAGGGCGCGGATGAAGGCTTGCGCGTCGTGCCAGGACACCTGCTCCACCGGGTTGGTGCGACGTCTCTTGAAGTTGGACGGATTGTTACCCATAACGCTCACCCACTGCTCCTGGGTCACCTCGGTCACGCCCAGATAGAAGGGCGTGTCGATGCGCACCCGATGTTGCGGCAACTCATTGTTCCCGCAGCTCTCGAAACTGGCATTGCAGCCCATCATGAAGGAACCGGCGGGGATGAGGGCGAACTCCATGCCAAGGTCGTTGGTGTAGGTGTCGGCGTCCTCAGCCAGCGCGGGCAGCGCGGTGGCGAGCAGGGACAGGGCGAGCAGGGTGTGACGCATGAGATGGATTCCTGTGGATTGAATAATCTCCCGACGCGACCGCGCCGGGAGGCCAAGTGTACCCAATGAAACGTCAGGGCAATCTTTGGCCGCAGGTGCTGGCGTTCGAGAATCTGCTGACCGCCGCGCCTGAGCAGCGCTGACGCGCTAAACTCGATGCTTCCCGTCACGCAAACGAAAGATCATACGATGCGCACCCATATCGTTTTGGATGAGGCACTGGTCGAAGAGGCCATGCGCTATGTCGAGGTCAAAAGCAAGCGCGAGCTGCTGGATCTCGCGCTGCGCGAGTTCATCGCCGCCCGCCGCCGCCCCGATCTCTCCGATCTCTTTGGCACCGTGGAGATCGATCCCGATTACGACTACAAGGCGCTGCGCCAGGAGCATCCCCGAGGTGTATCTGATCGATACCTCGGTGTGGATCGACAGCCTGCGGCAGCTCGATAATGCGCCGGTTCGCTTCTTCAAATCCATCGCTCACGCGCACGTCCGCCGACTCTCTCACCATAATGGCGAACCCAATGCCCGAAATCTGCCGCTTCTACGGAATCGTCATCAGGATGTACTTGATTGACCGTGAACATCCGCCGCCTCATATTCATATCAAGTACGGTGACCATCAGGCCGTGATGGAACTGGAGAACCTGAATCTGATCGACGGTCACTTACCGAGGAAATGCCGCCAACTCGTCCGGGAGTGGGCCGAGTTACATCAGGATGAGTTGACCGACATGTGGAAGACGCAACATTTCCATCCCATTCAGCCATTGGAGTGAGACTGATGAGGCTTCGGCACATTGAACACCGGGATGCGTACTGCTTTGCGCTTACCTTCGACAATGGCGACCGCCGAGAGGTCGATCTACAGGACTTGATCGGTCAGCATGTCGCATTGAGCGAGGTCCAGACCGCACGCATCGATCCGGAGTGGGGGTGTTTGGAGTTTCTGCATGGCCGTGTGGACATCGAACCCAAGACCCTGTACCGGTACGCGGGCTTTGTCGAAGACAAGCAGGCGGCTTGAGCCGAGTGGTTCAGTATCCGAGGCCGGCGGGCTAGTCGCCCAGGCGAACGTCCGCCGGTTCTCTCGCCTCGGGAGGATCGGGGGTTGTTAAACCGTGGTGCAAACGCGCATGAGCAGCCGGTCGCCGGGGCAAGGCAGGCTGGCGATCTCGATCTGATGCGTCGTTTTCGCGAGCGCGCCGAACGCGCCTTGCCCGGGCGTGTAACGCGCGTGGTGCTGTTCGGCTCACGCGGGCGACGCGATGCCAAACCCAATTCGGACTGGGACGTGGCGGTGTTCGTCGCCGGACGGGCGTCAAGCCGCGATACGCGGCAATTGGCGGATGCGGCGTATGACCTGATCGTCGATAGCGGCGAGACCATCCATCCGCTGGCGCTCTCCGAGGACGGGCACGGCGTGAGTCCGCTTCTGCTTGATCGCATCGCCGACGAGGGCGTGATCCTGTGACCACGACTGCAGACGAACATCGGGGCAAGGCGCGCCGCCTGTTGGAGCAGGCAAACCAGTTGAGCGCGGACGATGCCCCGGAGAGTGTGATCCATGCCACGCTTCGCGACACTGCTATTAAGTTAAGGATTTTCCGTTCGCCCTGAGCTTGTCGAAGGGTGAACGGAAAATCCTAAACCTCTGAGCTTAAAGCCGTTCATGGTTCGACAGGCTCACCACGAACGGCTTAACTTAATAACAGTGACGCTTCGCGAGGAAGCCGACAGCTTTCTGGCATTCTGCGAGACTCTGTCGCGTGCGTAGCCAATCGGGTCAACGCCCGCCAAACCGGATCGCCGAGCGGTCCATCACCCTGAAGGATGATTCATCATGCGTCAATCGGCATTCGCCGTCGTCCTGCTGGCGGCAAGCGTCCTGTCCGGCACCAGTCTGGCCTGCGGTTTCCAGGGGGCAACACCAGCCGCACCGACGGCTCGCAAGTCGATGGCACGGCGCGGGTATCGAGCAGTTGGAACAGCCAGACGACGTCGCCGCGCGGCGGCTTTTATACCCTGGAATTGGGCGACTCGGCCTGCGGCGAATCGGTGGAGTTGTATATCAATGGTCAGAGTCTGGGCCGCCACCGCCTGCCGAGTAGCGGCAACGTGAACGTGGATTTCGTCCTCAAGGGCAGTAGCGATACCCTGGTGCGTTAATCCCGGCCCGGAGCGCCATTCTGGCGGCGCTCCGGGCGCATTGGGATTATGGCTGTGCCGCCGCCGGTGGTGCTGGCGGGCGGGGCACCGTGTAAAGGTTATCCCCACCCTGCGCCTTGCCGGTTTGCGGGTTGATATAATGCAGGCGTTCCATGCCGCCCTCGCCTAAGCGGTGATCTTCCTTGGGGATGAGGGACACCGTGCCGATATGGTTCGGACTGTGATGCCATTCCAGTTCCACCTTGCTGCCATCTGGACGCAAGACATAGGGATTGCTGTAGCGACTCTTGTCGTTTTTTTGCGATGGCACGAATTGCCCCTGCATGTTGCCCTGTTCGCGAGCGAAACGCGCGGCGAGTTCGCTCTGTAACGGCGCGTTGTTCGCCAGTTCCTGATTGGCTTCGCGGCGGTAGCCCGTGCCCACCGAGGGACGCACCTTGACCATCGCCGCCAGATCCGACCCTGGCGGCCCGGCAATGGATTTTTTCTCGGAATCGGCCATGAGTTTTTTGTAGGGATCGGGCTGGCCTTTCAACACTTAGGCGTTGTAGTTGTCGCGGGTTTTTCGAGTTCAGCCTTGGACTGCGGCGCGCCGAAACGCTGGTCGGAAGATGATGGCGTGGCACTCACGCTTGTCGGCGTTTTGCCAGCGGATGTGGGTTTTTTCGGGGTTTTGACGGGCTTATCTGGTTTGAAAGTGGGTTTAACGCCCGATTTGGGCGTCGTGGTCGTTTTGCTCGACCGGTTGACCGGCTTGGTGGTGCTGCTGGATGTGGAGACAGCCGATTTATTGGGTGTTGTGATCCGGGTTGCCGAGGATGCACTGGCGCGGCTGCCGGCAAATGCGGCCCAAGCATCAGACGGAACGGTCAGGAGCAGACTGGCGGTCATAGCCAGCATGGATAAAACGAGCCGTAAGCAAACGCCGTTGTTCTTCATACGCAAGATCCGTGGCAGGTTGTCGGCGACGCAAGCGGCTGGAATCGCGGCAAACCCGTCTTTTCAGAGCGGGGGAGCGGCGTGTCGATTCTCTTCGTCCAGCCTTTTGATCGTGCTGATCGGCAGGTCGAGCTTCAAGCCATCGTCTGTCAACGGGATGAACCCGAAGCGCCGATAAAATGCCATAGATTCCGGTTTGCTGTCCATGATCGCACCTTGCACGCCGATCATGTCGGCGGCGCGGTTGTCAGCATCGACGACCGGGTAAATTGGCGCGGTTTAGGAACTAAAAAATGGGTGTAAATGGGCGTAATATTGGTTGATGCTGCACACCGACACCCTCCAGATCACCCCCGAGATCCTGAATCTCATCGCCAGGATCGACGAGTTCAAAGGTGCCTGGCGTGCTTTGGGTACGCTCGCGCCTGACCGTCTGTCAGCCCTGCGGCGGGTGGCCACCATCGAGAGCATCGGTTCTTCGACCCGAATCGAGGGTAGCAGGCTGTCTGATCGGGAAGTGGAACGGCTGTTGTCGAATCTGGAGATCCAGTCATTCGCCACCCGCGACGAACAGGAGGTCGCCGGTTACGCCGAGTTGATGGATCTGGTCTTTTCATCGTGGCAGGACATTCCGTTCACCGAGAACCACATCAAGCAGCTGCACCAGATCCTGCTGCGCCACAGCGAGAAGGACGCCCGGCATCGCGGCCACTACAAGACCCACGCGAACAGCATCGCCGCCTTCGATGAAACCGGGGCGCAGATCGGTATCGTGTTCCAGACGGCCTCGCCCTTCGATACGCCCCGCCTGATCACCGATCTGGTGGCCTGGATGAATCAGGCGCGCGAAACCGCTCGACTGCATCCGCTGCTGACCATCGCCATCTGTGTCGTCGTCTTTCTGGAAATCCATCCCTTTCAGGACGGTAACGGGCGGCTCTCACGGGTACTGACCACACTCCTGCTGCTGCAAGCCGGCTATGCCTATGTGCCGTACAGTTCGCTGGAAAGCGTGATTGAGCAGAGCAAGGAAGCCTACTATCTTGCGCTGCGCCAGACCCAGGGCACGATCCGCACGGCGTCGCCGAACTGGCAGCCGTGGCTGGAGTTCTTCCTGCGCTCCCTGTCAGAGCAGGTCCGGCGGCTGGAGAAGAAGGTCGAGCGCGAGAAGATCGTGCTGGCGACCATGCCTGAATTGCAGATCGAGATCGTTGAGTTTGCCCGCGAGCACGGCCGCATCACCATGGGCGAGGCCATCAAGCTGACCGGCGCCAGCCGCAACACGATCAAGCAACACTTCCGCACCCTGGTCGAACGCGGAACGCTGAATCGGCACGGCAGTGGCCGTGGGGTTTGGTACGATCTGCGCTGAATGATACATCGTCTTCACCAGGTACTGGTCAACAACTGTCATGCCGCCATCATCGCGCGCGAACTGGGCGTCCCCGCCGTCGTCGGCGGCAACGATGCGACCGATAAGCCTGACCAATGTCGAGATCATGATCCCCTTCGTGCGCACGCTCGGACAGGCCAAGGCGGTCGTCGAGGCCCTAGCGGCGCGGCAAGGACGGGCTGCGTCTGATCATGATGTGCGAGCTGCCGTCCAACGCGGTGCTGGCGGACGAGTTCCTGGAGTATTTCGACGGCTTCTCGATCGGCTCCAACGACATGACTCAGCTCACGCTTGGGCTCGACCGCGATTCCAGTCTGGTCGCCGAGAGTTTCGACGAGCGCGATCCGGCCGTGAAGAAAATGCTGTCAATGGCCATCGCGGCCTGCCGCGCCAAGGGCAAGTATGTCGGGATCTGCGGACAGGGTCCGTCCGACCATAAGGACTTTGCCGATTGGCTGCTCAGGGAGGGAATCAGCAGTATCTCGCTGAATCCGGATACCGTGATCGATACCTGGATCTATCTGGCCGAGCAGGCCAAAACCCTCTGACCATCGAAAATCCCCCGCTGGGGGATTTTTTCTGTCCGGACATCAGCCAGCGATGCCTTCGGCACGCGCCTTGGCAATGAGTCCGTCGGCAATGGTCAGCAATTCCGGCAATGCCTTGACCTCGCGTCCAAGCACGGCATAGCGCCCAGCAACCGTGATCGTCGGCACGGCGTCGATGCGATAGCGGCCGACCAGATAATCGCTCCGACTCAGCTTGGTCTGGACATCGAAGGAGTCGAAGGCATCCGAGAATGCCTTTGAATCCACGCCATGTTCGACCACCCAATCCAGGATCGCGGGTTTCGTGAAAAGCCGAAGCCGCTGCTTGTGCAATGCGTCGAAAACGGACTGATCCAGCCGTTCCAGGTCGCCCGTGCTCTCCAGCGCATAGTAAAACTGCGCCAGACTCGACCAGGCGGCACGACCGAAGCTTACCGGCACCCGGCGAAAGGACACGTCCGCAGCCAGTCCTTTCGACCAAGAATTGACGATGAGATTGAGATCGCTGCAATGCGGACAGCCATAGGAAAAAAATTCCAGTACCTCAATTTTTCCCGGAGTATCGCTGGGCTGAGGTGGATCGATCAGGCGCCAGTCGCGCCCTTCGAGCAGATCCGCCAATGCGGGCGACAACATGGATGCACCTAGAATGCCCCCCAAGGCACTCAAGATGGATCGATTGAAACGGCGACGACTCAACAGCATCGGGAATCTCCAGGACAGAAATTTCAACAAGGCCCCGAGTATACTTCGGATAGTTTCATTCCAAGCATTCAGGTCATCTCACATGCCCCAATATCGCTCACGCACCACGACCCATGGCCGCAACATGGCCGGCGCCCGCGCACTCTGGCGCGCGACCGGCATGACGGACGCGGACTTCGAGAAACCGATCATCGCGGTGGTCAACTCGTTCACGCAGTTTGTTCCCGGCCATGTCCATCTCAAGGATCTGGGCCAACTGGTCGCGCGCGAAATCGAGGCGGCCGGCGGCGTGGCCAAGGAATTCAATACCATCGCGGTGGATGACGGTATCGCCATGGGTCATCAGGGGATGCTCTATTCGCTGCCGTCGCGGGAGATCATCGCGGATTCTGTCGAGTACATGGCCAACGCGCATTGTGCGGACGCGCTCGTCTGTATTTCCAACTGCGACAAGATTACCCCCGGCATGCTGATGGCCGCGCTGCGTCTCAATATTCCAGCCGTGTTCGTGTCGGGCGGTCCCATGGAGGCGGGCAAGATTTTGCGCGCCGATGGCGAGCATCATCTCGATCTGGTCGACGCCATGATCGCCGGCGCCAATCCCAATGAAACAGACGAGACCGTGGCGCAACTGGAGCGCTCCGCCTGCCCCACCTGCGGCTCCTGTTCCGGTATGTTCACGGCCAACTCCATGAACTGTCTGACCGAAGCCTTGGGTCTCAGTCTGCCGGGCAACGGCTCCTTGCTGGCCACGCATGCCAGTCGCAAGGATCTGTTCCTGGAGGCCGGACGGCTGATCGTCGAACTGGCGCGACGCTACTACGAGCAGGACGATGCCAGCGCCCTTCCGCGCTCGATCGCGACCTTTGACGCCTTTGAAAACGCGATGAGCCTGGATATCGCCATGGGCGGTTCCACCAACACGGTTCTGCATCTGCTCGCCGCGGCCCATGAAGGCGAGGTGAACTTCACCATGACGGACATCGACCGTCTGAGCCGTAAGGTGCCGAATCTGTGCAAGGTCGCGCCATCCACGCAGAAGTACCACATGGAGGACGTCCACCGGGCCGGCGGCGTGATCGGCATCCTTGGCGAACTGGATCGTGCCGGACTGCTCCACCGCGATTGCCTGACCGTGCACAGCCGCACCTTGGGCGAGGCGATCGCGCACTGGGATGTGGCGATCAGCCAGGAGGAAAAGGCGCGTCAACGCTATCTGGCGGCTCCGGGCGGCATCCCGACCCAGGTCGCGTTCAGTCAGAACGCCCTGTGGTCCGATCTGGATCTGGATCGCGCGGATGGCTGTATCCGGGATCTGGAGCACGCCTACAGCCGCGACGGCGGACTCGCCATCCTGTTCGGCAACCTGGCCGAGGATGGCTGTATCGTTAAAACCGCAGGCGTGGACGCGGCCAACCTCAGCTTCAGCGGTCCGGCACGGATCTTCGAGAGTCAGGAAGACGCCGTGACGGCCATCCTGGCAGACCAGATCAAACCGGGCGACGTCGTCGTGATTCGTTACGAGGGACCAAAAGGCGGTCCGGGCATGCAGGAGATGCTTTATCCAACCAGTTATCTCAAATCCAAGGGACTGGGCAAGGCGTGCGCATTGATCACCGATGGCCGTTTTTCGGGCGGCACCTCTGGGCTATCCATCGGACATGTCTCACCAGAGGCCGCCGAAGGCGGTCTGATTGGATTGGTGCGGGAGGGCGATCTCATCGAGATCGAGATCCCGACGCGACGCATAGAGGTTATCGTCCCTGAGACCACGCTTGCGCAACGTCGCACCGCCATGGACGCAAAAGGGATTGACGCCTGGAAGCCGCTTGAGCGTCGGCGCGAGATTTCATCCGCCTTGAAGGCGTATGCCGCGCTGACGACCAGCGCCGCCCATGGCGCGGTTCGAGACGTTTCGCAGCTCATGACCGTCTGATCCGGAGCTGCCAGCTTCCAGCCACCAGGGATCCTGTGCCGACCGGCGCGGACCTGTCGTCAGGGCGATCGGCCCTGACGGCTCAAACCCAGAGCGGGTCTGTCGAGGCCGAGCGGCGGCGGATCGCGTCTGGGTGGTTATGCTTTTCGTGTGCGCAAAGCAACACCCCCGTCCTTTGGCAAAGACGGGGGTGTTGGGGAGAGGGCCCTGGCGGTAACCTACGTTCGCATGGGGAGGCCCCACACTAGCATCGGC
>NZ_CAIPNF010000427.1 GCF_903866365.1 uncultured Thiocystis sp.
CCCATTGATCGTCACGCAGGGCATAGCGACGCTGAGTCATCCGGGCTCCTCGTTCATTTTGAAGTGGTCGGGCGACAATATTCCCACACAACTACAATTGATGACACGCCCTAGCAACTTGGGAAGCGCCGTAATTTCGTTGGATGTCTCCTCGGTGGCTTCTTGCCCTATAGAGATCTGACGTGACGTTCTCACTGGTCCCTTGATAAAGTCCTTTAATTATGCGGGATAACCAAAGGGGCATGTATGGATATCACATTGGATGGCTATAGCACCAGGCGGTTGCGGCCGCCCCAAGCGCTGACCATGTGCAAGGCGGCCTGGCCGCGGCGCCGATCGCGTGAGCCGCGGGCCGTCTTGCCGTCGATGGCGACGACTTCGCCGTCGGTGGCCTCGCCAATGGCGCGTGTCCAGCTGACAAAACAGGCTTGAAACGTCTTGGGATTCAGGCACCAGATGACGCTGGCGATGCCGTCATGAGACGGAATCCCGTTCGCAAACGGCGCAAATTGGCGCCCCAGAAGACGATCCCGGAAACGAAAAAGCCCCGCCGAGGCGGGGCTTTTTGAGTCTGGGGCCAGACGCAGTCTTACATCATGCCGCCCATGCCACCCATTCCGCCCATGCCGCCCATATCGCCGCCGCCCGGCATTGGCGAATCGTCCTTCGGCTCGTCGGCGATCATGGCCTCGGTGGTGATCATCAGACCCGCGACCGACGCGGCATTCTGCAGCGCCGAACGGGTGACCTTGGTCGGATCCAGAATGCCCATCTCGACCATGTCGCCATATTCGCCGTTGGCCGCGTTGTAACCGAAGTTACCCGAACCCTCGACCACCTTGTGCAGGATGACGGATGGCTCGCAACCGGCGTTGGCGACGATCTGGCGCAACGGCTCTTCCATCGCGCGACGGGCGATGGTGATGCCGACATCCTGATCGTGGTTGGCGCCGGTCAGACCCTTGATCGCGGTCTGGGCGCGCACCAGCGCAACACCGCCGCCGGGCACGATGCCTTCCTCGACCGCCGCGCGGGTGGCGTGCAATGCGTCTTCGACGCGCGCCTTCTTTTCCTTCATTTCCATCTCGGTGGCGGCGCCAACCTTGATGACAGCGACGCCGCCGGCCAGCTTGGCCAGACGTTCCTGGAGCTTTTCCTTGTCGTAATCGGAGCTGGTCTCTTCGACCTGCGAGCGAATCTGCTCGCAACGCGACTTGATGTCGATCTCGGAACCGGCGCCATCGATGAGTGTGGTCTCGTCCTTGGCGACCTGGACACGCTTGGCGGTGCCCATCTCGTTGAGGGTAGCCTTTTCCAGTGACAGACCCACTTCCTCGGCGATGACGGTCGCGCCGGTCAGGACGGCGATGTCCTGCAGCATGGCCTTGCGACGGTCACCGAAGCCGGGCGCCTTGACGGCACAGACCTTAACAATCCCGCGCAGGGTGTTGACCACCAGCGTGGCCAGCGCCTCGCCCTCGACATCCTCGGCGACGATCAGCAGCGGACGACCCGCCTTGGCGACCGCTTCGAGCACCGGCAGCAGCTCGCGGATGTTGGAGATCTTCTTGTCGTGCAGCAGGATATAGGGGTCTTCCAGCTCGGCGCTCTGGCTCTGCTGATTGTTGATGAAGTAAGGCGAGAGATAGCCGCGGTCGAACTGCATGCCTTCGACGACATCCAGCTCGTTTTGCAGCGAGGTGCCATCCTCAACGGTGATGACGCCTTCCTTGCCGACCTTTTCCATCGCATCGGCGATGATCTTGCCGATCGACTCGTCGGAGTTGGCCGAAATCGTGCCAACCTGGGCGATCGCCTTGTTCTCGGTGCAGGGCTTGGAGAGATTCTTCAGCTCCTCGACGGCCGCCTCGACCGCCTTATCCATGCCGCGCTTGAGATCCATCGGGTTCATGCCGGCGGCAACCGCCTTCAGACCCTCGCGGACCATCGCCTGAGCCAGCACGGTGGCGGTGGTGGTGCCGTCGCCGGCGATATCGGAGGTGTGCGAGGCCACTTCCTTGACCATCTGCGCGCCCATGTTCTCGAACTTATCCTTGAGTTCGATTTCCTTGGCGACGGAGACGCCGTCCTTGGTCACGGTCGGCGC
>NZ_CAIPNF010000428.1 GCF_903866365.1 uncultured Thiocystis sp.
CAGAGCCGTGGACTCGTCTTCCGCCGACTCATGGAGCAGGCGGTCGTTACCGAGCCCGTCACTGAAGCCGCAGTGACGCATGGCTATAAGTGGTGACCACAACATATAGGGCGTGGAGGCACTAACCGACCACCCCCCTTCAGGAAATCACCTGAAGCCCCGGAACCTGCCTGACCCCACACACCAGCAGGAGCGCGCTTTCATGTCTTGGTTACCCTGGCGGTTACTCGCCCTGTCCGCCGTTCTGGGCGCCACGGCGGCCGCCCACGCCGGCCCGCCCGCGGAGATCGCTATTTCACAGGCGCTGGCCGAGGGCACGGCGGTCACCGCCTATGTCGCGATCCGCGACGAGTCGGGCGAGTCGGTCAGCGGCATCGAAGCCGGACAACTGCACGCGACCCTGGGAACCCAGGTGGCGGAAGTGGTATCCGTCACGCCCTTTGCCGCGACCGGCGAGGGGGTGCTCTATCTCTTTCTGGTGGATGTCTCGCGCTCGCTCGATACGGCCCAGTTCGCGCGGATCCAAGAGGCCCTGCGGGACTGGATCG
This sequence comes from uncultured Thiocystis sp., assembly GCF_903866365.1. Lineage (GTDB taxonomy): Bacteria > Pseudomonadota > Gammaproteobacteria > Chromatiales > Chromatiaceae > Chromatium. The sequence continues at coordinate 549 of NZ_CAIPNF010000428.1, forward strand.
CGGCGCTCGGCGAGCCGGATCGGGCGGCGCTCCTGACCTTCGGCGTTCATGTCCGCACCGCGGTTGCACCGACCGCCGACCGTGCCGCGCTGACCGCCGCCATCGAAACCCTGGCCCCGACGGACCCGAAAACCGCGCTGCATCAGGCGCTGGCGCAAGGTCTGGCGCTCGGGCGTCAACAGGGGGAGGATCTGCCCTCCCGGCGCGCGCTGGTGATCCTGAGCGATGGCATTGACGACGCGCCGGGCGGGATGACGGCGGAGGAGGTCGAGGCCCAAGTCGCCGAGGGCGCGGTGCCGATCTATGCCATCGGCTTCAGCCGGGTGCGCGATCGCGCGGCGCGGGAGTCGGGGCTGGCGGCGCTGGGACGTTTCGCGCGACGCTCGGGCGGGATGTTCCGCGACGCGGGCGCGACGGATCCGGGCGCGGCCTATGCGACGATGCGCGAGCGGATTCGGACGGTCGAGCGGATCCAGGTGCGTTGCGCGAGCTGCGTGGCCGATGGCAACCGCTATCGTTTGCGCATCGGTCTGACCCAGGCCGGTCTGACGCTGAACGACGGGGTGGACGTGCGGCTGTATCCGGTCGTGACGCCAGCGCCGGACGCGCCGGCTCCGGTTGATCCGACGCCAGCGCTCCCGCCAGACGCGCCGGCCAGCGAGGAGTCGCCGACCGCGCCTGACCCCGTCGCGGCAGCGCCCGCCGATCCCGCCCGCGTGCTCGCCGGGCTGCTGGCGTCCTGGTGGCCGGGTCTGGCGGTCGCGCTGATCGCCGCGCTGCTTGGCGGCTGGCTGTTTTGGCGTCGGCGTCGCGTCGCGCCAATCGCCAACGACATCCCCGCCGTCGAGCCCAAGACCCTGGCGCCGAACGCCTTGCCCATCGACAATCTCGCTCGCTTCTCCCCGGTCCGGCCCGAGCCGGCGCACCAATCGCCCGCGACCGCTCCAGCATTGACCCTGACATTCATGAACGGCGCGCGGCGGGGCGAGACGATCCGACTCGCCCTAGACCCGGCGGCGCTGATCGGGCGCGCCGGCGCTTGCTCGCTGCGGCTGGCCGAGGACGATGAGGTGTCGACGCAGCATGCGCGCCTGAGCCTTCAGGGCCGGCAGGCGATCCTGGAGGATCTCGGTTCCACCAATCAGACCTGGCTCAACGGCGTACCGCTGTCCGCGCCGCATCCGGTGCGCGACAGCGATGTGCTGCGTGTCGGTCAGACCGAGTTGCGTCTCGGCGGGATCGGGAGTCGAGCATGCTGATCTTGCAGCCGGGCAATGCCCAATGGATCGGCGCGCGCCCGGAGCAACAGGACGCCTTCGGCTTCGCCGGGTGTTCGGCCCAGGGCGCCAATCCGTCGGGCGGGGTGCTGGTGGTCCTGGCCGACGGCATGGGCGGTTTGCGCGAGGGGCGCGCGGCGAGTCAACTCGCGGTCAAAACGATGCTGGAGACCTATGCCGCCCAGCCGTCCGCCACGCCGGTTCCCGAGGCGCTGGCGTGTGCGCTGCGGGCGGCGAATCGGGCGGTGTACGCACTGGCCGAGACAACGGCGGGCGTGGGACAGGTCGGCACCACGCTGGTCGCGGCGGCGGTGCGCGACGCCCAACTCTTCTGGATCGGCGTCGGCGACAGTCGGTTGTATCTCTATCGCGCCGCCGACGGATCGCTCACGCCCTGTACCGAGGATCACACCCTCGCCAACGCACTCTGGCCGCAAGTCGTCGCCGGGACGCTGGACGCGGATGATCTCGCGAGCCATCCCGACCGCGACGCCCTGACCAGCTTTCTGGGGCTGGCCGAGATTCCGCTGGTAGACGCCAGTTATCGGCCCCTGACCCTGCAACCGGGCGACCGTCTGCTGTTGTGCAGCGACGGGGTCGATGGCGTGCTGTCGCGCGACGAGCTGAAACGCCCCCTGGCCGCCGCTCCGCAACACGCCGCCGAGACCTTGATGGTCGCGCTGCGAGAACGGGCGCTGGCGCATCAGGACAACGCCACGGTCGCGGTGCTCGCCTGCGAAGCGTCCGGGGAGACGCCGTCGATGGCGTCGGTCACGAGCCGCCCGCCGCGTGGCGTCCGGCTCGCGGTCCTGTCGGCGGTTCTGCTGCTGACGCTTGGCGCCGCCTGGTTCGGTCTGACGGGATGGCGGGATCGGCCGCCCGAGGACGTCCCTCGTCGGTGACGCTCCCCCTTCCGCCGCCCGCCGACGACCAGCCGCGCGCGCTCGCGCCGGAGGCGACATGAGCGCACCGCCACGCAAGATCACCATTGGGCGGGATGCGCACTGCGATGTCCCGCTCGCGGACGAATCGGTGAGCGCGCGCCATGCCGAATTGAGCCTTCCCAGCCTCGGCACCTTGTTGCTGACCGACTGCAAGAGCACCAACGGCACCTTTCTGATTGGTGCCGACGGTCACGCGCGCAAGATCCGGCAGGCGTTGGTCTCGCCCGTGGATCGCGCGCGGTTCGGCGCGGTCACCTTGGGAATCCGCGATCTGCTGGAGGCATTCGGTCGCCGGTTTCCCGACCGCGTGGCGCCGTTTCTGTCCGGCGTGGACGAGGCCCCACCCTGGGCGCGGGGACGGCAACTGATCCGCTGCGTCTGCGGCAACGTGAAACCCGTTAACGCGCCCTGTCCGGAGTGCGGTCGATGAGCGTGCTCCGCGACACCCTGTGGGAGCGGCCTCGACGCTCGTGGATCTTGCTCGTGGCGGTCGCGCTGGCCGGGGCGTTCGTCGCCCTGCTCACGCTGGTGCTGCCGGCGGGCAGTCCGGCCGCCGTGCTGTGGCTCGATTACAACGCGACCCTGCCGCCGAATTACCCCTTTCCCTACCCCTTCACGATCCAGAATCTCACGCACCTGATCCTCTTCATCGGACTGGGCGAGAGCTTCTGTCGCTGGCGCAGCGCGGTTCGCGAATGCGCCATGCTTGCGGAAGGGCTGCTGCCGCAGGCGTATGACGTCGTCCTCCAGGCGCACGACCTGCCGCCGATCCGCGCCCGTGTCGCCCAGCGTCACGATGGCGAACAGGGCTTTCTGCCCGGACTGATCGATCTGTGCATCCTGCAATTCCAGGCCAGCCGCTCGGTCGATCAGACTGTCAGCGTGCTCAACAGCAGTCTGGAACTGCTGGCGCATCGCGTGGATCTGCGCTACGCCCTGCTGCGTTATCTGGTGTGGGCGATTCCGACGGTGGGGTTTATCGGCACGGTGGTCGGCATCGCGCTGGCGATGGCCCTGATCGACCCGAACGCCGGCACCCAGCCGCTCGGCGAGATTGCCCGCGCGCTGGGCGTGAGTTTCAACACCACGCTGGTCGCCCTGGCCGAAAGCGCGCTGCTGGTGCTGCTGCTCCATCTGGTGCAGGCGCGCGAAGAACTGGCCGTCAATCAGGCCGGGTATTACACTCTGGTCAATCTGATCAATCGGTTGTATGCGGGGCGTTAGACGTGCCTTGGAAGCAAAGTAAGTGGTTGTCAGGAAAACTCCAGGGTCGTTGCGCTCAACCCTGCGAACGAAGCGCGCTCTTTGCGTAGACAGATCATCCTGATCTGTCCCGTCAGGGCTGGAAGCCTTGGCGCCGCAGATGGTTGCCGAAACTTCGGCGCCGCTGTACGAACCCCATTGCCCATGCGTGCGCGATCGACAAGCCGCCGAGCACACTGAAGTGGGAGCTATCGCATGAAATTTCCCTATGGCCTGAGCAATTTCGCCACGCTGATCGCGGACGGCTATTTTTATCAGGACCGCACCGACCGCATTCCACAGTTGGAGGAGGCCGGACGGCAACTGATCTTCATCCGCCCGCGCCGCTTCGGCAAAAGTCTGCTGCTTTCGATGCTGGAGCACTATTACGACCTGAACCGCGCTGACGACTTTGAATCGCTGTTCGGCGGGTTGTCCATCGGTCGCCAGCCGACCGCGCTGCGCAACCGGTATTTCGTGATGAAATGGGACTTCTCGTTGATCCAGTCGCAGGGGACGCTGCGCGAGATCGAGTCCGCGCTGCATCGTCATCTCAACGACTGCATCGAGGAATTCGCGCTGCGCTATGCCGCGCGTCTGCCGCACCCGATCGAGATTCGCGACGACAACGCGCTGTCGTCCTGGCGCTCCGCCCTGATGGCGGTTTCGCAGACCCCGCACAAGCTCTATCTGCTGATTGACGAATACGACAACTTTGCCAACGAGGTGCTGATGGGCGGTCAGTCGCCGGAGCGTTACGACGCCCTGCTCTACGGCGAAGGTCTGCTGAAAACGGTGTTCAAGGCGGTGAAGGCGGCGGCGGGCGGCATGGGGCTGGATCGGGTCTTTATCACCGGCGTCTCGCCGGTAGTGTTGAGCGATATGACGAGTGGGTACAACGTCGGCAAGAGCATCGATCGGGAGCCTGAATTCAACGATCTCTGCGGCTTTTCCGAGACCGAGGTCAGCGCCGTGCTGACGCGCCTGAGCGGGGATGGCGCCGCCTGGTCGGCCAGCGAGGCCCTGGACACCATGCGCACCTTCTACAACGGTTATCGATTCAGCGACCTGGCCGACACCAGCGTCTACAACCCCACGCTAAGTCTCTATTTTCTCGATCATTTGCGTCGGCGGGGCCGTTATCCGCAACAGATGCTCGACGAAAACCTGGCGATGGATCGCAACAAACTGGTCTATATCGCCCAGCTTCCGCACGGCGAGGCGGTGCTGATCCAGGCGCTCAGCGGCGACGACGCGCTGGCGATTGCGCAACTGGCGCAACGCTTCGGCGTGGCCGACGTGCTCGCGGCCGCCAAGGACGAGCGGTTCATGGTGTCGTTGCTCTATTACTTCGGCATCCTGACCTGGGCCGGTCGGACCGGATTCAACGAGGAGGTCTTTAAGATCCCCAATCTGGTCGCCCGCGCGCTCTATGTGGAACGTCTGCGGGAACGCTGGCTGCCGGATCCGGCGGATCAGACCAGCGTCCAGCGCATCGGGCGGGAGGTCTGTCAGACCGGCGACCTGGCCCCCTTGTGCGACTTCATCGAGCAGCGCTATTTCAGCGTGATCTCCAACCGCGACTATCGCTGGACCAACGAACTGCTGGTCAAGTTCGCTTTTCTGACCCTGTTGTTCAACGACCGGCTCTATATGACCGTCTCGGAGCTGGAGACGGCACGCGGCTATGTGGATCTCGCGCTGATCCTGCGCCCGGACATGCGCCGCTTCCAGGCGCTGGATCTGCTGTTGGAGTTCAAGTATCTGGGTCTGAAAGAGTTGGGGCTGACCGGCGAACAGGTACGCGCGCATTCCCGCGCCGACTTGAGCGTCCTGCCCGCCGTGGCGGCGAAGCTCGACGAGGCCGAGGCGCAGGCGCGCCGCTATGGCGCGACCCTGCGCGCAAGCTATGGCGTCTCCGATCTGCACGCCTTCGCCGTGGTGGCGCTGGGGGTGGAGCGGATTGTCTGGCGCGCACTGTGACTCCCGATTCAGGACCGTATCGACATGCGTGATTTCCTGCTGTTCATGCACAACTTGAAAGAGATCTGAGACCGAGACAGATCAGGAGTGAATTCGCATGAGTCACATTCCCATGCTCGACTGGCTGCGCGGCTATCAACCGGATTGGTTGCGCCTGGATCTGCTTGCCGGTCTGACCACGGCGGCGGTGGTCGTCCCCAAAGCCATGGCCTATGCCACCATCGCCGGGCTGCCGGTGGAGGTGGGACTCTATACCGCCTTCGTTCCGCTGGTGATCTACGCCATCCTCGGCACCTCGCGGCCGCTCAGCGTGAGCACCACCACGACCCTGGCGATCCTCACCGGCGCCCAGCTCGCGCTGGCGGTGCCGGGCGGCGATCCGGCGGCGCTGCTGACGGCATCCGCCACGCTCGCGGTGCTGGTCGGAATCATGCTGATTCTGGCCTCGGCGCTGCGTCTCGGGGTGGTCGCCAGTTTCATCTCGGAGCCGGTGCTGACCGGCTTTAAGGCGGGCGTCGGGCTGGTCATCATCCTGGATCAAGTGCCGAAGCTGTTGGGCATCCATTTCGAGAGGAGCGGCTTCCTGCGCGACCTCTTCGCGCTCATCGCCCACCTGCCGGAGACCTCATTGGCAACGCTCGCGGTCGGTGCCGCGATGCTCGCCATTCTGGTGGGGATCGAGCGCCTGGCCCCACGCGCCCCGGCGCCGTTGGTCGCCGTCGCGCTCGGCATCGCCGTCTCGGGTCTGTTCGCGCTGCAAGGCCATGGCGTGGCCATCGTCGGCCACATTCCTCAGGGCCTGCCGTCCCTGACCCTCCCCAACTGGGGTCTGATCGAACAACTCTGGCCGGGCGCGCTCGGCATCGCGCTCATGAGCTTTACCGAGTCCATCGCCGCCGCGCGCGCCTTCGCCGGTCGCGGCGAGCCGCGTCCCGAGCCGAACCGGGAGCTGCTGGCGACGGGTCTTGGCAATGTCGTCGGCGGCCTGTTCAGCGCCATGCCCGGCGGAGGCGGCACCTCGCAGACGGCCGTGAACCGTCGCGCCGGCGCCCGCACCCAGGTATCCGGGCTGGTGACGGCCGCCGTCGCCGTGGCGACCCTGCTCCTGCTCGCGCCGCTGATGGGGCTGATGCCGATGGCGACCCTGGCCGCCGTGGTCATCGTCTATTCGATCGGACTGATCCAGCCGGCGGAGTTCGTCGCCATCCTGCGGGTGCGGCGCATGGAGTTTCTGTGGGCGCTTGCGGCCTTCGGGGGCGTGGTGGTGCTCGGAACGCTCAAGGGAATCGTGGTGGCGATCGTCGTTTCGCTGGTCTCCATCGCCTATCAGGCCGCCCATCCGCGCCTCTATGTTCTCGGACGCAAGCCCGGCACCGACGTGTTCCGTCCACGGTCGGACGATCATCCCGATGACGAGAACTTCCCCGGACTGCTGATGGTGCGCCCGGAGGGGCGGATCTTCTTCGCCAACGCCCAGCGCATCGGCGAGCAGTTGTGGCCGCTGATCGACGCCGCCAGTCCCCAGGTGGTGGCGGTGGATTTCAGCGCGGTCACCGACATTGAGTATTCGGCGCTCAAGATGCTCACCGAGGGCGAGGAGCGGCTGCGCGAGCGCGGCGCGCAACTCTGGCTGGTGGCGCTCAATCCGGAAACGCTGGGCATGGTCCAACGCTCGCCGCTCGGTGAACGGCTTGGCCGCGCGCGGATGTTCTTCAGCCTGTCGCTGGCCATCGAGCACTTCCTGCTAAACAGCGACGATTCCAATCAACGTGCCTGAGAGATTTTCGACATGACGGATCCGCTTCACCCGACCGCGACGCATCATCTGCCCCCCTTCGTCACCGCGCCGGGAGAGACCGACGTGTTGTTCGTGGTGATGGCCATCTTTGTGCTGCTGGCCGTCATCGGTATCGGCCTTTTCTATTTCAAGCTCCATGCCCTGCCGGAACAAATGGCGCATCGCGGCCAGAAGATCCAGTTCGAACTCGTCGCGGTGCTGGCGCTGCTGGCGCTCTTCACCCACAACCACGCCTTCTGGATCGCCGGGTTGCTGCTTGCCTTGATCCCGCTGCCTGACTTCACGACGCCGCTCTTATCGATCGCCCGTTCGCTCGACCGCATCGCCGCGAACGCCGAACCCGCCGCTCCGGCGCCACCAGCGGCACAGGCCGCGACATCACCGCCGGCCGCCGATCCGGCGGTCGAACACCGGGAGGTCTAAGTCATGGTGGAACTCTTGCTGTGCTCGATGCTGACGATCTTTCCGGATTTCCTCTTTCGCCGTTTCGTTCAGGGCAAGCGGCTCGGGCACGAGATCACGCTGTTTTCGGTCTGGTTCGAACTGCGCTGGGGAATCACGCTCTGCCTGATCCTGACCCTGAGCCTGATCACCACGATCTTCTACTTCCATCCCTCGACCAAGGCCGTCACCTCGGTGTTCCGCACCGTGACCATCCTGCCGGAGACCTCGGGCCGGGTCGCCGAGACCTTCGTCGACATCAACCAGCGCGTGGAGGCGGGGCAGCCGCTGTTCCGGCTCGACAGCACCGAGCAGGAGGCCGCGGTCGAGACGGCGCGCCGCAAGATCGCCGAGATCGAGGCCGCCATGGTCGTGGCCAAGTCTCAGTTGGCCGAGGCGGACGGCCGCATCGTCCAGGCGCGCGGGATGCTTCAGCAGGCCGTCGACGAGTTCCAAGCCCGCACCGAAGTGCAGAAACGCAGTCCGGGCTCGGTCGCGGAGCGCGACGTCGAGCGGGTGCGGGTGCAGGTCGACACCCAGCAGGGCGCGCTCGACGCGGCCCTGGCGAGCCGCGAGGCCATCGTCTCGGAGATCGCGTTCAAGCTCCCCGCCCAGAAGGCGAGCGCCGAGGCCGCGCTCCAGGAGGCCGAGGTGGATCTGAAGAAGACCCTGGTCGTGGCCGGGACCGACGGGATCGTGCAGCAGTTCGCGCTGCGTCCGGGCGATGTGGTCAATCCCATGCTCCGGCCCGCCGGCATCCTGGTGCCGGAGCGCCGGGTCACGGGCCTGCTGGCAGGATTCGGGCAGATCGAGGCACAGGTGCTGAAGGTGGGCATGATCGGCGAGGTGACCTGTATCGCCAAACCCTGGGCCATCGTACCGATGGTCGTGACCGAGGTTCAGAACGTCATCGCCTCCGGTCAGGTGCGACCGACCGATCAGTTGGTCGATCTCCAGCAGTTCGCGCGCCCCGGCACCCTCACGGTCATCCTGGAGCCGCTCTACCCCGGTCAGCTCGACGACCTGCCGCAGGGCGGCAACTGTATCGCCAATGCCTATACCAGCAACCACGCGGCGCTCGCCGACCCCGACACCGGCTTCTGGCGCGCCTTCGGGCTGCATGCCATCGACACGGTCGGCCTGGTGCATGCCATGATCCTGCGCATCCAGGCGCTGCTGCTGCCGATTCAGACCCTGGTCCTGGGCGGGCATTGAGGAGGCGACGGACAAACGTCGGCGCCGACGCGGTTTATGAGTGATCGATGCATGCCCTGCTCATGGGTGTTCGGGGTTTTTTTCTCGAATTTTCAATGGTATAAATACTTCAGGAATAGAACACTAATTCTACTTTGTTAGCTTGACATAAGCTTATGATTTGCCAATATTATTTTCAGGGCAAAATTATATTTGGAAATA
>NZ_CAIPNF010000429.1 GCF_903866365.1 uncultured Thiocystis sp.
AATGCGGGAAGTCGAAGTGGCCGCGTAAAGATGCCGAAGATTCCAGGTGTCAATCACCGCGACGCCGTCCGTGCCTTACAGAAAGCAGGGTTCCGAGTTGTCCGGGAAAGCAAGCACATCATCATGTCTGACGGCGCGCGAATCTTAACCATTCCAAGAGGGAGTCCTGACGCAAGAAGTACCGCAATGGCGACAAAACCGCATGAAAGTCGAGCCCCCTACCCCACCCGCCCCGTATCCGCAAGCCCGAGCAGCGCATGAATCGCCGCGACCACCAGCGTCGAACCGCCTTTGCGACCGCGCACCAGAATCCAGGGCACCGCCGCGACCTCGGCCAGTCGCGCCTTGGACTCGGCCGCCGCCACGAACCCCACCGGCATGCCGACCACCAGCGCCGGACGCGCGCCCTGCCCTTCGATCAAATCGATCAGTTCGAGCAGCGCGGTTGGCGCGTTGCCGATGCCGACGATGGCGCCCTCCAGCAATCCCAGCCGCTGGGCCTTGCGCATCGCCTGCACGGCGCGGGTCGTCCCCTGCGCCTGGGCCTGCGAAACCACGTCCACGTCGGCGATGAACTGGCTGGGTCGCAGACCGAACCGCAGCCGCCGCTTGGGCGAGAGTCCGGCCAGGATCATCGCCACGTCCGTCACCAGCGGTCGCCCGGCGCGCTGGAGCGCGGCCACGCTGGCCGACACCGCCGCCGGATGAAATTCGGTCAGACCGTTGAGATCGAAGTCCGCGCTAGCGTGGATCATCCGCCGCACGATCGGCCATTGCTCCGGCGTGTAGTCGTGCGGACCGGTCTCGGCGTCGATGATGGCGAAGGAGTTGTCCTCGATCGAGCGCCCGGCCTGGGTATTCTGTTGGGTGACCGCCCCCGGTTTGACTCTCCGTTCGTCTCGCGTCATGGTGACCTCAAATCCGCGTGTGGCTGTGATCGTGATGGTGTTCCATGGCGGCGGCTTCGCGATACTTGCAGCCATCGCACTCCAGCAGCCCGCATTCGGTCGAATCAGACCCCATCGCCCGGCGGTCGAGCAGCTCGAAAATCCCCTCGTCGAACCCGAAGCGTTCGCCCAGCGCCAGGGCGATGCGCGGATACTGGACGCGCAGCCGGTCCACCTGCGCCTGAATGCGCTCGGTCAGCCGCCCGGCAAACAGATAGACCGGCTGGATGACGATCTGGGTCATGCCCAGGCGCGCCTGACGCTGTACCACCGTCTCCAGGCGCGGCCAGGCGATGCCGGTGAAGGCCAGATCCACCAGATCGTGATCGCGATTCTCGAACACCCAGCGCGTCATCTTCGCCAGTTCGCCGTTGGCGCCCGCGTCCGAGGAACCGCGCCCGAGCAGGATCACGCCCGTGGTCCGAGGGTCGGGCAGATCCAGGCTCCGCGTCAAGGCGTCGAGTCGGTCTTCCAGGACGCGCAGAATCTCGCGTCCCATCCCAAGATGACGCGCCATCTCGAACGTTACTTCAGGATGACGTGCCCGCGCCTCGGCGATGGCCGCCGGGATCTCCATCTTGACATGACCGGCGGCATTCAGAATGAAGGGGATGACCATCACCCGGCGGGCGGCGCGGGCGGCCTGGTCCAGCCCGGTATCGAGCAGCACCGCGTCGTGCTCGATAAAGCAGGTCTCGATGCGCCAGCCGGGATGACGCGCGCGCCATTGCTCCGCGAAGCGCAGCAATTCCGCGTTGCCGCCATGGAAACGGGAGCCGTGCCCCACCAACAGCAGGACGGTGTCATTCATGAGGATTCTCGGGAGTGCTGGCCGCGCGGAAGCGATGTCCGAAGGCCGGGTCATAGAGTTTGGAGGGCGACAGGTCGGCCCAGCCGCGCGCGCCCAGCGCCGGGCTGGCGACGATCATCGCCTGCGAATCGATGCCGGATTCGTGGCACAGACGATCGATCTCGTCGAGCCGACCGCGCACGATCCGCTCGGCGTCCGGCCAACTGGCCTTTTGCACCACCAGCATTGGGGCGTCCGCCGGCCAGCCGGCGGCGCGCAGCGCGCGCTCCACCTCAGGCAGCAGGGTCGCGGAGAGATAGATACAGAGCGTGGCGCCATGGGCGGCCAGCGACTCCAGATTCTCGCCGGGCGGCATGGGCGTGCGCCCGGCGACGCGGGTGAGGATCACCGTCTGGGTGACGTCCGGCAGGGTCAGACTCTCTCCGGCCGCCGCCGCCGCGGCCATCGCCGAAGTCACCCCCGGCACCGATCGCCACGTCATGCCGGCGGCATCCAGCCGTCGGGTCATCTCGGCCAGCGCGCCATAGAGCCCCGGATCGCCGGTCTGCAAGCGCACCACGGTCTCGCAACGGCCGGCCTCCCGGATCAGCCAGTCGCCGATCTGGTCCAGCGTCATGGATTTGGAGTCCTGGAGCCGACAGCCGGGGGGCGCGTACCGGGTCGCCGCCACATCCACCAGCGAACCGGCGTAGAGGATGGCGCCGGCCTGCTCGATCAGGCGGCGTCCCTTGACCGTGATCAGATCCGGATCGCCCGGTCCGGCGCCGACAAACCAGACGCACCCCATGGTCTTAGCCCGCCCTGGCTGGCGTCGTGGCCAGCGGCGCCGGCAGATCGAGACAGAGTTGCAGCAGCGGGCGCTGCGCATATGGCGCGATCGCCTTGACCAGCAGCAGGGTAAAAACCGGCTCGAACGCCACCACCGCGAGGTACGACGAGGCGAACAGCGCCCAGTTGGCGAGCGGCGTCGCCTCCTCGCCCAGCAGGAGCCAGAAGCCGACCATCAGGGTCACGCCGGCATAATAGGCGCCGTCCAGCTTGAGAATGGTCAGCACATTGAGCCGAGCGATCCGCTGGCCCAGGGTGTAATGTACGGCGATTAAGGGGATCGCCAGCGACAGCGTATTCACGCTCAGATGCACCAGATCGCCTGGTTCGAACAGCAGCCCCTGCAACAGCAGGCCCAGACCGAAGCCGAACAGCGTGGGGATGAAGCCGAAGAGGAGATAAATCGGCATGGCCCCGACGAAATGCAGTTCGGACGCGCCCACCGGGAGATGGAACAACTGCATGAAGAGCGAGAAGAAGAGCGCCGCGAGCAGGGTGCGCAGGATCAGCGACGGCTGCTTGATCAGCGATGGCAGATAGACGGAAAGAACGCCGACGGCGGCCAGATTGGCGGCCGCGACCTTGGTCGCAACCAGCATGCCCGGTTCGATATGCATGACGAATAACCTCGTAAACCTGAGTCAACAACACGAGGTGTCAGGCGGGGAGCGGTCGACCCACGCGCGGGCAACCCGCCACGCGGGACGCTCGCAACCTTGGTCGCGGCAAACAGGGTCAAGGTCGCGCAGGCAACCCGGACGACCCGGTCGGCTCAAGCCTCACCCCGAGGCTCACACCAGTTCACGCGCTCGGGCCGGTCTTCTGGCTTGCCGTCATCCGGATTCCGCCGCCTTCCCGCGCGGGAGCGCAGTGGCGGTGTGGCGGTTCCGTCAGGCTTACAGCAGCGGGGGCTGCGCCGGAGTGATCGGGCACGCAAGCGCGCGCGACGTCACCGGACTTCCCGTTTCACCCCTTGGCGCGGTCACGCCGCGAGGCACCCGAAAGCGAGCCGGAAGGATACGCCGAAGCGAAGCGGGGTGGCAAGGTGTGTCTCTGGCGCGGGAACACTGGCTTGAGAACCGAGCCAAACCGCGTTGACAGCCAAACGTGCCGGGTCTAGCGTTGCCGGCAACCCTCTCGGCGCAGAGTGACGCTCATGAGCTCGCACGCTCCACTGCGCTCCGTCATCACGGCGCCCCGGAGGCGGTCTATCGTCTGGGCCGGCTCACGACCTCGTATCTCCGTCTGTATTTTCCATCCAACCCAGGCGCCGCCACGCGGCTATTCCGACCATGAACCATCGCTTCAACGATTCCGACCTCGCAGCGGTCTACCGCGTCATCGACGAACGGCGCGACATGCGCCATTTCCGCCCCGATCCGGTGGACGAGACCGTGCTCGCGCGCCTGCTGGAGGCCGCCCATCACGCCCCGAGCGTGGGCTTCATGCAGCCCTGGCGCTTCATCCGCATCCGGAACCCAAACCTGCGCCAAACCATCCACGCACTCACGCAAGAGGAGCAGGAACTGACCGCCCAAGCCTGCGGCGAGCGTGCCGAACGGGTCCGACGACTCAAGCTGGAAGGCATCCTGGAGTGCGGCGAGTTACTGGTCGTCGCGCTGGCCGAGGGGCGCGGGAACTATGTGGTGGGCCGGCGCACCATGCCTGAGATGGATCTGTGCTCGGCGGCCTGCGCCATGGCTGGCCGCCCGCGCCGAGGGCTTGGGGATGGGCTGGGTCTCGATCTATGACCCGGTCCGGCTTGACCGGCTGCTGGAACTGCCCGAGGGCGCCCGCTCGCTGGCGGTGCTGTGCCTGGGTCAGGTGGACGCCTTCTATCCCGAGCCGATGCCAGGAGACCCTGGGCTGGGACCGGCGCCGGTCGCTGGCGGATCTGGTCTTTCAGGATACCTGGGGGCGACCGGTCTCCACGCCCTGACCGCGCCGCCGCTCTCGCCACAGCGGCAGGACGAAATACTGCAACAGCGCGCTCAGGAGCGCGCCCGCGCCCAGCCCCTGAAGCATGAGCGCGGCCCCTGGATAGCCGCCATCGTCGTACAGCAGGCCGACGGCCAGAACGGCGGCCAGCGTGACGATGGCCAGATGGACGCTGACATCGGTTGCCGGCCCCGGCCAGCGCGCGGCGAACCGGGCGCCGAGCCAGGCCGCGAGCGCCCCGCCCAGCAGACCCGCCGCGACATCCACCGGCCAATGCACCCCGACCGCCACCCGGCTGAACCCCGCGAGAATCGCAAGCAGAAGAAAGAGCAAGCGCCACTCGACCAAGCGGGCATGGTAGATCAGCACGCCGAAAAAGACCCCGGCCGTGACGCTGTGACCCGACGGGAAGCTGTGATGCCGATGGCCGGGACCGATGAGATGGAAAGCGTCGGCGGCCAGCACGCCCGGCGGTCGCGCCGAATCGACCAGTTCCTTGAGCCCGCGACTGTAGAGGATCGCGATCAGCGCGGACAGGATCAACGTCCAGAATACCCGCGGATAGCGCAGCGAGAAAAACAGCGACAGCGCAAAGGGCACCCGCTCGTCGCCCAGGACCGTGAGACATTGCCAGATCCAGTCCGGATAACTCGCGGCCCAGGCGTTGAGGCGGAGGAAACCGGCGTGATAACCGCACGCCAGCACGAGCGTCGTCGCGACGATCAGGCAAACCAAGGCCCAGCGCGTCAGCCAGCGGGCGCCGTCTGGCGATTCCAGCGGGGTCCGCGCCGCTCCGGCGGCCAGTCGGTCATGCCAGTCGCGGAGCGGAACGGTTGGCGCGCGCTCGATCATGGCATGGAGTGCATGCGGACCAGTGCAACCGCGCCGCGCCGATAGACGATCTCCTGCCGCAGTTCAGGGTAATCCCGTGTCAGCGAGTCCAGCTTGTCGACCCGTAAAAACACCAGCTCGCCCGCGACCGGCGGACGCTTGGGCGTGATGGCGTCGCGATAGACGCTGAAGCTCGGCATCGAGGTGCGATACACCACCGTCGGCAGATCGAGCTGTTTGGCCATCAGCCCCGCTTCCTTGACGGGCGCCTGCATCGCCTCGAACACGCGCGGCACCAGGAAGCCATAGACCACCCAGGTCTGCACCAGGCCGGCGAGCACCAGTCGCTGCCACAGCGGCGGTCGCGACCAGCGCAGCAGCACGATCATGGCCGCCAGACCGGTCAAGACGGCAAGCCCATAGGGAAGGTCGAGCGCCCGTCGGCCATCGATCAGCAGCGCCGATTCATGCGCCTTGAGTTCCAGCATGGCCCGCACCTCGGCCGAGTCGCTGGTCGTGATCCCTTCGATCACATGAAGGATGGTATCGAGCATCAGCGGCAAGGCGACCAGCAGCGCGAACAGGAGCAGCGGCGGCGCGAAAGCCAGCCAGCGGTTGGTCAGCCGGTCGCGATGCCGGGCCATGAGGATGAAGAGCGGCACGGCGCCGTACAGCAGATAATGCGGCAGCTTGGTGCCCGAGAAGGAAAAAAAGACGAAGACCGTCAGGAACCAGATCCAGAGAAAACGCTCCAGCGGATCCGACCAGGCGGTTCGATAGGCATTGAACAGACTCAGAAACCAGCCGGTGAAGGGCAACAGGATCAGCGGCAGCATGACCAGATAATACCCCGGAAACCCGGCATGCCCGTGCATCGCCTCGCCGAAACGTCCGGCGTTGTGCTCCAGGAAGAAGCTGCGGAAGAAGTCCGGGCCGTCGTCCAGATAGATGGCCAGATACCAGGGACCGGCCACCAGCAGAAAGATCAGCCAGCCGAGCGGCGAGAAGGCCGCCCTGAACCAGCGCAGCGACACCAGCAGACTCTGTTTCGACCAACGGATCTCGGAGAGAAAAAACAGAAAGCTGACCAGCACCGGGAAGAAGACCGCCACCGGCCCCTTGGTTAGAAAACCCAGCCCCATCCAGAGATAGGCGCGCAGGATGAAGCGGCGATTGGTCTTGGGGTCCGGGTCCAGAAAATAGCGATAGATCTCGAAGAAGGTCAGCGCGATGAAGAGATTCAGCACGGCATCGGCGACCGCCGCCTTGGCGATGAGCGACACCTGAAGCGACAGCACCATGACCAGCCCGGCAACCGCGGCGGTCGGCGCGTCCAGCCGTGCGCGCACGAAGCCCCAGAGCGCCAGCACCCAGAGCGTGGCGGCCACAGCCGAGGGTAGCCGCAGGGCGAATTCGTTAAATCCGAAAATCTCGGTTGAGGCCGCCTGCAACCAATAAATGAGCGCTGGCTTGTCGTAGCGCGGCTCGCCGTCCTTGTGCGGGGTGATGAAGTTGCCGCTGTCCAGCATCTCGCGGGTCGCCTCGGTAAAGGCGCCTTCGTCGAGGTCGTAGAGCGGCACCGCCCCCAACTGCCAGAAAAAACTCAGCGCCACGACGAGCAGCAGGAACCAGGGCGAGGTCATCGCCCGGCCCATGGCCATCAGCCAGAGGGGTTGCCTGTCAGCGTTCAACGCCGGAGTCATGGTCGTCATGTCGGAACCTTCCAGCCCGCCGCCGCGGGATCGGATTGCCAATGGATACGATGGTGGGTGCGCTTGCCGGACGCATAAAAGGTGCGCGTGAGCAGTTCGGCCAGCACGCCGGTGGTCAAAAACTGAATCGAGGCGACAATCAACAGGATCGAGATAAACAACATGGGACGGTGCCCGATATTCTGGTCCAGCACGAATTTCACCACCAGCAGATGGGTCATCATCAGGGTGCCGACCAGACCGAAAACGATCCCGATCATGCCGAAAAAATGACCGGGACGCGAGCCGAAACGCAGAAAAAAGAACGCCGCCAGCAGATCGAGAAGCACCCGGAAGGTCCGCGAAAGGCCATATTTGGAGACGCCGAACTGACGCGCCCGATGACCCACCTCGGTCTCGCCGATGCGTTCCGGAGCCGTCACCCCCGCCACCCACACCGGGATGAAGCGGTGCATCTCGCCTAGCAGGGTGACCTCCTGGATGACCTCGGCCCGGTAGACCTTGAGGCTGCAACCGTAATCGTGCAGCCTCACCCCGGTGACCTTGCCGATCAGTCGGTTGGCGATCCGCGACGGAATCTTGCGCATCACCAGCCCATCCTGGCGCCGGCGGCGCCAGCCCTGCAACAGATCCAGATCGCGCGCCAGCAGTTCGTCGATCATACGCGGGATGTCCGCCGGATCGTTCTGCAAATCGCCGTCCAGGGTCGCGATCAGTTCGCCGCGCGCGGCGTCGAAGCCCGCCTGCATGGCGGCGGTCTGACCGAAGTTGCGCCGCAGACGGATCACGCGCAGATGGCCGCCGACCCGGTCGGCCTGCGCGCGCAGACGCTCGCCGGTGCCGTCGCGGCTGCCGTCGTCGACGCAGATCAGTTCCCAATCGCCCCGGTAGTCGGCCAGCCCCTGCCCGACCCGCGTCACCATGGGTTCGACATTGTCGATTTCCTGGTACATGGGGATCACGACCGAGAGCGAAGGGCGTCTGTCGGAGCCAGTATCAGCGGGAGCATTCATCGAATTCGCGTCCATTGTTGTATCAACCTTCGACCGTCTCCGTCGCCTCGCGCAGATACCGAAACAGCTTGCGCGGCGCGTCTGGCCGGCCGCGTTCGGTATCGCGTTGGGCGGCGCGGATCAGCGTTCGTAACTGCTGACGGTCAACCGCCGGACAGTGTTCGATGAAGTCCGCCAGCGCCGCATCGCCCTCGGCGATCAGACGTTCGCGCCAGCGTTCGAGCGCATGGTGACGGGCATTCAGTTCGCGCTCGCGCTCCCCCGCCTGATCCATGAGCGCATGAACGGCCGCCATGTCCTCCTTCTCCAGCAGGTTGGCGATCCGCTTCCAGTGCCGCCCCATTGCGCGAAAATCCTTGATGCGCGCGGTCTCGTCGAGCGCGATCCAGGTCGCCGGGCTGAGTTTCAAGCGCTCCAGTTCGACGCGCGGCAGGCCCGCCAGACGCTCGGCCAGCGCCTGCAGCGCCAGCTTCTCGCGTTTGATTTGACTCTTGCTTGGGCCTTCGGGAGGACACTCGTCGTCATCCCGGTCGGGATCGTATTGATGTTCAATCATCGGTATCGGTTCGGGAATCCTGGCGTTTGGTCAGTGGTCTGCCTGCAGATCCTCAAGGATCAACTGCGGCGAGCGAACGCCGCGATACTCGTTCACGTCCAGCCGATAGGCCAGTCGGACCCGGCCCCGCGCCTCGGGCAGCTTCTCGCCCAGGTTGAACCCGATGGCGTCGATCGGCTCGCCGTCGGGCATGGCCACTCGCAACTTGAGATGACGCTCGCCCACGATCCGCGCCTGCAGAACCTCGAAGCCGCCATCGAAACAGGGCTCCGGAAAACCCTTGCCCCAGGGGCCGCCCAGCCGCAGCGCTTCCGCCGTGTCCAGCGTCATCAGCCCGCCGGGCAGCGGGCCATCGGAGCGGATCTCGGGTTGGCGCGGGAGATCGCCGAGTTGCGCCCGGACCGCCTCGATAAAGGCGACCCGAAAGTCCTCCAGCCCCTCCGCTTGCAGGGTCAGGCCGGCCGCCATCGCATGACCGCCGAAACGCTCGATCAGACCCGGATGACGGCGGTCGACCCGATCGATGGCATCGCGGATGTGCAGCCCGTCGATGGAACGCGCCGAGCCGCGCAGCAGACCGTCGCCGGCCTCGGCGAAGGCGATCACGGGGCGATGATAACGCTCGCGGATACGCGCCGCGACGATTCCCGACACCCCTTGATGCCAGTCCTCGCCAAAGAGACAGAGCGCGGGCGGCAGCGTCTCGCCATCCAGGCAGAGCGCATCCAGGAGCAATTCGGCCTGATCCTTCATCTCGCCTTCAATCTCGCGGCGGCGACGATTGAGGCCGTCCAGCTCCTGGGCCATCGCGAAGGCCCGCGCCGGATCGTCGGTCAGCAGACACTCGACGCCGAGCGACATCTCCTCCAGCCGCCCGGCCGCGTTGAGCCGGGGCGCGGCGAAAAAGCCCAGGTCGGTGGTCGTCGCGCGGGTCGGATCGCGGCCCGCCACCTGCAACAGGGCCAGGATTCCCGGACAACAGTGCCCGGCGCGGATGCGTCGCAGACCCTGTTCAACCAGAATACGGTTGTTGCGGTCCAGGGTCACGACATCCGCGACCGTGCCGAGCGCGACCAGATCCAGCAGCTCGGCCAGGTTCGGCGCCACCCGTCCGGCCGCGAACCAGCCGGTCTCGCGCAACTGGGCGCGCAGCGCGGCGAGCAGATAGAAGACCACGCCCACGCCCGCCAGATGCTTGCTCGGAAAGGCGCAATCGGGCTGATTGGGGTTGACGATGGCCGCAGCGTCCGGGAGCCGGTCGCCGGGCAGATGATGATCGGTGACCAGTACCGGAATGCCCAACTCGCGCGCCCGCGCGACGCCGGCGATGCTGGCGATGCCGTTATCGACCGTGACGATGAGATCCGGGCGCTGCGTCAGGGCC
>NZ_CAIPNF010000430.1 GCF_903866365.1 uncultured Thiocystis sp.
ATGGCATTTCTGCTGTGGACCAAGGGGCCGATGTTCAACATCGCGCTGGCGATCTTCGCCATCGGTCTGTTCGCGCGCCTGGCCGAGATTTTTCTGCTCGGACGCAAGCCCAACTATGCCGAACCCCGCGCCAGCGAATGGGGACCAGGTTTCCGGACCATGTTGACCCGCACCATCGCCGACCCCGGCACCTTCCAGCGCGCCTCTTTCAACGTGGTCGTGGGCTGGGTCTGGCACATCGGGTTCCTGATCGCACTCCTGCTGTTCGTGCCCCATGCCGAGCTGATCAAGGGACTGTTCGGCATCGCCTGGCCGGCGCTGCCGAATCCGGTCGTCGACCTGGTCACCGCCATCACCCTGATCGCATTGGTCGCGACCTTGGTGCACCGCCTGACGCATCCGGTGAAGCAGCGCATCAGTAGCATTGAAGACTATCTGGTCTGGACGGTCGTCTTTCTGGTGGTGCTGACCGGTTATCTGGCCTATCACCGCCTCGTCAATCCCTACCCGGTAGCACTTGGGATGCACATCCTGATGGCGGAAATCTTTCTGATCATCCTGCCCTTCACCAAACTCACGCACATTTTCACCACGTTCATCGCACGCTGGTACAACGGGGCCGCGTTCGGCCGCAAGGGGGTTCAGTCATGAGCGAGCTGACACTCGAACGGGGCCTCGCGGCCTTTCGCGCCGAGATCGACGCACCGACCGCGGCCTTCTTTTCAAGCTGCGTGCATTGCGGGATCTGTGCCCAGTCCTGCCCTTTCTATCTGGAGACTGGTGATCCCAAGTACACGCCGATCCTGAAGCTCGAACCCTTGCGCCTGGTCTGGGAAAACGAGTTCACGCTCTTGGGCAAGCTCAAGGGCTTGCTCGGGCTCCAGCAGAAGGTCACCGACGAGATGCTGGCCGAGTGGGAAGAGTTGCTGTACGACTCCTGCTCCATGTGCGGCCGCTGCTCCATGGTCTGCCCAGTCGGCAACGATCTGGCCTATATGATCCGCAAGTCGCGCGAGGGCATGGTGCAGTCGGGGCATGCGCCGGAAGGACTGATCGCCGCCTCGGTGCGCGCCATCCAGACCGGCAGCCCCATGGGACTGCAATGGAAGACGCTTGCCGTGCAGATCCAGCACGTGGAAACCAGCTCGGGCCTGGAGGTTCCGGTCGACAAGGCCGGCGTCGACTATCTGGTCATGCTTTCGTCGATGGAGATCATCAACTTCCCCGAATATCTGGAAGCCATCACCAAGATCTTCGACCATGCCGGGGTGACCTGGACCCTGTCGACGCAGTGCTTCGAGGCCACCAACGCCGGCATCCAGATCGGCAACAAGGACATCGCCGCCCAGTTGGTCGAGCGGGTCGTCGCGGCCGCCGTCGCGCTCAAGGTGCCCAAGGTCATCAGTCCCGAGTGCGGTCACGCCTACACCGCGATTCGCTGGGAAGGTCCAAACCTGATCGGGCGTCCCTATCCCTTCCGGGTCTTCCATATCATCGAAGTGCTGGACGAATTGCGCGCCGCCGGGCGTATTCAGACCGAGGGCATGGAAAGCGACCGGTTGTCGATGCACGATCCCTGCAACCTGGCGCGCAAGAGCGGCGTCATTCAGCAGCAGCGCAATCTGATGAATCTGGTCGCCGATAATTTCGTGGAACTGAAGGAGCACGGAAAATTCCAGTGGTGCTGCGGCGCCGGCGGCGGCGTCAGTTCCAACGAACGCGCCGAACCGCTCAAACTGGCCGCCTTCAAACGCAAAAAGGCGCAAATCGAGGAGGTCGCGCCCGAGCGCATGGTGACCATGTGCGCCACTTGCCGCACCCAGCTCGAAGAGGGTCTGGAAGAGTTCAACATGGAGATCCCGGTGGTCGGTCTGACTGAAATGATTGCTGACCATCTGGTCGAGAAAGAGGCACGCGAACATGAGTGAACGACTCGTCGTTGACCCCATCACCCGCATCGAGGGCCATCTGCGCATCGAGGCCCAGATGGACGGCGCCAACATCGCCCAAGCCTATAGCTCGGGCACCTCGGTGCGCGGCATCGAGACCATCCTCAAGGGCCGCGACCCGCGCGACGCCTGGGCCTTCGCCCAGCGTATCTGCGGCGTCTGCACCCTGGTCCACGGCATGGCATCGGTGCGGTCGGTGGAAGACGCGCTCAAGATCGAGCTGCCGGCCAACGCGCAGCTGATCCGCAATCTGATGATCGGCGCCCAATACGTGCATGATCACGTCATGCACTTCTACCATCTGCATGCGCTGGACTGGGTCGATGTGGTCAGCGCCTTGAGCGCCGATCCCAAGGCGACGTCGGCGCTCGCGCAATCCATCAGCTCCTGGCCCAAATCCTCGCCCGGCTATTTCGCCGACACCCAGAAACGGATCAAGACCTTCGTCGAATCCGGCCAGCTCGGCATTTTCGCCAACGGCTATTGGGGCCATCCCGCCTACAAGCTGCCGCCCGAGGCGAACCTGATGGCGGTTGCCCATTATCTGGAGGCACTCGCCTGGCAGCGCGACGCCGCGAAGCTGCACGCCATCTTCGGCGGCAAGAACCCGCATCCGAATTTCGTCGTCGGCGGCGTCGCCTGCCCCATCGATCTGGAATCGGACTCGGCCATCAATGCCAAGCGGTTCGCGGAAATCCAGAATATCATCCAATCCATGCAGACCTTTGTGGATCAGGTCTATGTCCCGGATACACTGGCGATCGCCGGTTTCTACAAGGACTGGGGCAGTCGCGGCGAAGGACTGGGCAACTTTCTCTGCTATGGCGACCTGCCCGGCAACGGCTTCATGGACCCCGCGACTTTCCTCTTCCCGCGCGGCGTCATCCTGAATCGCGATCTCTCGACCATCCACGAAGTCGATCTCCATGACGCGAGTCAGATCCAGGAGTTCGTCGCCCATTCCTGGTACGACTATGCCGATGGCAAGGGGCAAGGACTGCACCCCTACGACGGTGAAACCAAGCTGGAATACGACGCCCGCGGCGGCGTCAAACCGCCTTACACCCAACTGGATGTCAGCGACGGTTATTCCTGGATCAAAGCCCCGCGCTGGAAGGGTCAGGCGGTCGAGGTCGGCCCGCTGGCGCGCGTCCTGCTGCTCTACGCCAACGGCCATGCGCAGACCAAGGAACTGGTCGAGATGACCCTGTCGACGCTCGATCTGCCGGTGGAAGCATTGTTCTCGACCTTGGGCCGCACCGCCGCGCGCACGCTGGAAACCAAGGTGATGGTCGACGCCATGCAGGGTTGGTACGACGCGCTGATCGCCAACATCAAGGCTGGCGACACCCGGACCTTCAATGACGCACTCTGGGATCCTGCCACTTGGCCTGCCGAGGCGCGCGGCGCCGGCTATATGGAGGCTCCTCGCGGCGCTTTGGGACACTGGATCGTCATCAAGGACGGCAAGATCGCCAACTATCAGGCCGTGGTGCCCTCGACCTGGAACGCCGGACCGCGCGACCCGAGCCATCAGGCCGGCGCCTACGAGGCCGCGTTACAGGACAACCACCAGTTGGTGGACATCAAGCAGCCGATCGAGATCCTGCGCACCATCCATTCCTTCGACCCCTGCATCGCCTGCGCGGTGCATCTCAGCGATCCGGAGACCGGCGAGCAGCTGCGCATCAAGGTGACTTAGGATTTGGCCGAGAATAATTTCCTTGAATGGTCGCAGCCCGCTGAGGCTCGCCGATGGATACTGACACCAATTTGACGAGTGGACGACGAGCAGAACATGATGGGTTACGAGCCAGCGATTGAACTCAAGATGCAACGA
>NZ_CAIPNF010000431.1 GCF_903866365.1 uncultured Thiocystis sp.
ATCGATGAGCAGGTGCAGCGCTTCTTCGTTCAGGCACTGCAACTCGATGAGTTCACCCTCCAATTGGAGGGCGCAGAGACTGATTCTATGGAGGTCTGAGACGATCGCCATGGCGAACTTCAACTCCGAAACGTGAGCTTGAAGAAATGAAGCGGCTTCCCACGCTTTACCCATCGCTCCGTGAGATCGGGTTCTATGTCGGTGGTTTTGGTTGGCTGATTGACATGCTGGTCATGCCCGCCTGCATGTTCGCACTGTATGCCTTTCCCAGCCAATCCACTCGAATTGGACGTTTCCTTGTTTTTGCGCTCAAGCGATGGACGCCGCACGGCCAATGGGCGCTCCTGGAGATGGAGGCAACGGGGCAACGAGATGGACGCCAGGTGCAAATGACCGTCCGCGTATCGCACCAGGATGCCTATGAACTGACCGCCCTCGCTATCGTGGGAACGCTCATGCAATACCATGCCCTGCCCAAACAGGCCGGGCTTTGGACACAGGCTGAATATGTCGTTCCAGAAACCTATTTTGAATTCTTAAAGGGGGGTATCCATCTGAGTGCGGTAGCGCCGATGAGTTGGATCTCGACACACCATCCAAAGGACGCTTCGAGTGCCAAGATCACAATATCTGGTATCCACCGCACTGAGCTGGACACCCCCCTTCTTAAAAACCCGTTCGGTTCAGGTCAGTATCATCTCGGATTGTTATCAGCCCGCGTTGAGGTGAGTTGACGAACTCAAACATTTTCCGGTGTGATGTTGAGATTCGCGCTCGTTCATTCCAGCGCGAGTGATCCGGCCGGGAAGAGGCGCGGGGTTGAGATGAAATGCTTTCTCATGCCGAACATCCAGTATGAAATCTAAACCGCAGCAGCTTAACCAGGGGCGTGAACGCCTAAGGCGCTCGGGATCGGTGGTACCACCACAGTAGGAGACCAAATAAACCGATGACTCCGCCGATCAGCCAGCGCCATGGTCCGGCAACCCAGGGCCAGAGAAGCCCTCCCAGCAGCGTGGCGACCAGAACCAGCAGCGGGATTTCATAGAGA
The DNA here is from genome assembly GCF_903866365.1 of uncultured Thiocystis sp. GTDB lineage: Bacteria > Pseudomonadota > Gammaproteobacteria > Chromatiales > Chromatiaceae > Chromatium. Next base: position 1,052 of record NZ_CAIPNF010000431.1, read on the forward strand.
TATCCCCCTTCACTTCCTTTCGGTCGGCTCATTCACTGGAATCCTGTTGCTCAAGTGGCGTCCCGTAACCCTGCGGATCCATTTGGTAATACTGGCCGTTGGGATCGTGGTAAGAACGAGTACTGCTCGGCGGCGCCTGGTGGAGACGGCGGGCATTGGCTTCACGGACCGCGTGGCGTTGGCGGTTGGTCACCAGAAAGGGCGTGGCCAGCGGCGAGAGCACGCGGTTGCCGGCCAGTCCGAAGAGGAAATCCGTGTGCCCATCGGCCAGCGTCAGCGCCATCAATTCCGGATTGGCGAAAGGGGCATCGCCGCGCCGCACGAAGTGGGTGTCGGGCCAGGCCGCGCGCAGACGCTGCAACACCCGTTTGAGGATCATGGCGTTCTCGGCCCCCGTTGGGCGCTTGCCGGGGCGCAGGGCGGCGGTGATGAACGTTCCCGAGAGGCCCTCGAAGAGAAACAGCGGCAAGTCGCAGTGGCTCTGAGAGTAATGGTTGTCGAAGCTGAATTCCTGCTGTCCGTGGGTGGGATCCTCGGAAGGGTCCAGGTCGATCACGATCACCGCGGGTGCTTCGGGATCGCTGGCGATGAACGGATCGACGAAGGCCTGCGCCATCCGATCGATGTCCTTGCTCGAAACGGCATTCTCCAGGCGCGAGAACGTGGGTGCACTGGCCAAGTCCATGGCCTCATCCAAGGGACGGCGCTCCACGCCGAGCGTGAACAGCGGATCGCGGCGCCGCGCATTGGCGTCGTTGCCATCTTCGTCTCCGCCGCCGATCTGAACGATCCGCTGGGCGAGCCGGTCGCGCAGGGGATTGGGTGATGTCGGACGGATGGCGTTGGTCATCGACCGTCTGGGCGAGTCGTTCGGTCAGACCGATCTGCCGGTCGACGCCGCGCAAAATCAAGGGGCCGACGTCAGACGACATCGCCCCGCCGTCAACGTCGGCGCGCACGGTCAGGCCGCAGGGCGAGCGCGTACCCCTATAAATCAATAAGTTACAGTTCATATGTATTGTGAAGCTCGCATCTTAACTGTTTGATTTTATTGATTTCAGAAAAAATTATACGCGCTCACCCTG
>NZ_CAIPNF010000432.1 GCF_903866365.1 uncultured Thiocystis sp.
AGATCGACGGGCTGAGGGGCGTGGAGCATGGCAGCAAAAAGCTAACACATCGCACCTCTCCACTGATTTTCAAGGGCTTGTCGGCTATGTTGGCGCTTATGGGGTGTTGACCCTTGGCCTATAACCCGCCCTGGCGTCCCAATTTCGAGATAGCCGCTCTGGTCGGTTGGCTGCTGCTTGGGTTGGTCGCCGCCGCACTGCATCGGTGGTGGCCGCTGCACCAGGCTCCCTTCCAAGTGCTGGCGGCGCTGTCGATCCCGCTCGGGCTGCGCTGGCTGGCGCCCGCATTACGTCACGGGCATCGTCAGGCCAAACTCGCCGGGTCGGCCCTCAGTTTTCTGACGCTCACGCAACTGCGCGACCAGTGTCGCCGCCACCGCGACGACCTTTGGTTCGGCTGGGGCTTCGACTGGAACAGCGAACATGCCCAACTGTCGCTGGATCTGATCCGCGCCGGACCGGAGCGGTTCGTGCCGGTGCAATCGCAATTGGGCGCGCACTGGCTGCACGGACTGGCGGCGCGCGAGACCCCGGTCTGGCTGCCGGTCGAGCACAGCGCCGGGCACATCCTGATCGTCGGCACCACCGGCGCGGGCAAGACCCGCCTGCTCGATCTGCTGGTCACCCAGGCGGTGTTGCGCGGCGAGGCAGTGGTCATCATCGACCCCAAGGGCGATCAGGATCTTCAGGAATCGGCGCGGCTGGCATGTGCGCAAAGCGGTCAGCCGGAGCGCTTCGTGAGCTTCCATCCGGCGTTCCCGGATCGCAGTCACCGCATCGATCCCCTCTACAGTTTCAACCGCGCGACCGAAATCGCCAGTCGCATCGCCGCCATCATGCCCAGCGTCAGCGGCAACGATCCGTTCAAGAGCTTCTCGCAGATGGCGCTCTCGCAGGTCATCGGCGGGGTGCTGGCCGCCGGCGAGCGCCCGAATCTGATGAACCTGCGCCGCTCTCTGGAAGGCGGCGTCGATCCCCTGGTGGTGCGGGTCCTGACGCGCTATTTCGACGAGCATGCCCCCGGTTGGGAAGGCCAGGCCGCGCGCTTCGTCGGCAAGGCGCAGGACACCCCGGCGCGCGCCGCCGGTCTGGTCCGGCTGTATCGGGAAACCGTGCGCGGCGAACATCCCTCGACCGTCATCGACGGCCTGGTGTCGCTGTTCGCGCACGACAAGGTGCATTTCGCCAAGATGGTCGCAAGTCTGTTTCCGATTCTGAACATGCTCACCGCCGGCTCGCTCGGTCCGCTGCTCTCCCCCGACAGCGCCGATGCCCAGGATGCGCGCCCGATCACCGCCATGGCGAGCCTGGTGGAACGCGCCCAGGTCGCCTACATCGGCCTGGATTCGCTGTCCGACGGCCTGGTGGGTGCGGCGATCGGCTCGATCCTGATCGCCGATCTGGCCGCCGTCGCCGGGGATCGCGACAACGACGGGGTCAACCATCGTCCGGTCAACGTCTTCATCGACGAAGCCTCCGAAGTCGTCAATGACCCGATGATCCAGTTGCTCAACAAAGGGCGCGGGGCCGGGCTGCGCCTGACCATCGCCACCCAGACCTTCGCCGACGTTGCCGCGCGCACCGGCAGCGAGGCCAAGGCGCGTCAGGTGTTGAGCAACCTCAACACCCTGATCGCGCTGCGCGTGCTCGACGCCGAGACCCAGGAGTACGTCACCGCCAGTCTCCCCAAGGTCCGTCTCAAAACCATCACCCGCACCCAGGGCACCTCGACGCAACCGGATCTGCTGTCGCATTCGGCCAATGTCGGCGAGCAACTCCA
>NZ_CAIPNF010000433.1 GCF_903866365.1 uncultured Thiocystis sp.
AATGCGGGAAGTCGAAGTGGCCGCGTAAAGATGCCGAAGATTCCAGGTGTCAATCACCGCGACGCCGTCCGTGCCTTACAGAAAGCAGGGTTCCGAGTTGTCCGGGAAAGCAAGCACATCATCATGTCTGACGGCGCGCGATTGGCCGAGGGGGTGGTTTTGCTCTTGCCGATGCGTTTGCCCCCGGAGATCTTGTGGTTCGGCGATCAGCCGAGCCAGGCGCAGAACGGCTTGACCGAAGGCCAGCGCGACAGGTCGGTGCCGATCTCCGAAAGGATCTTCAAGACGCTGTGCGGATTGAGCCCGTCGATGCGGGTCAGATCGACCCCGGCCAGACGAAAGAGCGGCTCGCGCAGGTCATCGATGCGCGGGGTGTTGCGATCGGCCTTGTGCTTGCGCACGGGCGGCGGAGCGTCGACGTCGGTCGCCGGATCGAGACGTGCCAGAACTTGCGCGATTTCCTCATCGCAGCGGGCGATCTGCTGCTGGTCGACGTCGAACAGTTCCACGGCTTGACGCAACGCAAACCGATGCTCTTCGCGCCAGTGGCCCTGCAACGCCTTGGCGATGGTCTCCGCCGATTGGCGGCAACGCCGATCCCGATGTTGCGCGAGAACCTGGGCATCACGCTCTCCGCCAAGAATGGCCCGGATGATCGTCATGCCGGTCACCCCGGTGAGGTCACTCACGACAGGATGCAGATGCAGGTTCATCTGGTTGAGCGCCTTTTGCAGGTGCTGGAGGTGCATCCCGGCGTCGCGCACCAGATTGGCCCGCTGGCGCAGATAGGCCCGCAGCACGCACATCGACGCCTCGGGGCGAAAGGCGCCGCGTAGCAAACCGAAGGTGTGCAACTCCTGGAGCCACTGGCAGTCGAGCACATCGGTCTTGCGCCCGGGGACGTGCTTGACGTGATGGGCATTGACCAGGAGAACCTCGAAACCGCGGCTCTCAAGCAACTCGAACAGGGGGATCCAGTAGACGCCCGTGGATTCCATGGCCACGGTGCGAATATGACACTGCGCGAGCCAATCGGCGAGACGCTCCAGATCGGCGGTGAAGGCGGGAAACTCACGCACCGATGGCGCATCCCGATCGACGGGGACGGCGACAAAATGGCTGGTGGCTCCGAGATCGATGCCGGCGGCATCCCAATTCAAGCGTTCCCAGTTGGGCTTGCACCTGCTGTGCTTGCGAGACCGCCTCACAGGCGGCCACCAGCGGCTTTTTGGATTGTTCAGCCAATGACGTGTTGCACTTCTTGGGTGGGAGAACCATACTTTTTTCCCCGTCGCCAATCAACGTGATGAGGGTTGGGAGGATCAGGCCGATCGGGAGTGTTCGTGGGGTTGCAGTCTTCCGAACGGGATCGCTTGCGCGTCACCACTGATGAGTCCGCTCACTCCCGGATCAGGCTAACAAACGGGCTTTGCACAGCACCATTGCGATTTCGACCTTGGGATCGGCTGATCGCCCATCAGTATGCCACGCCCAAGTTACTTGGCGATGAGGCCGCAGCGCGCGGTGAGGGGCTAACAAGCGGTTCAAGAGCGGACCCCGCAGACGGCGCGGCGCTCATTCTGAAGCGACGTGCCAGGCGGGGCCGCTTAACCTTTGCGTTGCCGCTTTTGGCACCTAACATCGGCCAAGTAGCCCGGCAGATACGCATCGGATGCCTTTATCTTGGCCCCACGCCCCCAACCCCGGCAACTCCGCCGCGATCCGCACGCTCTCCAGGCTGACGCGGACGCGGACCACGCGCCGAACCCCGGAATCGACGGCGGCGTCTGCTGGGATTCGTTCATCACCCCCAGCCGAACTGCTCACGCCCTGCGATCCCGCGCCGTTGATGGCCTATCCGGTCGATCGGCGCGTGAACAAGCCGTCCGAAGACGATGCTTCCTTGCTTGCCCCGTTGGGCGAATCCGGTCTTCTGGGTTAGCGTTCGAAGATGGAGACCACCGTGAACCCGGCTTGGCCGCCTCCACCCGGCGCATAGTGAACCGAGGCGGTGCGGTACGTTGGCCACGCCCATCCATAGGTCGACTGCTTCGGGTCGCTGGCATGCGGGGGACCGAGCACCCGCGAGACGGCGGGCAAGATCTGTTGGGTTTGATCCGCGCCGGGGATTTGCAGCAGGATCGACGCAACGCTGTCGCTGTGGGGGCGCGTCTCGACCGTGATGTCGATGGCGCGGTACTGGCCCCGAAAGTAGGCACAAGCGGCATTGATGGATTCGGCGCGCCGCAAATAATGCAGCGACGGGACGGGCTGGTCCTGACGGATAACTCGCAGGATCTGTTCGACATCGGCGGCGGGATCGGCGACGACGCGGCCGGCCGACAGCCAGAACAGGAACAGCGTCGACAGGATCCGGAGCGCGATCGAGGGACTGGACAGGGGGGTTTCCTGGTTTGGGGCCGATGTCCGCGCGGGCATCAATTCGCTGCCTTCGCCTTCCGCTCGAACACCTGCACCGCTGCATTCTCCAGCACCACCACCGCCCCGGCATCTGAACCCGCCTGGGCACCGAGCTTGCCGGTCAGCGACGCGATCCAGGACGGCCAGTCGCGCGCGGCCTGTTCCAGCTTTTTCCAGACCTTTGGCGGCAGGGTCGCGACCACCAGCGCCGTGTCCGTCTGAATGCCAATCTTCATCCCCGCCTTGACCGGGAGCGGTTTCGGCAGTTCGGTAAACTTCACGGTGAGTTCGAGGCGACCGGTCACGAGGTTCTCCGGGGTCAGTGGGGCGTCTTGGGGAAGGTCGGACGTGGGCGCGGGCGTGGGTTCCTTTGGGCGCTCGGCGCGGATCTTGGGGATTGGCGCG
>NZ_CAIPNF010000434.1 GCF_903866365.1 uncultured Thiocystis sp.
GGACTGCTCGAACAGTCGGGACAGATAAGGGCCGGTGAGGGTGTACGGCAGCCGCTCGGTATCGGCCCAGGGCAGTTCGGTCGGCTTGGCGCGAGCGGCCTGGATGCGGTTGCTCCGGTCGGTCGGGTGCTCGACAAAAAGCGCGCGCTCGCCCATCGAAAGCTGTTCGTCGCGCTGTTCGTCGTCGATGTCGTGGACCCTGGCCCCGCGCAAGGGATGCCGATAGAGCAGATACAGATAGATGAGCACCGCGAGTGCGTGCAGATCGGTCTCGCGGCGCGGCAGCTTGCGGTTGGGGTCGTCTTTCGGGAGATGGGCGGTGGCAACCACCTCGGGGGCGATGAAGTCCGGCGTGCCGACCACATCCGGCGGATATTTACCGGGAACCACCAGACCGTCGACATCGATGACGCAAGCAAGCCCCTGGGAGGGATCGACCAGGACGTTCTTGTACGACAGATCGGAATGCGCGAGTCCGGCCATGTGCAAGCGACGCACGGCACGCGCGAGCAGCAGACAGACCTTCAGATGGTTGAGCCAGTCGCCCAGCTCGCGCGGGTCGACGAAGCGGTTGCGCAGATTGGCCGCCGCGAACCACTTGCCCTCCTTCTCCTTCCCCTTGATGCCGAGCATGTCGTTGTTTTTCGAGCCATGCTCGAAAAAGAAATGCCCCGGATAGGTCGGTGCCACCAGTCCCAGCCGACCCTCGCGTTCGAGCACCGCCGTTGGCCAGCAGAAGAGATTTTGCCAATAATCGCCGCCAATCTGGTGGAAGATGCTCTCCCGGTATTTGCCGGCGATCATCTGGAGACGCTCTTTGGCTTGATTGTCCTGTGGGGTCTTGTAGAAGGCGACGACATAGGACCGGTCGGGCGAAAAGTGCACCTCCTTCATCGCACCCGATCCGATGACCTCGTCGACGAATTGGATCGTCTGGCCGTCGAGCGTTTCACAGGTGACAATCTTTGCCATCGGTGGCTCCTTGATCGGGGTTGGCGCTCACGCAGGCGCCCGGACACGGAGACAGAGCGCTGGCATCGGGCTCACCAGAGCAGCGCGAGCGTGCGGTCGTCATGATGTCCCGGCGAGAAAAAATGCAGCCAGTCGACCAGGCTTCGGTCGGGCTCGGGCGAGGCCAGCAGCGGTGCGATGTCGTCCCAGAGTCCGTCCCATTTCGCCGGATCGTTCAAGCCATTATCGGTCTCGAAACGCGGATCGGAGACGCCGTCGGTCATCAGCATGACGGCGGTCAGGTCGGCATAACGGCCAATGCCGATACGCCTGGCGAACGCCTGATCGGCGAGCGCGGCGCGATCCAGAAAGCGCGTCTGACCGGCGAACTCGCCGCCGTCGGGCGTGCCCATCAGACGGACCTTGCCGCGCGGCCCATAGGCCGCGATGGCGCCATCGCCCATCCAGAAGGTCGCCAGAAAGGTCTCGCTGTCCTGCCGCTTGACCGCCGCGGCGAGCAGGGTCGTCGCATAATCCCGAACCTCGGCGCCCGCGCTCCGTGCCTCCTGCTCGATGGACTGCACGGCGAGCGTGCCCGCCTTGTGGAATAGAGAATGGAACTCGGCGCCCATGGCCTGCGCGACGCCCTCGGGATCGGCCTCCCAACCGTGCAGGGCGGCGTTCATCCTGGCGCTCATCTCGCCCGCCAGCGCTTCCGACAGTTGCGCGCCGGCGCTTGCAACGGCCAGCCGGGCGCCTTCGCGGGAGTATCGCGCGCTACCGGCCCCGTCCGCGACCAGGATTAGGGACCATTGCGTCTGTGCATCATGGCCGATGAAAAAATCGTCGTCGCGGAAGGTTCCCGCGTGCTCGTGCGAGCGTCCGCGCCGACTGGCGGCGGCGATGCGAAACCCGCGACCGGTCAGCAGGCGGCGATCCGCATGAGGCTTGAGGTAAAGCGAACCGTCCGGCGGCTCGATCACCTTCCAGAGGCTCTTGGGATCGGGGTTGACGATCAGCAGACACTCGCCCGAATAGCGCGTTTTCTCGTCCAGGGACCAGCTCAACGGGAGTCGGTGGTCGCCGTCCAACGCGGGGATTCCGCGCAGTTCGCCGCTGTCCGGGTCGAAGGACAGACCCAGACCCTCGGGCATCCGGACATCCCGAATACGCACCGGCCGACCTTCCGCATCCCGTCCCTCGATGCGCGCGGCATAGTCGACGCCCACCTTACCATTGGGCAGTTGGAAGCTGGCCCTGGGCTCCCGATGCTTGGCGGGCGCTGTGCTGGCCGGTGAAACCTGTCCGGGCCTGCCCTGCGCGGATCCGGACGTCGGCGTGTCGGGCGGGCGCGGAAGGGGCATAACTGACGTCTCCTCGATGTTCGCATCCGCCGCCGGCGTCAACTCATCGTCGGCGCCGGACTCCTGGCGCTTGGAAACAGGCGTTTCGGACAGATCCGGGAGCACCATCGGCGTCGCAATCTCCTTGGCTTGCCGATCCTGAGCGCAGGGTTTGAGCGGCCTTCCCGGACAGCGCCGGTTCCAAATCCTCGTCAGCGCGTCAAGAAAGCGAAAGGTCTCCTCGAAAACCTCGTCGCACTGGACAAACTCATCCAACGCAATCGGCGCAATATCGCTCCGGTCAAAGAACGGACGATCATTGGGTCCGAACAGCCCCCAGAGCAGATTCTCGATCTCCGGCGCCAGTATTTGACGCTGCTCGGGCGTTGGCTTGCGGGCGGCGGATGTCATCGCGCCGTCATCCTCTGCCGCGCCCAACGTCAAACCCGTCATCCTCGTTCGCCGGGCGGGGACGGAAAGTCACCTGCTTTTCGCACCAGGGACAGGTCGCCTCTTCGGGACCATTGATGCACAGAAGTTTCCCGCATCCGCAGACCGCGAAGGCGGTGGCGTTGCCGCAGTGCGGACAGCCCGGTGCGCCGATCAGATCGGAGGTATTGACCTTCAGGTCGACGGCGCGAGCATCCGACCAAGCGAAATAGTCCTCATCGAGCGGATAGCAGCCCGCGAGCCGGTACATCGGCATCTCGAACTTGAAGTCGAGCGTGGCGACATCCTGTAGCTCGCGCTCATATTTGATGAGGTAGGGCTTGCGGGTCTTTTGACAGCGGCCGACCAGGGTCACGCAGGCCGCATCGGCGAGGGCTGGCGGAGGTTCCTTGACGATCTTCATGAAACGCTCGTCCAGATCCGGCAGGGCCTGGCTGTCGAGCCCCTCGCCCAGGCTCTTGCTCTGGGCGACGACGGAGGCGCTGATCCAGTTGACGAATCGGCTGAAATCGCCCTCCCGCGTCTCCTCGAATAGGATGACATTCTCGGTCAGGCGCTTCAGCACCGAAAAATCGGCATCCTTGCCGATCCCGACCGCGATCAGGGAGGCGCTCCTGGCGTAGCGCGAATTCCAACGCGCAATGGCTGGACCAGGATCGTCGGTCGGATGACCGTCGGTGAAGAGATAGACCAGCGGCTTCCAATCGCCCTTTTGGTCAGGGGTGGTCTTGACTACCGAGCGGTCGATCTCCGCCATCAGCGCATCGAGCGCGGCCCCGAGACTGGTTCCGCCGCCCAGCGGGAGCTTCGGCGGATAGAAGGAAAACACCTCGATCAGCGGGACGATGGTGTTGGCGACGCCCGCGAAGGCGATCACCGAGAGATGGACGGTCTCAAGCGCGTGCGGATCGGCGCGCAGCGCGCGGACAACGGCCTGAAAGCCGTCTTCCATCTGTCGGAGATCGTCGCCCACCATGGATTCCGAGCAGTCCAGGACGAAGAACACGGGAAGCCTGCGCATGCGTTGCTCCTTTGCGGTGCCATCGGTTGGCGTTCAGTTCGATCACAGCACAAGTTGCACCTCGGGCGGCGGCGGCGGCAGCGTCACCTGATCCGACACGCCCGCGCTGCTCGATCCGGCGGCAACGCTCGCCGACACCCATTTGAAAAAGCCCGAGAAGGTCGCTGCATCCATGGTGTCGAGCAGGACAACCCGGTCGGTCAGTTCGCGCAGTGCCTCCTGCTTGACCTTGGGACCGGCGGCGCAGGCGACGATCGAGCCGAAATTGCGCTTCTTCACCTCGGGGATGGCCTGCCGAAAGGCATGGAGATCCGAGGGGCTGCCGTCGGTCATGAGAAACAGCAGCGGACGCCAGTCGCCCTTGGCGTCGGCAGTGCTCTTTTTCACGTCGCGGTCGACGCACTGGATCAGCAGTTCCAGCGCCGCGCCCATAAAGGTCGCGCCGGACGCGGGCGCCGGGATCTCGTCGAGCTTGACATCGGCCAGCGGAGTCAGCGGCAGCGATTCGCGCGCCTGGATGTCAAAGGTGATGATGGAGAGATGGACGCTCTCCAGCGCGTAGGGATCCTGCCGCAGCGCGCTCAACATCGCCTGCAAGCCGACATTGACCGAGTGGATCGGCTCGCCGCGCATCGATCCGGAGGTATCGAGCAGGATGTACACTGGAAGTCTTCTGATGCTCATGTTGGCGTGCCCGGAGAGCAGTTGGCAGTTGGCAGTTGGCAGTTGGCAGTTGGCAGTTGGCAGTTGGCAGTTGGCAGTAACATGATGATAGCTAATGGTTTTTCTTCTTGTCCTTTGCGTTTTTTCGGTTCGACTGCCGCGCTCGGGTTCACTGACGACTAGACATATTGCTTGAGCCACTTAGCGAACGTGTCGGACTCCGATGGCGTGCCGATCCTCGTTGATATCCCAGCCGAGACCGATGGTCACGCGCGAGAGGTCGTGTTCGCTCTTCCTGAGGTTGACGCCCTGGCTTTTTTTTCAGCGAAATGCCCATTGGGATCCCCTCACAGAACCACGTTCACTTCGGGCGCGGCGGGAGATCGTCGAGCCCCGTGACCTTCTTGCGTCCCTGATCGACCTTCTGACTGCCGGTGGAGACGGACGCGGAGACCCAATAAACCGCGCCCAGCGCGGTAGGCGATGTTTTTGGATTGGAACAACCTCGGCAGCCTCTGTGACGGTCGGAGCGGGCGCGGTTTAAGCAATTAAAAAATAGAAATTGTAAACCGCGTCCCCGCCAAGGAACGTGGATGCGCCAAACCTCGAACTCACTCGAAACTCTCAGTGCCTCGCTCTGGACGCGGTTTAAAACTTGAATGCCGGTGAGAACCCCGGTTTCATGGCCTATGCGCGATCCTTGGCGTCCTCGTCCTTCGGGCCGGGGAACATCAGCGAGACGACGACGCCGATGCCGAGGGTGCCAAGAATGATCATGAGGCTGACTCCGGGAGAAATGTGTATCCCCGTATCGCCGATGGCATGGTTCCAGGATTGCAGCGTCATCTTGGTGGCGATGAAGAAGAGCAGCGCGATGACGGCTTTTTCCAGATAGACCAGATAACGGGTCAGGGCCGCCAGCACGAAATAGAGACTGCGCAGACCCAGGATCGCGAAGATCATGGCCGCGTAGACCAGCAGGGGTTCCTGCGTCACCGAGATGACCGCCGGCACGGAGTCGAATGAGAAGGCCAGGTCCGAGGTCTCGATGGCGGCCAGACAGAGGAAAGCCGGTGTCGCATAGAGCGCGCCACTGCGGGTGACCTGTTTCGCGGTCTCGCCATTGACGAAGATCTCCTGGTGCCGGACGAAAAAGCGGTCGAAATGCAGCTTGGTGTAGATCGGCATCATCCGGCCGGTCAGACGCACGCTCCAGTGATCAGAATAATCCTCGATCTCGCCCCCGCCGCCGCCGCTCTTAAGCATCTGCACGCCGCTCCAGGCGACCAGCGCGGCAAAGACGAAACCGACCCAGGGGCTCGCCATGAAGAGACTGGTACCGATCAGCACGAAAATCGCGCGGAAGACCAGCGCGCCAAGAATGCCCCAGTAGAGGATGCGATGCTGCAGCACGGATTTGATGCCGAAAGAGGCGAAGATGGCCATGAAGACCATCAGGTTATCCACCGAGAGACTCTTTTCGAGAAAATAGCCGGCCAGGTACAGATCCGCCCATTCCTTACTGAAACGCCCCCACAGATAGCCATAGAAACTCAGCGCGAGAGCGATCCAGAAGACGGACCACTTGGCCGCATCGGCGACGCTGATCTCGGTCGCTTTCTTGTGCGCGAACAGATCCAGATAAATCGACACCCCGACCACGGCCAAAAAGATGACGATGGTTTCGACGGGAAACCCGAAATGCTCCATACAGTGCTCCTGAGATTGAGCTTTAAATTTGAGAAAACGAGCGCCGAGGGCGCGGGCCGATGAGTGTCTCAATAAAGCGGAGCGGCCACAATCGTTCAGGGCCTCCGGGCGAGCGCCTGATCGAAAATCGCTTCCAGTCCGGGGTGCGTCCCGCGTAACTGTTCGATCACCTCGGCGGACCAATCGAAATACTCCTGGCGGCGCGCCAGATCCCAACCGTTCGGCGGATGGTCCGCCACATCGAGCAGGTTGCAGATCTTGTCGGCGAGTTTGATCAGCCGCGCCCCTTCGCTGGCGCCCGCGGCGTGCAGCACCTGCTGGCGTTTCCGCTCGGCCTTGGGCAATGCCTTGTCGTCCGTGACCTCCAGCACCAGATCGCGGATCGCCGGGCCAAACCGCTCCGCGAGCTCCTCGGGCGTGGTCTCGGTGTCTTCCACCGTGTCATGGAGCAGGGCCGCGCCGAGCACGAGCGGATCCTGGATGCCCGCCTCCACGGAGAGCACGCGCATGAGCGCGATGGGGTGATTGATATAGGGCGAGGCATCCCGGTCCTTGCGACGTTGATCCCGATGTTTGTGCGCGGCAAAGCTCAGGGCGTCGACCACAAGCGCAAAGTCTGTTTGATTCATCGCTCCTCCGCCGGATGTCGGTTCAGCGCCCGGAGGCAAAAAGTTCGCGACACAAGAACCGCCGCTCCTGATCGAAAGCGTCGGCAAAGACCTCCGCGAAGTCGTCGCGCAGGGTCTGCTGGCGCTCCAGCAGATGTCCGATCAAGGCACCCATGGCCAGCAGGGTTGCAGTCTCCGCGCGCCCCTCGTCGCGCATCCGTTGCGCGAGTTCGGACAGATGGCCAACCTGGACCACGAGATCCTGAAACCCGCCGAGATGATCGAGCAGGGTCTTGAGCAGATCGATCAGACACCGAATGTCGTGGTCGGGATAGAGCGTCTGGAAAAACTCCATCAGATACCGCAGTTTCTTGCAGCTCTTGCGCAGTTCGTGCAGATCTTCGGGCGGGGAATCCGCCCGCAGCGCCCGACCCTCCCGGCGCACCCGCTTGACGAGTCGCCAGATACGCGCGTCGGCAAGCTCCTTGACGGGGCGCCTACCATTGGCGGTGCCGGATACCTCGGGGACCGGCGCGTCCAGAAAGGCTTGCCAGTCCTCGACCAGCCGGGCGAACGCATCGGCGTCGAGCGCGGCCAGCAATCGACCATGTTCGCCCTCCTGGAGTGTCAGGAGATAGGCGCGCAGCGGCTCCAGTGAAGGCCGCAGGGATGCGGGCAGACTCTGTTCATAGCCGTCGAACTGCAGCAGATGCACATCCAGATCGCGCAGCGGATTAGTTACCTGCTGGAGCCAGGCAAAACGGGATTGGTACAGTTCCACCAGCTCGTCCGGGAAGACTCCTTTGATCTGCGTCAGCGCTGAGCGGGTCCGCCGCGTGGCGACGCGCAGATCGTGCAGACACTCGGGATCCTGGTTCGCCCGCACCCCATCGAGATTCGCGAGCAGGGTGTCGAATTGTCTCTTCAGGATCCCCTTGGCGACGACATCCGCCCGCTGGGTCGGATCGAGCGATGGGTCGGGCGCGCTGGATTTAGTCATTTGCCGGTCCCTCTGTCTGGTTGATCTCAGTGGCCACGCGCGCCTGGCGGAGCGTGGAAGGATCCCTTACTTCGCTGGAAGTATGATGGATCGACGCCGTCTGGCAAACCTCACGCGGCGCGAGCGGTCGAAACCGTCATCCGATTGAGCTAAGGTCATGCACTGACCGCTCACACCCAACCCGGAGAGACCGACTCATGAACAAACTCGCGCAACTCAAGGGCATGACCACCGTGGTCGCGGACACCGGCGATTTCGAGGCCATCGTCGACTATCAGCCCCAGGACGCCACGACGAATCCCTCGCTACTCTACAAAGCGGCCCAGATGCCACAGTATCGCGACCTGATGCAGGAAGCTGCGCTGTTCGGTCAGGAGCGGGGCGGCGGCGACCGTCTCGCCCAGACGCGCTGGACCATGGACAAACTGGCCGTCAACTTCGGCGCCGAGATCCTCAAGATCGTGCCGGGTCGGGTCTCCACCGAGATCGACGCGCGGCTCTCCTTCGACACGGAGGCCACCCTGCGCCGCGCCGAGGGGCTGGTGGCGCTCTATCAGGACGCGGGCATCGATCCGAGCCGCCAGGTGCTGTTCAAGATCGCCGCCACCTGGGAGGGCATCCGCGCCGCCGGGATTCTGGAACGCCAGGGCATTCACTGCAACCTGACCCTTCTATTCGGCTTCGCCCAGGCCGTCGCCTGCGCCGACGCCGGCGTGACGTTGATCTCGCCCTTCGTCGGGCGGATCCTCGATTGGTATAAAAAAGCGGAAAACGTCGCTGGCTACC
>NZ_CAIPNF010000435.1 GCF_903866365.1 uncultured Thiocystis sp.
GAGCGTATGCCTTGGCCGGCGCGGCCTGCGAAACGACGACCGCGGCCAGCGAGCCCACCCCATTTGCTCGCTGTGGCAGCTTAGCAACGGTGGACCAATCGATGATCAAGGCCGGTCTCCTGCCCATGACGCATCGCTCCACGCCCAATCCGTTCATTCGCCGGTATTTGCCATGACGCTCACGCTGTTTCGTCAAACCTGGCATCGCCTGGTCACGGAAAACCACTTTCATCGCTGGATGCTCCTGGCGCTGCTCGGCACCAACCTGCTGACCCTGGTGGCGCTGCTGCAAGCGGAACGCACGGTCATCCTGGTGCCGCCCATCCTGGAACAGCAGGTGAACGTCGCCCGCGAGAGCGCCAGTCAGTCGGTCAAGGAGGCGTGGGGGCTGTTCGTCGCCGAATTGCTCGGGAACGCCACCCCGACCACCGCCCCGTTCCTGCGCGACACCCTGGAACCGCTGCTCAGTCCGGCGATCCGCGCCGAGGTGACACGACGTCTCGCCGCCCAGGTCGAGGCGCTGCGGCGCGATCAGGTCAGCGTGCGGTTTTCCCCGGAAATCGTCCGCTACGACGCGACCGGCGATCTGGTGCGGGTGCAGGGTAAACAGATCGTCAGCGGGCCAAACGCCAGCCCAGTGACGCGCGCGCGCACCTACGAGATCCGCGTCGCGTTCCGGCATTACCGACCCCTGATCACGCATCTGGACGCCTACGAGAACGAGAAGGCCCGTGAGGAACGACAGACACCCACCGAGCTGTCGTTGCTGGAGCCGCTTCCCGAGCCGCTTCCCGAGCCGCTTTCTGAGTAAGCACCACTCCCAGCGCCGCCCGGCGGCGCGTTGACGCCCCGCTTTCGATGGTCGACCAAGGACACTGCCGCATGTTGCACGATCGCCGCCCGCTCTCTTCCGCCGCTCCCCCGCGCCCCTGGGTCAGTCTGCTCGCGTTGGCGCTGTCGCTCGCCGGCGGACCGCTCGGCGCGCAAGACGACGTGGGCATTGCGCTCCCCGCCGTGCCGAACGCGCTGTTGGCTGGCCAGGAGCGACCGCACGCGGGACGCTTCCTGCGCACGGCGGCTCCAGGGGCGGCATCCGCCACGCCCAGTCATCTGGAGGTCGGTCCGTTGCGCGTCAACGCCACCGCCGGCGTCAACCTGATGGTCGAGATCGCCATCGATCACCTCAATCGGATTCTTACCCCCTTTCCGAATCCGCAGGTGCGCACCGTCTCGGACGCGACCACCAGCGTCGACGGCTCGGCGATCTATGTCGCGACCGCCAACGAGGCGCCGGTCACGCTGTTCGTCAGCGATGCCTCCGATCCCAATCACGCCCTCTCGCTCACGCTCGCCCCCCGGCGGCTGCCCCCGCGCGAAATCCAATTGGTCTTGACCGATCCGTGGCCCGCGACGCCGCGCGCGGCGTCCGCGTTCGCCTCCCCCGGCGCCGCCAGCACCGCCGCCGCGTCGGACTATGTGGAAGACCTCACCGAAGCGATGCGCGCGCTGGCGAAGGAAGCGCTGCCGAGCGGGTACAGCCTGCGCCAGGCCAAGCGCAACGAAACCGTCACTTGTGCGCAACTCGGGTTGTCGACCGCGCGCGGTCAAGTGCTGGAAGGGGGCGAGCTGTGGCTGCTGACGGCCCTGGCGCGCAATACGTCCGATGCCCCGCTGGACATCGAGGAACGCGCCTGTCGCGCCAGCGTCGAGGGCGAGACGGTCGCGGTGGCCGCCTGGCCGCGCGTCTCGCTGGCACCGGGCGAGCAGGTCGAACTCTATGTCGCGGTGCGTCCGCGCACGCCCGAGCAACGGCACCCGGAGCGGCCCTCGCTGCGCACCGGGGGAGGACGTTAAATGTCCCTGACAATGCCCGCCGCGTGGGAACGCCTCTCGCCCGGCCTGCGTCGTGCCGTGGTCTTGGGCGGCGTCCTGGGCGCCATCGCGTCGATGGTGGTCCTGGCGTTCGGCAACGCGCCCAGCACACCCGCCAGCCGCGCGCAACAGGCACGCGAGCGCATGACCGATACCCTGCTCACGGAGGTCGATCCGCGCGCCCTCGGCATCGACGGATTGGCGCAACGTCTCGCGCAGGTCGAGCGCCAGCTGACGGAAACCGGGAATCGTCTGGCCCAACAGAAAACCGCCGAGGCGGGCGCCGCCGAGCGTCAGTTCAAGGCGTTGCAACAGCAGCAAGCGGCGAGTCTGGACGCCCTGCAGCGCGACCTCGAACGCGTCAAAGCTCTGGCCGCCGCGCCGACCGCCGCCGTCCCGACACCGGTCCCAACGCCGATCGCGGTCCCGGACGGCACGGCGGTCCCCGTGCCCCCCCGCGCGCCGTCCGCACCGGCGCTCGACGATCCGGCCCTGTTCGAGGCGAAACCCAGCGCCGCGCTCCAGACGCTCAGTCCCCATCCGCGCGGCGACGCCGCCAAGGGGCGTCATCCGCTGGCGATCCGGGTGGTGGCCAGCGACGCCAGTGCCGCCGCGCCGGCGCCAGACGCGGCGGACATCGCGGCCACGACCGCCGCGGCACAACGCGTCGTGATCCCGGCCGGAAGCATTCTGCGCGGCGTCCTGCTCTCGGGCATGGACGCGCCGACCGGCAAGCAAGCCCGCCGCGACCCCTATCCCGCCTTGGTGCGCTTAAAAGACCACGCGATCCTGCCCAATCGCTTCCGCGCCGACGTGCGCGAGTGCTTCGTCACGGTGGCCGGGTACGGCGACCTCTCCAGCGAACGCGCGTTTCTGCGCACCGAACTGATCACTTGCGTGCGCCATGACGGCGGCGTGATCGAAGTGCCGGTGGACGGCTACGCGGTGGGCGAAGACGGCAAGGTGGGCCTGCGCGGACGCCTGGTCTCCAAGCAGGGGCAGATCATCGCCCAGGCGATGCAGGTCTCGTTGATGGAAGGGATCTCCGAGGTCTTTGGCCAACAGCAGGTCTCGGTCATCAGTACCACGCCAGGCTCGCAGGTGCCGTTCCAGGACGTGCTCTCCGGCGACTCGTTGCAAGGCGCGGCCATGAGCGGCACCGGCAAAGCGCTCGACCGCCTCGCCGAGTATTACCTCGACATGGCCCAGGAGATGTTCCCGGTCGTCGAGATCGATGCGGGCCGCTCGATCGAAGTGATCCTCAACCGAGGTGCGACGTTACAACTGCTCGACACCGGGCGCGGGCGCGCCGCGCGCCGTTAGCGCCGCGCTTTTTTCCATCACTCATCCCGAGAACCGCATGCCAACCATCCCCGCTTCCCGTTTCGCCTGGGCACCGCCAACCTTGGCGGTCGCCGTGGCGCTGAGTCTGCCGCTGGTCGGCTTGGGCGCCGACACGCCCGTTCCCCGCGCCCCCACGCCGGCTCCCGCGTTCCTGGACGATCAGCCCGCGATCGGCGAACTGATGCAGGGCATCGACGGTCTGCGTCGGCTGCCCGTGCAGGGCGTGTCGATCGTGCAGTCGGGCGACAAGACCTTTTTCGTCTCCGCCAACGGACGCTATGTTTTTCTCGGTCCCGCCATCGACCTGTGGCATGGCGAGCGGATCGCCTCGCTGGCGGACGCCGACCGCCTGATGGGGCGCATCGACATCAGTCGCCTGAAACTCGACCTGAACGACTTGGGTGCGCTCGACGTGGGCGACGGGTCGCGGGAGGTGCTGGTCTTCGTCGATCCGGCCTGCGCCCATTGCGCCACGCTGCTCGAACAGCTCGACGGGTTGTCGCCGGCACAACGCGCGCCCTATCGCTTTCGCCTGATTCCGCTGGCGCTGCTCGGCGCGCCGTCGCTCGCCGCCGCCGTCAATCTCAATTGCCTCGCCGAGACCGATCGTCCGGCGGCCACCCAGGCGTTGCTGACACATCGGCTGGCCGCACTGCCCCCGGCGCAGGAACGTTGCGGACAAGGCGCGCTCCAGCGCGCGCTGGTGACCGCGCATCTGCTGGGCGTGACCTCGGTGCCCTTCCTGATCGCCCCCGACGGGCGGTTACAGACCGGGGTGCCGACGGACCTGTTGGCCTGGCTGGCCGGGGGGCAGGCATGAGCGCGTCTCCCCTGACCCCGCGTGCCTTGCCCCTGGCCATCGCCACGCTGTGGCTCGGCGCGGCGAGTCTGACCGCCGGTTGCGGCTCGCTGGCGGTGGGCGACAAGGCGTTCGGTTGCCAAGGCCGTCCCAGCGATCCGCTGTGTCTTCCGACCTCGCAGGTGTATGCGCTGACCAATGGCGCCGAGGCGCCCGCGACCGCCGCGGCCGAGACCGACCCGCCCGCGCGCGCCACGTCCCGTCGCGACGCGGACCGCGAGTCGGAGTTCGGCTGGGCCGCGCCAACGCCGGTGGCCAAGCGTGCCGCGCGTCCGTCATCCGCACCGACGGCGGATACGGACCGCCCCCCCAGCGCCGGCGCGGTCGAAGACCTGCTGCTGCCGCGCTCGCCCGATCCGATCCCGCTGCGGATGCCCGCGCAGGTCATGCGGATCTGGCTGGCGCCCTGGGAAGACCGCCAATCCGATTTGCATGCCAGCGGCTACGTCTTCACCGAGATCGCGCCCAAAACCTGGACGCTGGCCGCCGGTCCGGATCGCTTCAGTCAGGCGCTGCTGAAACCGCTGCAACGGGAACAACGCGCCCCGGCAACCGGCGCGACTCCAAGCACGTCGCCCGGTACGCCGGGCACGCCCCCCCGTCGTCCGTAAACGACGTTCTCACCACGCTCTCGACCTCAAGGAGTCTTTCATGCTGTCACCTCACGCTTGTCCGTCGTCTCGTTCGTCCCGTGCCGCGCGCTACGCTGGCCCCGTCCTGTTCGCCGCCTGCGCCTTGGCCCCGCTGCTGGCCGCCGCCGGCGAAGGCACCGGCGACACCACCGGGACCGAGTTTCTGGTTGTTTATGAACTGCTGACGGGCTGGATGACCGGCCTGCTCGGCAAGATCGTTGCCGTGTCCTTCATTCTGGTGGGGCTGGTCGCCGGCGTCATGCGCCAATCGATCATGGGCTTCGTGGTGGGCGTGGCCGCCGGCGTCGGCATGCTGGTCGCCCCGAACATCATCGATACCCTGTTCACCGCCACGCTTCCGATCGTCCTGTAGCGCCACGCATTGAGTCATGCGGAACCGGCTTCGTGCCGAGATCGGGCCGGCAACGGCCTACCCTGTATTCGAGACCGCACCATGCCGACGTCACCGACCGATCGCCCACCGCGCCACTTTCTGGCGGTCCCGACCACACTGTTTCAGGATCTCCAGACGCTCTCGCCCGAGAACCGCGCGCGCCTCTTCCAACACGCCCTGGACGTGACGCGCGGACGGGTGCGCGTGCTGGTGTGCGATGCCGATCGGGTCTTGCTCAACCCCTGTCGCCCGGCGCGGGCACGCCAACTCCTCGCCCAGCGCCGCGCGCATTTCCTCTGCCGCACCCCGCCGCTGTTGCAGTTACGCACGACGGTCGCGAACCCGGAGCAAGCGCAATGAACGAACGCCAGTTTCGTGGCGATCGTGCCAACCGGCTCTTTCCGGCGCTCGCCTACGATCCCGACCAGGGCCTGTTTCTGCTCGACGACGACAGCCTGGCGTTCGGCTGGCTCTGTCAACCGATGGCCGGAGCCGATCAAGGCACGGCGGATCGGTTGTCGGCCCTGGTCAATCAGGAGTGGCCGACCGACACCGCGATGCAGGTCCTGCTGTGGGCCTCGCCCGACATCGAAGCCACGCTGGCGGCGATGAACGGACTGCGCACCGACGTGCCATCGCCGGTCTTGCGCGCGGCGACCGCCGAACGCACCGCGTTTTTTCGCGCCGGCGTCCAACAGCCGCTCATCGCGCACAGCGAGATGCGTCTGCGCGAACTGCACACGCTGATCACGGTCAAGCTGCCGCTGGCCAGCGCGACCCCCACCGACGGCGAACAGCAGGTGGCGATCGATCTGAAAGCCAGTACCGAACAGGTGCTGAAAACGATCGGCCTGCAACCGCGCGTCCTGACCGCCGCCAGCTATGTGCGCGTCATGAACACCTTGCTCAACTGGGGGGACGCGGCGAGCTGGCGGCAACGGGCGCTGCCCGAGGCCGATCCCACGCGCCTGCTCAACGAACAATTCCTCGATCCCGATCAGGCGATCGAGGTCGACGCCCACGGGATCGCGCTGGGGGACTGCCGGGTGCAGACGCTCTCGGTCAAACGCTTTCCCGATCGGCTCGCGTTCGGTCTGGCGGCGCGTTATCTGAACGATCCGTTTTCCGGGGCGCGCGGCATTCCGCAGAACCTGCTGATCTGTCTCAATCTGCTGTTTCCGGAACCCGAGCGGACCCGCGGGTCGTTACAGACCCAGAGTCAGTGGGCCACCAACATGGCGATCGGGCCGATCGCGACCTATCTCCCGCGTCTGGGCGAGCGCGCGCGCGGCTTTCGGGTGCTGTTCGAGCGCCTGGACGCCGGCGACCGTCCGGTCAAGGCGCATCTGGGGCTGGTGCTGTTTTCCTCGCGCGACAACGCCGCCGCCGCCTCGAACCTGCGCACCTACTGGCGCGAACTGGGATTCCAGGTGCTGGCGGATCACTATTTTACGCTTCCGCTCCTGCTCAACAGCCTGCCGTTCGGGGCGGATCGCACCGCGATCCGCGACCTGCAACGCGACCGCACCC
Organism: uncultured Thiocystis sp.; assembly: GCF_903866365.1. GTDB lineage: Bacteria > Pseudomonadota > Gammaproteobacteria > Chromatiales > Chromatiaceae > Chromatium. The sequence goes on from NZ_CAIPNF010000435.1 coordinate 6,632, forward strand.
TGACCGCCACGCACGTCGTCAACCTGATGCCGGTCCTCGGCGATTGGAAAGGCACCGGCACCCCCGTCTTCAACCTGATCAGTCGCGGCGGTCAGTTGATGAATCTGTCGCTGTTCGATTCGACCTCGAACGACAACGCCTGTATCGCCGCGCAGTCGGGATCGGGGAAATCCTTCCTGACCAACGAACTGATCTCCACGGCGCTCTCGGTGGGCGGGCGCTGCTGGGTGATCGATGTCGGGCGCAGCGACGAAAAGCTTTGCGAGGCGCTGGACGGACAGTTTCTGACCTTCGACCGCGACACGACGCTGTGCCTCAATCCGTTCGCGTTGATCGAACATTGGGATGAAGAAGCGGACCTGATCGCGGCGCTGCTCGCGGCCATGATTTCACCCTCCGGTCGTCTCGACGACTACGCGCTGTCGGGGTTGAAGCGGGTGCTGAAACGGGTCTGGGACGCCCATGGCCAGGCCATGACGATCGACCGGATCGCGGCCGCCCTGGCCGCCGAGCGCGACCTGCGCCTGAGCGATCTGAGTACGCAACTCTATCCCTTCACCACGGCGGGCGAGTACGGCAAATACTTCAACGGCCCCAACATCATCGCCTTCGACGCCGCCTTCGTGGTGCTCGAACTCGAAGAACTGAAAGGGCGCAAACATCTCCAGCAGGTGGTGTTGCTGCAACTGATCGATCAGATCCAGCAGGCCATGTATCTCGGGGAGCGCGCGCAACCGAAGCTGGTGATCATCGACGAGGCGTGGGATCTGCTCGCCCAGGGCGATGTCGCCAAGTTCATCGAGACCGGTTACCGACGCTTTCGCAAGTATCGGGGATCGGCGGTCACGGTGACGCAATCCCTGAACGATCTCTACAGCAATCCGACCGGACGGGCGATTGCCGAAAACTCCGCCCACACCTTCCTGCTCGCGCAACCGACCCAGGCCATCGATCAGTTGCTGGCCGAGAAGCGCCTGCCGCTCACCGAGAGCGGGGCGGAACTGCTCAAGACCGTGCACACGATTCCCGGCGTCTATTCGGAAATCCTGGTCATCGGCGATGCCGGCGCCGGGATCGGACGCCTGATTGTCGATCCCTTCCGGCAGTTGCTCTACTCGACCCATCCACGCGATGTTGCGGCGCTCACGGCGCTGCGCCGTCAGGGACTGAGCGTGGACGCGGCGATTCGTCAACTGCTCCAGACCCGCGAGGGCCGCGCATGAACGCCGACGCACCCATTCCAGTCGCCGCGCCTGCCGCCCCGCGCGCGGACCTGGATGCGCCGGCACACACACCTAACGTCTCATGTTTGGGCCTGGGCGGCGTGCTGCTCGTCGTACTCGTCGCGACCGCCGTGGCCGGCGTGGGCACGGCCTGGTGGCTCCAGCAACGCCTCGATCGGGCGCTCGCGCTGCGCCCGCCGGTGATGCTCCTGGATCTGGCGACGGCGGCCCGCGCGGCGTCGCCGACGCAGTTACCGGCGGTGCTGCGCGCCTACACCCAGACCGCCGACCGGCTGGCCGCGCACGGGGTACTGGTGCTGGAGCGTCAAGCGGTGCTGGCCGCACCCCCTGCCTTACACATTCCCGCCGCCGAGGTGCCCGATGCCCCGAACTGATCGTCCCGCCGGCCCGCTGGCCTGGGTGCCGCCCACGCCGCCCGCACGTCGCCCGCCCGCCACCCGATCCCGATCCCGGTCCACCTGGCGCGCGATGGCCAGCGCCGCCGTGGCCCTGACGCTCGTGTTGGCGCTGGGCGCGTTGGCCGCCAACCGCTATCGCGTGGGCCTCGATTTCCAAACGCAGGGTTGCCTGCTCAATCAAGCCTGGCTGTTCGTGATCGACACTCACGCGACCCCCGAGGCGATCGTGCAGGGGGATCTGGTGGCGTTTCGCCTGGTCGGCGCGGGCGTCCCCGCCTTCGAGGGCGCGCTGTTCGTCAAGCGGGCCGCCGGCGTGCCGGGCGATTGGGTGAGCGTGACGCCCGAGGCGACCCGGATCAATGGCATGGTCATGGCCAAGGGACTGGCGTTGGCCAAGGCGTTGGGACGCGACCCGGCGAGCTTCGCCCGCGAGGCGCGCGTCCCGGTCGAGCATTTCTGGATGCTGGGCGAGACCGCCGACAGTTTCGATTCGCGTTACTGGGGCATGCTGCCGATGGCGCGGATGATCGGGAAAGTCTATGTCCTGCGGTAACGCTCGCCATCTGGCGTGGTTCGTCATGGGCCTGGGCGGCTGGGTGCTGGCCGCCGGCCCGCTGCCCGACGCGACCCTGCGCGATCAGGCGGTGGAACTCCAGAACGCCGCGCTGACCGCCCCGCGTCCGGCCTGGTTGGAGGCGCAACAGGCGCGGCAGGCGCACTGGCAGCGCGAATTACAGGTCGCGCCGCTGCGGCCGCAGACCCCGGCCCCGGCGATTCAGCCGTCCGACGTGGGCGGACCGGACGGGTTACGCTTGCCGCCGCCCCCCGACCCGTCGCCCGCCCCCTCGCCGACCGACGCGACCGTGCCGACCCCGACCATCGTCGTCACCCTGTTGGTGTCGCGCGCCTTGGGCGAGGCCGCGCTGCGCGACTTGTTCGCGCTCGCTGCCGGACGCCCGAACGTGCGCCTGGTGTTTCGCGGCGTGGCCGAAAACGAATCCCTGACCGATTTTCTGCGCGGCATCCATCGCCTGTTGCCGCGCGACGCCGACACCGCACTGCCGAACATCGAACTCGATCCGCGCCCCTTCCTGACCCCGGCGGTCGACCTCGCGCCGACCCTGATCGCCACCAACGCCCACGGCGAGGAACTGGCGCGCGTCACCGGCCTGGATCGCCCGGATTGGCTCTTGGAGCGCGTGCGCCAGGGCGCACGCGGCGATCTGGGGGTGCGCGGTCCCGCCGTGGCGATCGACGAACCCGATTTGATCGAGGAATTGCAACGGCGCGTCGCGAACGTCGATTGGCAGGCCAAGCGCGACGCGGCCCTGGCGCGCTACTGGGAACGCACCGCCTTGATCGCGCTGCCCACCGCGACCGTGCCCCGCGAGCGGCGGTTGGAGATCACGGTCACGGCCACTGCCCCCGTCGAGCTGCCCGACGGCACGCGCCTGGTCGAGGCCGGCGCGCAGGTCAATCCGCTGGACGTGATGCCGTTTCGTCAGCGCCTCTTCATTTTCGATGCCAGCGATCCCCGTCAGGTGGCCTCGGTCGCGCGACGCGGACAGGCCAGTCGCGCCGAGGGCCAGTTACCGTTGTATCTGGCCAGTCAGTTGGACCGGGACGCCGGATGGGCGGGCTTTCGCGCCGTCCAGGAGACGCTCGGCGAACCGCTGTATCGGTTCACGCCCGAGGTGCAGTCGCGCTTTCGGATCGAACGGGTGCCCGCCGTCGTCGAGGCGGGGGAGGGCACGCTCGTTGTGCGCGAATGGCCCCCGGAGGGTTGACGCGATGCTCAACCGCACGCTCGTCACGCTCCTGTTCCTCGCCGGGATCGGCGGCCCGGTCCAAGCCAGCAATGCCGTTTGTCCCGACGCCGAACTCTTGGGGGCCAAGCTCATCACCGACGTCTGCTGGGCCTGCCTGTTTCCGGTGCGCCTCGCGGGCGTCCCGATCGGCAGCGGCCCGGTTCCCGCTGGCGCGGCGACTCAAGCCCTGTGCCGTTGCCCCGATCCGCTCGGCCTGCCCCAACCGGGCCTGACCATCAGCCTGTGGGAACCGGCGCGCCTCGTGGAATTGATCCGGGTACCCGGCTGCATGCCGTCCCTGGGCGGGGGCCGCCTGGATCTGGGGGTCCTGCGGACCCTGGGCACGCCCGGCCAGGCGGCTTACGACGGTTCGGACAAGGCGTTTTACAACTATCACTATTACGCCTTTCCGCTGCTCGTCATGCTCGATCTGTTCTTCCCGGACACCTGCAACGTCGATCGCCTCACCGACTTCGACCTGCTTTATCTGTCGGAACTCGATCCGACCTGGAACAACGACGAACTGGCGTTCTTCACCAACCCCGAAGCGGCCTTCGTCGCCAATCCGGTCGCGCAGGCGGCCTGTCTGGTCGATGCGGCCTCGGCGACCACGGCGCAATTGCCGCTCGATTCCCTGTTTTGGTGCGCCGGCGCCTGGGGCAGCCTCTATCCCTTCACCGGGCGCGTGCCGACGCTCAACGGCCGCCCCTCCGAGATGAGTCTGGCCAGCGCGCGGGTGCTGGCCGCCCTGCATCGGCGCGGCCTGGCACGCCGCACGATGGGCAACGACGCCCTCTGCACCGCGCCCCTGGCGCTCACCTTGCCCAAGACGCAGTACCGCCTGTCGCAGTTCTATCCCCTCCCGGAGGCTCATTCCAATCATGTCATCGGCGAAAGCGAGTTGCGCTGGGGCGCCTGGCGCAATGTGCCCGGCGTGGGCGACGATCACCTCTACCTCCTGTGGCGCTGGCATGACTGCTGCGCCACCTTTGATTAACGGCGCGCGCCGCGCGCTGTGCGTCCTGCTGGCGGTCGCCGTCGCCTGGACACCATGGGCGCTGACTTGGGGCCAAGACCTGTTCGGTCAGGCCGCCCGCGACGGGCAGGCGTTCGGCACGACGCTTGGCGCCGATCCCGTCCGCCTGACGCCCTTCGCGCGTCCCGACGATTTTCGGGTCTACTTTCCGGGCGCCGACGCGGGCGCGGTTGCCGATTGGACGGCGTTCTCCGACGACCCGGCGGGCGCTCAGGCGGCGGGCGGGCAGGCGCAATCGGACCTGGTGGCCACGCCGTTCGCCGAGGCGTCCCCGAGCGCGCAGGCGTATCAGACCCTGATCGCGCCGGTCGGGCAGGCGCGCCCGGCGCTCCACGACGATCCGCTGTGGACCCTGAGCGATGCCACCACGCTGTCGCTCGACAGCTTCGCCGCCACCTATGGCGACTGCACCTGGGAGTCGACCTTTCTCGATCAACCCACCACGGTGCAGGTGCCCGCTGACGAAGCCTGTTTGATCGCCGATAAAGTGCAGCCGAAATGGACAGCAACCGTTCACCGCTCCCTGTCGGCCAGAATTTTTTGGGATCTGGTTTGGGACTGGGTCACCTACACGAGCGTCGATGCGGATGGCAACGAGGTCACGACTCAAGTGTGGGAAATTGTGCGCTACACGCGCCGTCCGGTGATCGACCAGGATCGCTGGGGAGCGTTCCCTGCCGGCAGTGACCGGGTGGGGGATGGCTTCTGTCGCAGCGTCGTGACCTGTACCAGCAATGCGAATGCCAACTGTATCGGCGTGCCGGGCGGGAGTCTCTGCGGCGGCGAACTCGTGCGCCCGCCCTATGGCGGGCTCAGCGCCAACGAACCCTGGGAAGAATTCTTCGGGATCGGCGCGGCCTGCATGGCGGTGCGCGTCAGCCTGGACTGCACCAGTTTCAACGAGGGTCCGATGGACTGCTGGACCGATCCCACGGGAGCAGAACAGTGCCCGGAGAATCCCGGCGATCAGGCCAATTGCGCGACGCTGGAGGCCAACGCGCATTGCCAGGCCATCGGCGAGCAGTGCGCCGAGAACGGCCAAGGCCGCACCGGCGTCTGCTATGTCCACCAGCGCGTCTATGACTGCGGCACCGAGGAGACCATCGCCAACACGACGCGCATCTCGGACCTGAACTGCGGCGGCGAGATCCGCTGCCTGGGCGACGACTGCGCGTCGTTTACCCCGGAGCAATCGAGCGATTTCGGTGCGGCGGTCGCGGCCCTTCAGGCCGCCGAGTTCGTGACGCTCGACAGCGACTGTACCGGCGGTCACTGCCAGGTTTTCAAGGGCACCGCCAGCGACTGCAAGCGGGCGGTGGGCGGCATCGTCAACTGCTGCACAACGCCCGACGGGATTTCCCTTGGCAACTATCTGCAACTGATCTTCAAAATCGCCAAGCTCGATCGCGTCACCATGACGCTGAACGCCGCCGGCACGGCCACTCCCGGCTTCGGGGCCTGGGAAACGCTGCGCTCGCCGCTGGTCGATACCTGGGCGGCGGTGCAGGACGGCTTTACCTCGGCGGTCAATAACGTCACGGGCAATACGGCGGCGGCGACCACGGAAGCGGCCAAGGAGGGGGTGATCGGCGCGTTTAAGCAACAACTCATGCAGCAGACCGCGCAATGGACCGCCAATCTGTTCGGCCCTCAAGCCGCCAATCTGCTGTTTGCCGATGCCGCGACCGGCGGCGCGGCCTTTGCCGCCGATGGCACGGCACTCACCACGAATATCGGACTCGGCGGCGTCGTGGGCACGGTGCTGCTGTACGTCATGTGGGCGTACCTGATCTACACCATCGTGATGATCCTGATCCACCTCATCTGGGAATGCACCGAGGACGAATTCAAGCTCGGCGCGCAACGC
>NZ_CAIPNF010000436.1 GCF_903866365.1 uncultured Thiocystis sp.
CCTGTTCGATCAGGAGGGGTCGGCGATCAGCTTGGCCAAGAAGCGCCGCAAGGCCGCGTGGAATGACGACTATCGCGCCAAGGTCGTGTTCGGCTGAGAATTTAAACGCGCTCGCCCTGTAGCCGTACGGAGACCCCCTTGACCGCCGCCACCCAGCCAGATCAGGATGCGCCCATCTTCGCTGCCGATGAGACCGCGCCCCTGAACGATGCACTTGAGCAACCACCGTCTCCGCCCGCTTGATGAAGCCGACGTCCAGACCTTGGATGAGGCTCGGTTGCGTATGCTGTCGCTGCGGCGGTTGGACGATCTGAAGGAAGCGCGCGAACGGTTGCGGCAGCACCCGACCAACCGTTCCCGTCCGCCCCGCCGCCGTGCGCCCTGAGAGCGCCCGTCGGCGGGAGATCGAGGAGACGGACGCCGCCGCGACCACTCCAGCGGAGGACAAGGCGGTGCGGGACGCGGCGATGACGCCCCCAGAGGATCCGCCTGAAACCACCGAGGCGGACGCGTCAGCGCGCGATCCGACTGGCCCCGAGAAGTACGAGAGTCCATTCGTTGCGCACGTGATCCAGACCACACGTGAGAAATTGGCGAAACCCCATCACGGCTTTGATGACGCTGAACACCGGCTCAACGGTTTGTTTGCGCAGGGCGTCGGTCGCCCGGCCGTTGGGGCTCTTGAGGCGGTGAACCATCCGTTCGAGCGGGGTCGCGTCGGGTGGGGGAGGCGGCGGGTTCGCGAAGCGCTCCGACCAATGGGGATGGTGTTCCTCGCGTTTGATCGCGATCAGCGGCTCGATGCTGGCGCGGTCGCAGGCCACCACGTTGGCCTCGCTGAAGAAGCCGGTGTCGGCCGTCAGTTGCTTGGGCGGGAGAAAGGCGTCGGGGAGGGCGGCGAGTCGTTCCAGCATCGGGACGATCGGTTGCTTGTCGTTGGTCGCCTGGGTGACCTGCGGAATGCTCACGAGCAGGCTCTCGGTCTCGACCAGCGCTTGGGCGTTGTCGCACGGCTCGAAGCCGCCACCGGCGACCGGCAGGATGCGGGACGCCCAAGCCCAAACGCCAAGCGGGCAAGCAACCAGGCGCGCCGGGCGTCGGGCGCACGCAGGTGCGGCGGGCGCAGGAGACGCGACGCCCTCATCCCGGCAGCGGTGCGGTCTGCGCCGCGTCGCTGCCGGCGGACGCGCCCAAAGTCTGCGACGCCGGTTTCCAGTCGGCCGATCTGGTGTGAGGCGATCCCGAACGACCGGGCCTGCACCGGCGGGTCACCGACCAGCGTTTCCATGACACCGGCAGCGCCTGCGGCTATCGCACCCGCGCGCGTCCTGGCGAAGGGCTGGTCGAGGATCCGACCTTGGAGCCGGTGGCCTTGAGCGACTGGCGTCTGGTCGGGCCGAGACTGGCGACCCTGATCGTGGCGCTGCCTCTGCGCTTTCGACTGTCGCGCCGACGGATGCGGGAGTTTCCGCACGACTGGCTCGGATTGAGCCTGAGCGTGTGCATCCTGAATCGCACCCTGCGCGAGGCCGCCGCCGCGACCGCGCCGCTGGAACCGGCCTTGATCGCGGCGGTGGTCGTCAGCGACCTGCTGCCTGTCGACGAGACATCCTGGCCGCCAGGCGGCCGACTTGCGGTGGCGGTGGGTCTTCGCCAGTGGGTGATCCGGCAATGTGCCTTGGCCGGGGTCGCACGTTCCGGCGTCGAGACCCGCTCGACCGAGGCGATCCTCGGCGACTGGGACCGGATGCTTTTAGGGTTGATCGACGCCGAGGACACCCGTTCGACGGCAGCCGGCGCCTGGTGGTCTTTCTGAAGGCGCAAGGCCAGGCGGCGAATCGCAAGCGGGTGCAACGACTGATGGGGATCTTTGGTGCTTGCGGGCATGGCGCCGGAACCGGCCACGAGCAACCCCCACCCCGAACACCCGGTTGATCCCGATCGGCGACGCGGCGTCGAGGTCACGCGCCCGAACCCGGTGTGGCGCACCGATAGCACGTCCGTGCGCTTGGCACAGGGCTGCGCCGACCGGGTGGCCCTCGTCGACGGGGACGCACGTCGCGCGCGCTCTTGGCGGCGGTCCAACAGGCTGGAGGCGGGGTTCTGCGTCGACTGTCTGGAAGAGGCGCGACAGACCCACGGTCCCCCCGAGATCTTCAAGACCGACCAGGGGGCACCGTTCACCCGCGTGATCTTCGCCGGCGTCCTCCAGCGTGAAGGGATCGCCATCGGCATGGGTGAACGCGGGTGGGCACCGGACAACCTGTTCGTCGAGCGCTTGTGACGCAGCGTCAAGGACGAGGACATCGATCTCAAGCGCGACACCAGCCTGCCCGAGTTGCTCCTGGGACTGATGGAGTTTTTCGCCTTCTGCAATGGCGAGCGGCCACATCACTCCCGGGGGTACCTCACGCCCGATGCGGTCGACCAATCGGGCGTCGGTGGTGGAGCGAAAATCGTCGCTCGCTTCGGCGAGGCAGAACGGAAACTGGGGCCGCGCCAAACCGCTGCCATCGAGGGGGAAAGCACAACTCCGGGGAGAAATGAACGTCTCCGTCTCCGTCTCCGTTTCGGGCTCCGGATCGAGGCGGTCAGGCTTCACGGAAAAACCTCCGACAGCAACAAAAAGAGCGTTCTTGGATTGGCCGGAAACGGACGAAAGCCGTATTTCTCATAGAAGCGCACGGCGGCATCCGAGAGCGCCTGAACCAGCAGCGCTTTGACGCCGACCAGTTCGGAAACCTGCACGGTGCGCAGTATGGCATCGCGCAACAAGGCTTTTCCCACGCCGCGCCCTTGCCATGCGACGTCAACCGCCAGGCGTCCCAAGACCATGGCCGGAATCGGGTCGGGCATGTTTCTCCTCAAGGCTCCCGGCGCAAGCTCCGCCGCAATCGAAGCGGTCGCCAAGCAGCAGTACCCGACAACCTGACCCTCGGCGCAAACCACATAGGTGCGTGAAGCGCCTCGGGCTTCATTCCGCAACGCGCGCTGCTTGAGCCATTGATCCAGGCTTGATTCGCCACTGTCGAAGCCATCAAGCCGATGCTCGGCTGTCAGCGGCGCGGGAGCCTGCCAGCGCACAGCAGTCACCGACACCTTAAAGTTCCCAAGGAGCCGGAGTCGTCATCAGCTGACGGAGCTTCGGATTTTCACTGGGGGAAGCATCCAGTAAGGCTTGAAACTGCTCGAAAGCCTCAGCATCAAGGGCGAAGACCCGTTGCTCAAGCAACACCGCCTCAGCCTCTCGGCACGCCGTCTCCAGCACAAAATCCGAACGAGTCTTGCCCAGCAGAGTGGCGGCCTGGTCGATCAGGTCGCGCTGCCGACGTTGCGCCCGGATGTTGATGTTGGCATCGCGGAACGCTGGAGTGGGTGCATGAGGGCTGCTCGAGGACATAGCGCAATCCGTCCAACAGGAATGATCTAACGAGTATGGCGGCTATGTGCGCACAATGTCAATACAGATCTTGGCGGAGAATCGCCGCAACGCGCAAGCGGCTGGGAAGCCTGTCGAGCGGAAGCCGCCGGTTGAAACGGTTGGCGACAGCGCTGAGGTAGCGGGCGCCATACTTGGCGAAGTCGACGGCGTGATCGGCACCGCCGACGCTGGTTTTGAGGTTGCCCAGGAGGGCGTTGACCCAGGTGAATTCGGGCAGGTCTTTCGGTTTGCGCGCACCGACGACGAGGACATCGTGACGATAGCCGGCGTCGGTGACACCGCCAAAGCAGGCCAAACCATCGGAGGTGACCTGACAGCCGTCAGCATCTCGGCGGCCCAAGCGGCGATCGCCGTGCGGGCGAGGCCGGGGACCGGCGTCATCTTGGCGTACAGGGGATGTCCGTCAGGATTCAGGGACACCGCTGCCACGACGGGTACCTTGTTCTCCGAACCGCGACCGGCGGTGCCGTCCGTGAGTTCGCCGCCCAAGTCGGCGGCGTCGACCTGGACGTCGCCCACGAGGGTGCCGGTGCGGTCGCGCTCGACCATCGCCTGTATCAATTTGTGCTGGATCAGCCAAGCGGTCGGGTCGCTGACGCCCAACGCACGTTTCAGCGTGAGGGCGGACAGTCCGGTCTTGGCCTCGCCGATCAAATCGATCGCCAAAAACCACACGGTCAGTCCCAGATGGGCGCTCTGGAACAGGGTGCCCGGGATGAGGAACGTTTGTGGACATGGCAGACTCGACTTCCGCTGGAAGTGATCATGCATCGTGATCAGATGCCAGGTCGGTTTCTGGCGTGAAACGCTGTCCTCTGACCGAGACGCCAATCCATCCGTTTGCTTCGAGAGACACCGCCGCTATGAAAGAAACCGTCGTCGCACAAGCTGCGGATATCGAGAACTTACTGAGGTTCCCTCAGGGCGGTCAACGAGCCTGCAACGTGTTGAGCGGCGCAGGAGGGACAGGTTGGATCCCAAGGGGACAGGGATTGTCAGTGAGTTGCCAATGATGGCGGTTCAAGTCTCGGGGGGCGGCAGGTAAACGCGGAGCCGCCAATCATGCCATCCGGTTCAGCGACCGTTTCGCCCCCTCAGCGGTCACTCGGTTCGCCAAATGCCCACCCATGGCACGAGATCCGTCCGGCCACTGGTACGGTCGTAGTTTTCAGGCGGCTATCGGGGTCACAGCGGACATTGGGGCCGTCGTGAACTTGCTGGGGCGAGCCGCCTGTGGATCCAATATCACGCCGGGCCGCGGGACTGTCGCGACCCGACGAGCGTCAGCCTCGGATGGTTAGTCACTCGCTCCGGAAACGCCGGTGGCAGTGGGAACCGCCGCACCGGGCGCCTTGCTATAGATCCCCGCCACCTTCGCCGCCTGCATCGCCACCGTCTGGCGTAGATCCGCTGGCGCCACCACCTCGACATTGTCCCCCGCGCCGAGCAGCCAGCGCAGCAATTGCCCGGTCGAGGGTAGCGTCGCCCAGACCCGAATAGCGAAAGCCGCGCCGTCCGGTTCGTCCTCCCAGCGCTGGCCCGGTTCCAGCGGGCAGACGGTGAGGAGATCCGTCAGGTAGCCCCGCACCCGCAGTTCCAGGTCGATCCAGTCGCCCTGACCAAAATCGATCACGCCCTCGGCCATCGCCACGTCCAGATCGAAATCCTCGGCCTGACGCGCGCGCACGTTGACCAAGGCCGTGGCGCGCAGCATCCGGTGCAGGGCATAGAGCCGCACCGGCGCCTCTTCGCGGTTCTTCAGGGCCAGCAGGTAGGGAATGGGACCGCGCTGCACCAGCGCCTGCGGATGCAGCCGGGCCGAGGTGGGGGTCTTCCCGGCGCTGCGATAGCGCACCTCCAGGGCCAGACCATTGGCCAGCGCGTCGATCACCGCCATCAGTACCGTTTCAGAAAGCTCGACGGGCTGCAAGCGCAGGGTGTCGGGAACGATCCGCAGCCGGTCGCGATCGAGCCGCGGCCCCACGTCCTCGGCCAGTAAGCGTTCCCACACGCGGTTGAGCTGCCGCTGCGGCACGGCGTCGGCCACCAGATCCTGGATCTGCTGCAACGTGTATTGCCAAAGCAGCGGCGCGTCCGCGGGATCCGCGCCGGCGCGGCGGTAGTGCCGGGGCTTGCCGCCCGGATTGGCCGCCTCGATGCGTCCTTCCTCGACCAGATCCTTGAGATCGAGCTGGAGCGACCGCCGGCGCGCCTTCGCGTCGCCGGTGCCATAGTCCTCGCCGAGCACCGCCAGCAGACGTTGGCCGTCCGGACAGTGTTCCTTGCCCGTCCCCGCCGCTGGCAGTAAGGCAACGAGGCGTTTCAGGCGTTTGATGCGGGTGTCATGGGTGGCGATCATGACGCGAGTCTATGCGAAAAGATCTTTCGCGTCGATGTGTTCCAATGCACTCCAAGCCCCGCCCCCGTGGGGCCGTCCAGCCCCATAAGCGCCAACATAGCCGACAAGCCCTTGAAAATCAGTGGAGAGGTGCGATGTGTTAGCTTTTTGCTGCCATGCTCCACGCCCCTCAGCCCGTCGATCTTGCGTTTGAAGCGTTTCTGAAGGAATTGCCACCCGA
>NZ_CAIPNF010000437.1 GCF_903866365.1 uncultured Thiocystis sp.
GTGCGCCGTCGTGAGCGAGGCCACGGCACGGGCCGGATCCGCTTCGTCGGCGGCGGTCAACTGATCGAGCAATCCGGGAAGTCGGTCAGTGTATTTTTTGACCACTGACAAGCGCGCCTGGATCTCGCGATCCTCGGTCGCCTCGGCGTAGTCTTCCAGATCGCCGATGCTGTTGAAGGCGCGCAAAAAGGGATCGCGGATCGCGCCGTGCTCGCCGTCCATTAGCCGCCAAGCGTCCAACAGCGTCTCGAAATGATCGTTGTACGCCCCGCCCACGAAATGAATCCTGGCGCGCGCGTTCGCCTGGAGCAAGCCGATGCCGCGCTCGATCAGACCGGCGTTGGTGCGGTGCAGATAAACGGTTTGTAGATCGCCGCTGGCGGGACCGCGCGTACTCGGTCCGCCCCGTCCTTCCAGGGTCAGCGGTTCGTTTTTGAATGTGCCCAGGAGCGCGTTCGCCACGTCGGCAATCGCCGAGCCGAACCGAAAGCTGGCCGTCAGCGCATGGCGTTCCCCGTCCAGGCGATCCATCGCGTTCATCGCCCCGCGAAAGGCGTAAATATTCTGGTGCGCGTCCCCGACCAGGACGCGCCCGGTCTGCTGGCGATTGAAAATCTGAAACAGACAGGGGTTGGTGTCCTGCGCCTCGTCGAGCAGGATGACGTCGTACTTCCGCAGATCCGGTTTGGAGAGTTGATACAGCTTGAGATAGCCGTCGTGGGGCATCGGCATCGCCGCGTTTTGGACATCCTGCATGGCGTCCCAGAACCGCCGGGCGGCGGCGAGAACATCCGCCGGACCGAACCGGAGCGGACCGGTGTCGACATGATCGAGATGCAGCGTCGGATTCCCGGACATCAGAAAGCGCGAGACGGTGCGCAGGGCTTGATCGGCGAACAGCAGCGCCTCGTCGCGGTTGAGCGATACCTTCAGCATGTCGCGCGCGTGATGCGCGCGTGGCTGTCCGAGCTTGTGCTTGTAGCGACTGCCGCAGGTGGCGAACGCCAGCGAATGCGAGGTGCGGCAGTCGACGTGGCTGGGAAACCGCTGTTTCGCCGCCTCCGCCACCGCTTTGTTGAACGCCAGATAGAGCATCCGTTGCTGGGGTCGCGCCTCGGCAAAGCCCACGAGCGTTGCCGTCTTGCCGGTTCCCGCGAAGGCGTTGATCGAGAGCGTGTCGGCGTGCGAGTGGATGATGCCCTGTTGTTCGGCGGTGTAGTCGAACGGTTGGCCGGGGGCGACGTGCGTGGCGGAATCGGGCATGGGGAAGTCTCCTAGCGAGCGAGAGGGGCGGCCAGCGACAACGCTTGGCCGCGATGAAGAACCTGCGCGTCCTGCAAAAATCCCGTGCCATCGCCGCGCGAGACGGTGCCAGGGGCCAGAGTAAAGATAAGCCCAATCAGGCAGGCGGGCGCTGACGCCTTGAACGATTGCCAGATCGGGTCGCCAAGCGGGTGGCGAGCGGGCCAAACACGCTGATCGGTGACGCTGGGCAAGAGGGTGGCCGCGATCGCTTTCCCGGACGGCGTGATCCAGGTCCAGGCCGGATCGCCGCCGAACCAGGAGGGCGCGTGCCCGAGGATCGGCGTCCGAACGATTTCTAAGCGAGAGCGGCAGGCGACAGAAGGAAGATGACAGCGATCGCCGATGACGACGAAGGTTCCGATGCGGCGGCGCGTCGAAACGGTCGATGGCGGCAGGTTGTCCGTGAGGGCCGCCGCGAGCGCCGCGTCGACGAGACGTCGCAAGGTGTCGCGGGCCTGTTCGGGGGTCGCCGCGAGGGAGGCGGGCATCCAGGCTGGCATCCAGGCGAGCAATCGGGACGACGATAAGGGATCGCTTGGCGATTGGCCGCGCAGCGACAGCGCGCGCATCCCGACCGCCATCCCCAGATCGACGCCAAGGGGCGGCAGGCGGGCATTGACGATGGCGTAACCCGTGTCGTTCGCGACGGCGGGGCGGCGGGGCGAGGTGGCGTCGAGGCAACCGGCGGCCATCAGCACGTTGACGGCACGCGCGTGCGCGGGGTTTTCCTGAAAGACGCCAGCGGGCCGAGACGCTGGGCCGGCACAACCGGCGAGCGCAATCAGCGCGAGGGTCAGGAGCGGGCGTGGGAGCGATTTCATTAGGCCAATCATAGCGTTTTACTGAAGACGTAAAACGATATTTTTTATACGCTATTGACGTGCGACGGCGAGGCGCTTAAGGTCGACGAACACGCTCGCCGGTCATCCGCCGGCCTTGTCAGAAGAGAGAAGTCTCATGCACGAATCGATCGCCAGAGCCTTGTATCGCGGCTACGTGCGCCGCTTGGATCAGCGTCCCGAACGGTCTTTACGCCCGCCCGCCGCCGTGCGCACGCGCGGTGCCTGGATGCGTCAGTCGCTGCTTGAAATCGAACGCCAGCCGCATTTCGTGATGATCGAAGCGAAGCGTCACGGCCACGGCAAACAGGAGGTGGCGATGGTCATGGGGGTGTGGCGTCAGCCGGAAACCTGGGCCGAAGGCTGGCAAGGCATCGCGTTCCTGCTCAATGCGCGCCAGTGCGAGGTCCACCCGGTCGAAATCCCCGTGCGCCTGACGCATCATCTGATCGAGCGCACCCTGCAACGCCTGAATCTCGAACAGCCGGTCGCGGCGATTCAAAGTCTGGGGCCGGCGATCTACACCGCCTTGTGGAATGCCGCGATCGACGGCGGGGTCGATGGCGATCGGCTCCTGGGGATGCCCGGCGGCGCGGTGATCGCGGCCCCGGCACAGGACGACCCCGATTGCTGGGCGCTGGTCACCTTCGTGGATGACGACAAGCTACGTCCGGCGCAGCGCCTGGACATCCAGGCGACCGCGCGCCGCGCGCAAACGCATGCCGAAGCATTCGCGCAGCTTGGCGCGCCCATCATGCCGCCGCCAGCGCGACAGGCGCGACGAATCGATGCGCCAGTCCCGCGCGCCTGGGTGTGCGCCTGATGGAAAATTTCATCGACGACATCCTTCTCAGCGCGCGCGCGGCCTATCAATGGCTCGCGA
>NZ_CAIPNF010000438.1 GCF_903866365.1 uncultured Thiocystis sp.
AGACGACATCGCCCCGCCGTCAACGTCGGCGCGGACGCTTAAGCCGTCGACGGGAGGAAATCGCAGCGTTTCTTGAGTAGACTTGGACATGGGCGACCGCGTTTGGCTTCTCCGAAGCGTTCTTGGCGGAACACCAATTTTATCAATTGGTTAAACGAGTGTCGCCCGTTTTATGAATAATTCGGGTTAGCAGCACAAGAGACGTCTCTACCCGATCCACTCCAGCGGATCCTCGTCCGGCGTGGGCCGAAGTCCGGGCTGTTCGATGAACAGCCGGTGCCAGATGGCGAACTGCATCAGTCCGAAGAGTTCGCGCCCGCCGCCCTGCCCTTTCTGTCTGGACGCGACGAGCGCCGGGATGGACTCGACCCGGAACCAGTCGCGGATGCCGCGATTGCGCGCCAGACGCCGACCGACCTCTGCGGCCACCTCGCCCCGCAGCCAGTCGCCGACCGGGACATGGAAGCCGCGTTTGGGACGTTCCAGATGACCGGGCGGCAGCCGGGGTTCGACCCAGCGTTTCAACAGCCATTTCCCCTGGTGCTGGCGGACCTTGAGCGCATCCGGCAGCGACAGACCGAATTCGACCAGACGATGGTCCAGGAAAGGCACCCGTCCCTCGACCCCGAACCCCATCAGCAGGCGGTCGGTCTTGACCAGCAGGTTATCCGGCAGCGCCGTGACCAAGTCGGTGTACTGTCGTCGCTGCATGTCCGACCAGTGCGCGGGCGTCTCGCCCCAGGCGCGCAGAAAGGGCGCGCGATCCGCGTCGGCGACCGCCCGCAGCGCCGGGCCGAACAGTCCTCGCGACCACTGCCCCGCCCATTGTCCGTGCGTGCGAAAACCGCCGCTGCCAGGGTGCAGCATGGCCTTGAACCAGCGTTCCGCGAATCTTGGATGGTAGCGACCATAGCCGGCGAAGACCTCGTCCCCGCCCTCGCCGGAGAAGACAACTTTCAGTTCGGACCCGGCGGTTTCGGCCAGGATCGAGGTGGGCAGGCTGGCATAGTCGCGCATCAGTTCGTCGGCGCACCAGATGCTATGCGGGATACGCGCGAAGACCTGCCCCAGTTCCAGTTCCAGTGGGCTGTGATCCAGCCCGAAATAGTCCGCAACCCGTGCCGCCTCATCCAGCTCGTGGGCCATGGCGGTGCCCCGGTAGCCCACCGAGAAGCTCTTGATGCGGCCCGCGCCGTGGGCATGCAGCATGGCCGCGAGAACCGCCGAGTCCACCCCGCCCGAGAGGAAGAGCCCGAAGGGCACGTCCGAGCGCAGGTGTTCGCGCATCGCGTCGTCCATCAGTCCATCGAGTTCGGCGCATGCCTCCTCGACGTTGATGGCACGCGGTGTGATATCCAGCGCGGACCAGTAGCGATGGCGCTCGATACGCAGATCCACGTCGATCGTCAGCGCCTCGCCGGGCAGGATCCGTTTGATCCCGGCGATCAGGGTATCCTCGCCGCTCGCGAATTGGTTTTGCAGGAACTGGCGCAGCGCGCCGGGCGATACCTGGGGCCGTTCGGGCAGGATCGGCAGCAGCGCCTTGATCTCGGAGGCGAAGGCGATGCGGTCGGGCAGACGGACATAGAAGAGCGGTTTGATCCCGAGTCGGTCGCGCCCGAGGATCAGGCGCCCGGCGTCCGCGTCGTGCAGGGCAAAGGCATACATGCCGCGCAGTTGGGTCAGGAACCCGAGACCGTGCACCGCGTAGGCGTGCAGGATGGTCTCGGAGTCCGAATCGGTGCGCGGCTGGCGGCCCTGCTCGCGCAAGGCCGCGTTCAGTTCGAGATAGTTATAGACCTCGCCGTTCGCCGCCAGCGCCAGCCGGCCGTCTGCGGAGACCATGGGCTGATGCCCGGTCGTCAGACCGATGATCGACAGGCGTGTCTGCGCCAGACCGACCGGGCCGGCGCAGTGGATGCCGTGATCGTCCGGCCCGCGATGGGCGAGTTGGGCCGCCATGCACGCGAGTTGCTCGGGGTCCGGCCGCTGGCCGTCGCGCAGGATGAAACCGGCGATTCCGCACATCTTAAATCGCGTCCGTGTGGGCGTGCGTTGTTGGCGTATCGCCCCAGCCTCGCGGGAACCGACAAACCTTGGAGTTGACGCGATTAAAGTTTTTTATCATTTCACAACGTGTCTCACCGGTCGCCCTGGAGCACTCGCGAGATCCTTGTCCGTCATCACAACGCAGAGGCTCCGGACGCGGTTTAACCCTCATCGAATGTCTCGCAGTACCCGACCGTCTCCCGTTTTCAGATCGAGTGCCGGCGCGGCGGGCGGTGCCGGGTAGACCCGGATGTCGCCAACTCCGGTCTCGACTTCGATGCGGTCCCAGGCGCTCGGGACCAATCCAACCACCAGCGTGGTGTCTTTTTCGGTAAAAAAGCCCCAGTGGTCGATCCTGAAGGTCAGCACGCCATCCTGAATCGTCAGTTGGTCGCGGACCCGTGTGCCGGGCAGACCGAAACCACGCCCCTTAAGCAGGATCAGCGCCGATTGGTCCGGCCAGTCGTGCCAGGCAAGCGTGACCTGGGCATCATCGGCGATCAGACGGAGCGTGCGCGGCGGCGGTTGCTCGGTTCCGGGGATCACGGCGTGGGAGCGGTTCTCGTGAACGGGTGTCGCCAGCAGCATGCCGAACAGCATGGCCGCCGCCAGAAGGCTAAAGGCAATCGCGGTGGCGACCGGATAGCGCAGGGGACGCGGTGCCGTCGGAGCCTGTCGATCCGCGGCATCCTCCCGTTGCGGAATACGCAGCACGACGTAATAGAGCAGGAAGGCCAATCCATAGGCGATGACGGCGGACCAGATGACATCGGACAAAAAATGATCCCCGGCGGTCATGCGACCGATCCCGAGCAGGGTTCCCAAGGCGATCGATCCGAACAAGGCCAGGCTTGCGAGCCAAGGTCGACGCCGCAGCCAGATCAGAAAAAAGGCGCCGAGCATGAAGCCGGACGAGCTATGGCCGCAGGGAAAGGACTTGCCCTTCCCCGCCTCGCCCATGACCAGCGGGGGCAGATAGTCATGGGTGCCGCCAAGCTCAACCGTCTGGTGCGGACGTGGACGCCCCCAGTGGTCCTTCAGGACAGCGTTGACGACCAGACCTGGACCCATCAGCGCGGTGAGGAGCAGAAAGACGGCATGGAGCCGTACCCGTCGGTAACGCGGCCAAATGGAACCGGCGGCGATCACCGCCAGGCTCCCGAGCATGACCAAACCGACCAACAGCGGCGCGGCCTGATAGAAAAACAGCCAGAGTGCCTCGCGGGATTTGAACCAAGGGTCGTCGGCGCCAGGATGATAGAAGCGCGAGGCGACGCGCAGATCCAGATCGGTGAACCAGAAGGGAAGCGTGCCGATCAGGGCGAGCAGAATCAGCACCATGAGCTGGGGCAGCCAGTAACGGCGTGTGGCGGCGAGTGTCTGCACCTGAACCTGATCGGCGGCGGAGTGAAAGAGGCGAGAGGGTAACGATTCGCGACGCGAATCACAATCGAAGGCGTGACGCTCGACCTTCGCGCGCGCGGCGCGGGTACCCGCCTTGCCCACCGCACCTATCGCGACTACCATCGCGGGTCATGCTCTGTAAGACCGCCTCCGCCATGATTTCCGCTTGGCTCATCGGGAGTCGTGTCCACTCGCAAACGCCGCATTCCTAACGTCACGAAGGCCCAAAACGATGCTCTCATTTTCCCGCCGGTTCGCCATCCTGACCCTCGCCATCCTGAGCGCCGGCAGCGCCTTGGCGCAAGGCGACCAGCCAGAACTTCTGCTCTACTGCGGCATCACCATGGTGCGGCCCATGACCGAGATCGCCCAACTCTTCGAGCAGCGCGAAGGCGTCAAGATCATCATCGCGCAGGGCGGCTCGGAAGATCTCTATCAGTCCGCGAAGAAGAGCGGCGTCGGCGATTGGTATCTGCCCGGCGAACCCAGTTACCGCGATAAGCACCAGTCGGAGGGACTGCTGGGCGACTTCGTCACCGTCGGCTATAATCAGATGGCCTTGATGGTGCAAAAGGGCAATCCGAAACAGGTCAAGCCCGATCCGCGCGAACTCCTGCGCAAGGATCTAACCGCCATCGTCGGCAATGCCGAATCGGGCAGCGTCGGCCAGGAAGCCAAGGCGATTCTGGACGCGCTGGGAATCTATCAAAAGGTCTTGAGAGCGGCCGCCTTCCTCGCCCCCGATTCACGCAGCCTGATGAACGCCATGAAAAAACAGGAGGCGGATGTCACCCTGGTTTGGCGCGCCACGGGATTCTTCCCGGACAATGCCGCCCTCCTCGATGTCATCGACCTCGACCCGAGTCTTGCCAAGCCTCAGGCGCTGCTGCTGATCCAGTTGAACAGCGCGAAGCATCCTGAACTGGCCGAGCGATTCATGCACTTTACCGCAGGGGACGAGGGTCAGGCGATCTTCAGCAAACACGGATTCCTCGACAACCAGACCGCGAGCGACCGCTAACCCGGCCCCTCCGACGCACTGGCGATGGATCACCCCCGCCGCGTTCCCGCCGGCCCAACCGACATCGACCGGACAGCGCTTCCGGTCGTTCAGGATGTCGCCGTCACCTCCATCCGCTGGTTGTTCGGCGTCTTCATCCTCTGTCTGGCCCTGTTGCTGGGGTTACGGGTGGTCTTTTCCGACCTGCAGGCGGAGCTGAATGCGCGCAGCGTCAACGAACGAGCGCGACTATTCATCGGCGAGGAAATCGTCCGCGGCATCCAGGGCATCGAAAAAGACCTCTACCGGATGGCGTCCACCTCGAATCTCGCCGGGCTGAGACGGGTGAATCTGTCCATCGAAGGCCAGATGGAAAAGCTGCGGCACGATCTGAACGTGTTGAAGCAGGGCGGAACCGTCCGGCGCGAGGTACAACTGAATCTCGAAGGGCGCGACGAAATGGTGCGCGAGGTGGCCTATCAGCCCGACCAGAACAATGATCGCCATGTCATGGAACTGATCGAAATCGCCCCGCTCCTGGACACGCTGGGCGAAAAGACCCGGGAACTGGAAGACATCCTGGTCAAAAGCTGGGAGTTCCAGGAGCGCGAAGACCTGCAAGGCTTTTTCGATCTGCACGTCGACAGCGACCTCTTCATCAAGCACATTCCGCCCTATTTCGAGCGCATCGCCGAAAACGCCAACCGTCTGTTCTTCGATAGCAGCGAACAACTGCGGAAACTGGAAACCGCACTGCAATTGCAAAGCGATCGCCTCAAGGCGGTCGAACTCTCGCTGGTCGTCCTCGTGATCCTGCTCACCAGTCTGGCCGGCTGGCTCTTCCTCAAGCGCATCGGCCAGGCCAATCGACAGCTTGCCAACAGCGCCCAGGATATGCGGATCGCCAAGGACGCGGCGGAACGCGCAAGCCGCGCCAAATCCGAATTCGTCTCACGCATGAGTCACGAGTTGCGCACACCCTTGAATGCCATCATCGGTTTCGCCGAATTGCTGGAGGCCGAACCGCTCGCGCCCTCGCACCGGAATTACGTCAACCTCATCGGTAACTCAGGCAAGCACCTGATGGAGTTGATCAACGCGGTGCTCGATCATGCCAAGATCGAGGCTGGCAGCATGACGCTGGAGCGGATCGCCTTCGATCTCCACATCGCCATCGATGCGGTCAGAACCATCGTCGGCGATCGCGCCACTGCCAAGGGTCTGGAATTTAACGCCAATATCGATCCCAGTCTGCCGCGTTTCGTCGTCGGCGACCCGACCCGGTTGCGGCAGATTCTCATCAACCTGTTGGTGAACGCGATCAAATTCACCGCGCATGGCTACATCAATCTGTGCATCGCGCGCGAGGATCAGCGCATGATCTTCAGTGTCCGCGACAGCGGCATCGGCATGGACGCGGCGGGGATCGCCCGCCTGTTCCAACCCTTCAGCCAGGCCGATGACTCGATCACGCGCAAATTTGGCGGCACCGGACTCGGCCTGATGATCTCGAAGGAATTGATCGAGGCAATGGGCGGCGCGATCGACGTCGAGAGCGCGCCCAATGTGGGCAGCGTTTTCCGGTTCTGGCTCCCGTTGCGGGAAGCCGCGTCAATCCCGGAGTGCGCGGCCGTCGCCGCGCCATCCAACCCACAGGAGACGCTCGCCAGCCTCGTGGCCGGTCGGGTGCTGCTGGTCGACGACAACCGCGTCAATCAACAATTGGCCGGCGCGATGCTGAACCGGCTGGGCCTGAGCCATGACTTCGCCAACAATGGGGCCGAGGCGCTCCGGCAACTCGCCAGCGCCGACTACGCCCTGGTGCTGATGGACATGGAGATGCCGGAAATGGACGGCGTCACCGCCACCACGCATATCCGCGCGCAGGAGGCCGCTCGGGGCACGGCCCGTCTGCCGATCATCGCGATGACCGCCAACGCCATGCAGGAAGACCGCGAGCGCTGTTTCGCCGCCGGCATGGACGGCTACCTCTCCAAGCCGGTCAGGTTGGCCACCTTGCACACCGAAGTGCATCGGCTGTTCAGCGCCACGCCCGCCTCCTGAGCGCTCGCCCGCCACTGCCGATGGCATCATCGGCCAACTGGATTCGTCCGCCGCAAGCCCCGATCTCCAGGGAAACGCGCGCGCGACCACCACACGAGAAAAGCACCACGCTGGGGAGATTGGAATGTCACGGATCAAACTCGAATTCCCGAATGCCGCCGGCCAAACCCTGGCGGGTCTCCTGGAAACGCCTGATCGGGTGCCGACCGCCCGCTACGCCCTGTTCGCGCACTGCTTTACCTGTAGCAAGGATGTCGCCGCCGCCAGCCGCATCAGCCGCGCGCTAGCCGCGCGCGGGATCGCCGTGCTGCGGTTCGACTTCACCGGACTCGGCAACAGCGATGGCGACTTCGCCAACACCAACTTTTCGTCCAACGTCCAGGATCTGCTCGCCGCCGCGCGCAAGCTGGAGACCGATTTCCAGGCACCCGCGCTGCTGATTGGCCACAGCCTGGGCGGCGCGGCGGTGCTGGCCGCCGCGCACCAACTGCCGTCGGTGGAAGCCGTGGTGACGATTGGCGCCCCGGCGACCCCGGACCATGTGCAGCACCTGTTCAGCGGGGCGCGCGGTCAATTGGAGGCTACCGGCGAGGCCGAGATTCAGATCGGCCTGCGTCGCTTCCGGATCCGCCAACAACTGCTCGACGATCTGGCGCAATACGGCTCCGCCGACCATCTCCGCGATCTGAATCGCGCGCTCCTGGTCTTTCACTCGCCGCTCGACGAGATTGTCTCCATCGACGAGGCGGCCAAGATCTATCGGGCCGCCCGTCATCCCAAGAGCTTTATCTCGCTCGACAAGGCCGATCACATGCTGAGCAACCGCGAGGATGCCGAATATGTCGCCGAAACCCTGGTCGCCTGGGCCAGCCGCTATCTGGGGCTCGGGCGTCACGGCTTCGAGCCCAGCACCGGCACCGCGCCCAGGGTCGCCCCTGGCGAGGTGCTGATCACCGAAATCGATACCCGCTTTCTGCGCGGACTCTATACCGAACGGCATCAATGCCTGGCCGACGAACCCAAGTCGTTCGGCGGCTCCGACCTTGGTCCCTCGCCCTACAAACTGCTGCTGATGGCCTTGGGTGCCTGCACCTCGATGACCCTGAGGATGTACGCCAACCGCAAGGGTCTGAGTCTCGACGACGTGGAAGTGCGGTTGACGCACGAGCGCGACGTGGTCCTGGAAGGCGCGGAGAGAGGACAAACGGCAGGCAGGGGCGAACGCATCGTGCAGCGGCTGAACATTCACGGCGATCTCAGCGCGGCAGAACGCGCACGGCTGCTGGAGATCGCCGAGCGTTGCCCGGTGCACCGCACGCTGGACTCAAGCCCCTTGATCCAGACCTGTTATGAGGAGGATGGGCCAATCTAAACCGTGTCCGACAGAACCCGCCGTGCCGGCGTCGATACGGACGCGGCTGGAATGGCAAAGCATCCAGGATGCGCGATCCCCTCAAGGAGCAGGCATGTAACGATACAGATACCAGAGATGCAGCGGATGTCGGCAGGGAGAGACTGGCGTTTCCCGCAAGGGCGCTGACGGGCAGTCGAACAGCGTCCGCTGGGTCTCGACGCGAAAGCCCGCAATGGCGGGCGGCGCGCCGAATCGGGTCAACAGCCAGAAGGGACCGGTGACCGCCTCCGGATCGACCCGTGGCGCGATCCAACCCCTGAGATATTCGGATGGCCGGGTGAGATCGGGCCATTGGCTGGTCTCCAGATCGGATCGATAGAAGCGCAGCATGGCCGCGGTCTGATAGCGATCCGCATAAACGGGAGCGTCCAGCTCAGCGCCAATCCGCGCCAGTTCCGCGAAGCCGTGGGTCTCGCGCAGGATGCGATTCTGACTGTCGGGCAGCGCAAACGCGCCGGTCGCGGCATGCACGGCATAGAGACTGACCAGCAGCAGATTGACCGCCGCCGCCGCCGCCGCCAACGCCCAGCGCCGCACCCGTCGCAACCAGACCGCCGCCAGCGGCGCGGCCGCGAGCAGATACATGATCGGCCAGTTGGCCTCCACGTCGCTCATGGTCGCGACCAGAGCAAAAAAGCCCAGCGGAAAGACGGTCGCCGCATTCAGCAGCACGCGCGCATGAGGCCGGAACGCCGGAGATTGAGCCAGTCGTTCCGGGGCGCTGGATTGAGGATCGCCGTCTCGCCGAGTGGACTTTCCTCCACGGGCCAGCCAGGGCGCCAGCAGCAGCGGCAGGCCAAGCAGTCCCCAGAACGCCAGTTGTGTCCCAAGATAGCCGAACAGGCTTGCGAGTCGCTCGCCGGGCGACTCGGGGCCGGCAGGATCGATGGCGTCGGCGGGCGCCGAGGCGAGCGGACCCATCGCGGTCGAGAAACCATGTCCGAACTGAAAGCGCATCGTCAGCCAGTCATGGTTCGCGTTCCAGAGGAGATTCGGCGCGAACACCAGCAGCGCCACCAACGCGCCCAGATACGGCCAGGGCGTGCGCAGCGCCCGCCAGTCAGAACGCAGGATCGCCCAGAGAAAGATCGGGCCGATCAACACCATGGTGTATTTACCGAGCAGGCCAAGCCCGATCGCCACGCCGGCCGTCAGCCAGCGCCGGCGCTCCCCGGCCAGCGCGCGCTCGCCCTCGTGCAAGGCCAACGCCCAGCCCAGCGCCAGCGCGGTATCCGGCGTGGTCAGCACGCCGCCGGCCAGTCCGGGCAGGGTCGCGAAGGCCAGGATCATCGCGAGCGTCAGATCCCGCTGATCCGTCAACCCGCAGTTGCGATAGAAGCGGGCGAGCACCAGCAGGGTCAGCGCCCCGGCGATCAGGCCGCCGAGCCGGGCCATGAACGCCGAGCCCGGCGCGAGCAGCGTGCCGAGTCCAAGGAACGCGACACCCGGCGGATGATCGAAATAACCCCAGGCCAGACGGCGCGCCCAGTCGAAATAATAGGCTTCGTCCTGGGTGACCGGCAGCAGGGCGGCAAGCGCGATTCGCCAGGCGATCAGGAAGGCAATCAGGATCAGCGGAAGTCGCCACATCCGAGTCCGCGGTTGGTTCGTCATGGTGCGATACCTACTGCCTCGTTGAAGCCCCTCTCGGCATTGCCGCTGGCGACCCGGAAGGACGGTGACGCGCCGAACAGCGCCGCTGACGACGGGCGCGATGTTAGAAAAGGCGCGCCAACGCAGCCGCGGCCATTGCCGGCCGATCCAGTCGACGGGGAACCGCGCTCCGCAAATAGGCCGCCCGCTCGGGCACGAACCGCGTTAAGATCCAGACCAACCATAGCATTCAAGGTGCCGCGATGGACATCGAACTGATCGAGATTCAGGAGTTCCTGACCAAACATCCGCCCTTTGATCAGCTCCCGGAAGACACGCTCGCTCGCCTGCCAAAACGGCTGTCGATACGCTATCTCCGTCGCGGCTCGCCGTTTCCGCCGGACGATGCCGATCAGCCCTATCTGTATCTTCTGCGCAAGGGCGCGGTCGAGCTGCGCGATCCTCAGGGCGAATTGGTCGGCAAGCTGGCCGAGGGCGATCTGTGCGAAATGCCATGCCATCAGCCCTCCCAGGAGGCCGGCGATCAGGGGAGTACCGTCGAGGATACGCTGGTCTATGCGCTACCCTGCGCGGATCTGGCGCAACTATGCCACGACTATCCCGCCTTTGCCGAGCACTTCGAGCAATCGGTTTCGAACCGTCTGCGCAAGGCGCTGGATGTCATGGTCGACGCGCCGGCCACCGGCACCGGACTCATGACCGTGCAGGTGCGGGACATGGTCAATCGCACCCCCATCGTCACCGCGCCCGACACCAGCATCCGCGAGGCGGCCCGGATCATGTCCGAGCATCATGTCTCCTCGCTGATCGTCATGGACGGGGAGCGTCTGGCCGGCATGATCACCGACCGCGATCTGCGCGGGCGTTGCATCGCCGCCGGTTTGCCGACCGATCGGCCGGTGCGCGAGATCATGACCGAGAAATTACAGACCGTGGACATGGACACCCTGGGCTTTCAGGCGCTCATCATCATGACCCGACTGAACGTCCACCATCTGCCGGTGCTCGACGGCGGGCGTGTGGCGGGCCTGCTGTCATCCACCGATTTGACGCGCTTCCAGAGCAGTAATTCGGTCTATCTGGTCGCGGACATCCATCGTGCCAAATCGGTCGAGGCGCTGGCGCGGATCGGCGCGAAAATTTCGGAATTGCAGGTCCATCTGATCACCGGGGGCGCCACCGCCAACCATGTCGGGCAGGCGGTGAGCGCGATCACGGACGCCATCACGCTGCGGCTGATCGAGCTGGCGGAGGCCGATCTTGGCCCGTCGCCGGTGCCCTACGCCTGGCTGGTGGGCGGTTCCCAGGCCCGGCGCGAGCAATCGTCCCATTCGGATCAGGATAACGCGCTGCTGCTCGCGGATCATGTCCGGCCCGAGGACGACGTCTGGTTCGCGGCACTCGCCAAGTTCGTCAACGATGGTCTTGACGCCTGCGGCTTCATCTATTGCCCTGGCGACGTGATGGCGTCCAACCTCAAATGGCGTCAGCCGCTGCGCATCTGGCACAAATACTTCGCGAACTGGATCTTCAAGCCGGAGCCCATGGCCCTGATGCTCTCCAGTGTCTTTTTCGATCTGCGTCCGCTGCACGATCCGGAAAACCTCTATGCCGGATTGCAGGAACGCATGCTGGAAAAGTCCCGGTCCAACCGGATCTTTATCGCCTACCTCACCGCGAACGCGGTGAAAAATCGTCCGCCGCTGGGCTTTTTCCGCAATATCGTGCTGATCCATGGCGGCGACCATGACCATACCTTCGACATCAAGCACCGCGGCACCGTCCCCATCATCGACCTGGCGCGGGTCTATGCGCTGTCCGCCGGCATCGCCGAGACCAATACCATCGAGCGCCTGCAGGCCGCCGCCGAGTGCGGCGCGCTGAGCCGGGACGGGTCGGCCAACCTGATCGACGCGCTCGAATTCATCGGCACCCTGCGCATGCGCCATCAGGCGCGTCAGCTGCGCGCCGGGCAGAAGGCGGACAACTTCGTGTCGCCGGACGCGCTGTCGCCGCTGGAACGGGGGCACCTCAAGGAGGCGTTTCTGTTGATCAACACCATGCAGGAATCGCTGGGGCAGCGGCATCAGGCTGGTCGCTTCACCTGAACGGCCCAGCGGGAATTCGCCGATGCCTTCATTGCTCGACTGGAAGCGCCGCTGGCGCCTGCGCCGCGCGCCGCCGGGACCCTTGCGCGACTATCTGCAACAGCCCTTCGCCCATCCGCGAACGGATTATCGCGAGCTGGAATATCTGGCCATCGACCTGGAGACGACCGGGCTCGACAGCCGCCGCGACCTGATCCTGAGCGTCGGCTATGTCGTCGTGCGCGGGATCCGCATCGACCTGTCCACCGCCCGGCACCGGGTGGTGCGCATCGACCGCTCCATTCCGGAGGCGAGCGCGGTCATCCATCAGATCACCGACGATCAGTCGGCCGAGGGCTGCGAACTCGTCGAGGCGATTGCGGAATTGCTGCCGGCGCTGGCGGGCAGAATCATGATCGCCCACCACGCCAACATCGAGCAGATCTTTCTCTCCAATGCCTGCAAACACTACTGGGGGCAAGCGCTGCCGATACGGATCATCGACACCCAGGCGCTGGCCCTGCGCACCTTCGAGCGCCGGCAGATCCCCTTCAAGGTTTCGGATCTGCGTCTGCACGCGCTCGGCAATCGCTACAATCTTCCCCGCTATGGCGCTCACAACGCCTTGAGCGACGCACTCGCCGCCGCCGAGCTCTTTCTGGCCCAGGCCGCCTACCGGGACGATGGCCGGGGTCTTCCTCTCGCCGATTTCCTGTGTTGAACGCCTGGATACCGATAGTGCGACGGTTTAGTATTGTCGGCCAACGCGAGCGCAGCGGCGCCTCGACTTTGGTCAGCGTCCCTCGTCGTCAGGGCGTTCAGCCCCGATGGGACAAGTCCAGGGCGGTCTGTCCACGCAAAGCAGAACTTCGTCCGCAAGCGTTGAGCGCAACTGTACTCGCCGATCATCGGCTTCGAGGATGCCAGGTCTGGCATCCGCCGACCCCGATCAACACGCAACCCAGAACCGAGGAGACGACACCGATGTCGGAAGAAAAGGTCTATGCAGTGCCAGCGGCCATCGCCGCGAAAGCCCACGTCAACGCCGAGCAATACGCGGTCATGTATCAACGCTCGATCAACGATCCGGCGGGCTTCTGGGCCGAGCAGGCCGAGCAATTCCTGACCTGGTCCAAGCCCTGGGACTCGGTGATGGACTACAGTTTCAAGGCCGACGATCTGCACATCAAGTGGTTCCAGGGCGGCAAGCTCAACGTCTCCTACAACTGTCTGGACCGCCACCTGGAAACCCGCGGCGATCAGGTCGCGATCATTTGGGAGAGCGATAATCCCAACGAGGATCGCAAGATCACGTACCGCGAGCTGCACGCGGACGTCTGTAAACTGGCCAATGTCTTCAAGTCGCGCGGCGTCCAGAAGGGCGACCGCGTCTGCATCTACATGCCGATGATCCCCGAGGCGGCGGTCGCCATGCTGGCCTGTACCCGCATCGGCGCGGTGCATTCCATCGTCTTCGGCGGCTTCTCGCCCGATTCGCTGCGCGATCGCGTGCTCGACTCCGAGTGCAAGCTGGTCATCACCTCCGACGAGAGCGTGCGCGGCGGACGCCACGTCCCGCTGAAGAAGAACGCCGACACGGCGATGCTGGAATGCCCGAACGTCGAGACAGTGGTCGTGGTGCGGCGCACCGGCGGCAAGGTCGAGTGGACCGAGGGCCGCGACCTCTGGTACCACGAGGCGCTCGCCACCGCGTCCGCCGAGTGCGCGCCCGAGGAGATGGACGCCGAGGATCCGCTGTTCATCCTCTACACCTCCGGCTCCACCGGCAAGCCCAAGGGCGTGCTGCACACCACCGGCGGCTATCTGGTCTATGCCGCCATGACCCACAAGATCACTTTCGACTATCAGGAAGGCGAGGTCTACTGGTGCACCGCCGACGTCGGCTGGGTCACCGGACACACCTATATCGTCTATGGCCCGCTGGCCAATGGCGCCACCTCGCTGATGTTCGAGGGCATCCCGAACTACCCGGACATGTCGCGCTTCTGGGAGGTCATCGACAAGCACAATGTCGCCATCTTCTACACCGCGCCGACCGCCATCCGCTCGCTGATGCGCGCCGGCGAGGAGCCGGTCAAGAAGACCTCGCGCAAGTCGCTGCGCATCCTCGGCTCGGTCGGCGAACCCATCAACCCGGAAGCCTGGGAGTGGTACTATCGGGTCGTGGGCGACAATCGCTGCCCGATCGTCGATACCTGGTGGCAGACCGAGACCGGCGGCCATCTGATCACCCCGCTGCCCGGCGCCACTCCGCTTAAGCCCGGTTCGGCTACGCGGCCCTTCTTCGGCGTCGTCCCGGCGCTGGTCGATCCGGCGGAAGGCACCCTGATCGAGGGCGCGGGCGAGGGCGCGCTGGTGCTGGCGCGTCCCTGGCCGGCGATGATGCGCACCCTCTACGGCGATCACGCGCGCTTTGCCGATACCTATTTCAGACAGTATCCGGGCTATTACTTCACGGGCGATGGCGCGCGCCGCGACGCGGACGGCTATTATTGGATTACTGGGCGCATCGACGACGTGCTGAACGTCTCGGGCCATCGTCTCGGCACCGCCGAGATCGAATCGGCGCTGGTACTGCATCCGCATGTCGCCGAGGCCGCCGTGGTCGGTTATCCGCACGATCTCAAGGGTCAGGGCATCTATGCCTATGTGACCCCGATGGCCGGTGTCGAACCAACCGACGATCTGAAGAAAGAGCTGGTCGCTATGGTGCGCGGTGAGATCGGTCCGATCGCCATCGTCGACATCATCCAGTGGGCGCCCAGCCTGCCCAAGACCCGTTCGGGCAAGATCATGCGCCGGATTCTGCGTAAGATCGCCGCCAACGAGATCGACTCGCTGGGTGATACCTCAACGCTGGCGGATCCGACCGTGGTGAACGATCTGATCGAGAATCGCGCCAATCAGTAAGACCGTCACTGAGTCAGCGATGCGCTCCACAGTTGATTGGGAGCGCATCGCTGTCGTGAGTGCCATCATCATCGAATCCATATCACTGAGAAGGAACCGCCGGCGCCGGCACACGATCTCCTCGCCGTTAACGATTGAGAGTCGTTTTTTGTCTTCATGCCAACATCAGGAAGCACGGATGCCGCACAGGAGTTCGCG
Source organism: uncultured Thiocystis sp. (assembly GCF_903866365.1). GTDB lineage: Bacteria > Pseudomonadota > Gammaproteobacteria > Chromatiales > Chromatiaceae > Chromatium. The sequence goes on from NZ_CAIPNF010000438.1 coordinate 14,762, forward strand.
ACCGCACCCGGTATGCCAACGCGCGCCGGGGCTTCCTCTTTTTTTAGATCATCGAGGTTTAGTTTGAGTTCTCATTTTCGAGTTGGGGTGTTCGTCGACGCCGAAAACGTTCGTTACAACGGCGGCTATCAGATGCGTTATGACGTGCTGCGCCGATTCGCGGCCCGCGAGGGCGGCATTCTTCAGCGACTGAACACCTACATGGCCTTCGATGCGGAGCGGGCGCGCGAGGATCTCGAATATCGCAAGAAGGCGCAGACCTATCAACAGATGGTCCGGGACTTCGGCTGGAAGATCACCGTCAAGCTGGTGCGTCGCTATACCGACGAGGCCGGCAATGTCACCACCAAGGCGAACGCCGATCTGGATATGGCCGTGGATGCCATGCTGCAGGCGCAAAAACTCGATCAGGTACTGCTGGTGACCGGGGACGGCGATTTCCTGCAGGTCGTCGAGGCGCTCCAGAATACCGGCTGCCGGGTCGAATTGATGGGCTTCAAGAACGTCTCGCGTCAGCTCCAGCAGCAGGTGGATGCCTATTACTCCGGTTTCCTGATCCCCGACCTGCTCCCCGTCTCCTACGAACCCCGCAACGAATGGGGCAAGCCGGGATCCTGCGTGCGCGGGGTCTGCACCAAATGGTTCGCCGATAAGGGCTACGGGTTTCTGCGCATCATGACGGTCATTTCGCCGAATCTCTGGATCACCGACCCGCGCGAACCGGATTCGCCCTATGCCAGCGTCTTCTGTCATGCCAACGAGCTTGCCGAGGACGTCAACGAAGACCTGCTCGCGAACCGGGAAACCGTGCTCGAATTCTATGTCAACGAGAGCGATCAGAAGGACAATGGGCTGGTCGCGAATAACGTCAGGTTGGCGTTCACAGTGAATCGATAATCAGGAACGGCACGCCATGTCAACGGATCAAGCCACGATCAAACCCTCTGGACTGGCCTGGCGACTGGTCAAGGATCATCTGCTGACCGAGCAGCAGATGCGGACCGCCTATGAGGAATCGACCCGTCAGGGACGCGCCTTTGTGCGCCATCTCATCGAGCAGAAATTGCTCGACAGCCGGCGCATCGCGGTGGCCGCCTCGCATGAGTTCGGTGTCCCGCTGCTGGATCTCAGTGCCTTTGATCTCAGCAATCTGCCCCTGAATCTGGTCGACGAACGTTTGATCCGCAAGCATCGCGCCCTGCCGCTGCTGCGCCGGGGCAACCGTCTTTTCCTCGCGCTGTCCGATCCCACCAACGACCAGGCGCTGGAGGAGATTCGCTTCAATACCGGCCTCTCCACCGACGCCATCCTGGTGGAAGAAGACCGGCTGAACGCAGCGATCGAGACCGCGATCGACGCGCAAGACACCACGACCATCAGCGAATTCGTCGATGGGGATCTGGAAAAGCTCGACATCGCGTCAGAGGATGACGAACAGCGCGACGAATCGGCAGCCAATATCGACGATGCGCCCATCGTGCGCTATGTCAACAAGATCCTCGTGGATGCCATCGCGGCCGGCGCCTCCGACATCCATTTCGAGCCCTTCGAAAAATTTTTCCGGATCCGCTTCCGCCAGGACGGCATGCTGCGCGAGGTCGCCAGCCCACCGCTCAATACCGCCGGACGCCTGACCGCGCGCCTCAAGGTTATGTCGCGCATGAACATCGCCGAGCGGCGCGTGCCCCAGGATGGGCGCATCCGGCTCAAGTTGAGCCGCTCGCGCGACATCGACTTTCGTGTCAATACGCTGCCGACCCTCTATGGCGAAAAGGTCGTGCTGCGAATCCTGGATTCGTCCTCGGCGCAGGTCGGCATCGAGGCGCTCGGCTTCGAACCCGAACAACGTGAGGCATTTCTCAGCGCGATCAAAAAGCCCTATGGCATGATCCTGGTGACCGGCCCCACCGGGTCCGGCAAGACGGTCTCGCTCTATACGGCGCTCAATCTTTTGAATCAGCCCGAAATCAATATCTCCACCGTCGAGGATCCGGTCGAGATCCAGGTGGCCGGCATTAATCAGGTCAACCTGAATCCCAAGACCGGTCTCACCTTCGCGTCCGCCCTACGCGCCTTTCTGCGCCAGGATCCGGACATCCTCATGGTCGGCGAGATCCGCGACCTGGAAACCGCCGAGATCGCGGTGAAGGCCGCCCAGACCGGACATCTGGTGCTCTCCACCCTGCATACCAACGACGCGCCGCAAACCCTGACTCGCTTGGCCAACATGGGGATCCCGCCCTTCAACATCGCCTCCTCGGTGCTGCTCATCATGGCCCAGCGGCTCGCCCGGCGACTCTGCGTCCATTGCCGAAAGAAACTCGATCTACCGCGCGAGGCGCTGCGCGAAGAGGGCTTCACCGACGCGGAGATCGACGAAGGACTGACGATTTACGGCCCGGTTGGCTGCGAGAAATGCAACAAAGGTTACAAAGGACGGGTCGGAATTTTTCAGGTCATGAAGGTGACGGAGGCCATCACCCGACTGATCCTGGAAGGCGGTAACGCCATGCAATTGGCCGATCAGGCACAGCGCGAGGGGGTCTCGGATCTGCGCCAGTCCGGTTTGCGCAAGGTTAAGGCCGGACTGATCGGCCTGGAAGAACTCAATCGGGTCACCAAGGATTAATTCACCGCGGAGTTAGCACGATGGCACTGGCAGTCGCAAGCAAGGTCAAACCGAAACCCAAGGTCGAGGCCGAAAAGGCGCGCGTCTTTGCCTGGGAGGGCATGGATCGGCGCGGAGCCAAGGTCAAGGGCGAGACCCGCGCGGCCAATATCAACCTGGTACGGGCCGATCTGCGCCGCCAGGGCGTAAACGCGACCAAGGTCAAGATGAAGCCCAAGCCGCTGTTGAGCGGCAAGAAAAAGATTACCAGCGCGGATCTCTCGATCTTCACCCGCCAGTTGGCCACCATGATGAGCGCCGGCGTCCCACTGGTCCAGGCGTTCGATATCGTGGCGCGCGGTCACGAAAATCCCTCGATGCAGGATTTGCTCCTGTCCATCAAGGCGGATATCGAGAGCGGGACCTCCATGGCGCTGTCCTTGAGCAAGCACCCGCTCTATTTCGACGATCTGGTCTGTAACCTGGTCGCCGCCGGCGAGCAGGCCGGTATTCTCGATAATCTACTCGATAAAATCGCGGTCTATAAGGAAAAGACCGAGTCCATCAAGGGCAAGATCAAAAAGGCCATGTTCTATCCGGTGGCGGTCATCGCGGTGGCCGTGATCGTGACCGTGGTCATCCTGCTGTTCGTCATTCCGCAGTTCAAAGAACTCTTTTCCAGTTTCGGCGCCGATCTGCCCGCCTTCACCCTCATGGTCATCGGACTCTCCGATTTGCTCAAGGAATGGTGGTGGGCCTTCTTCATGGGCATCGGCGGCATCATCTACGGCTTTAGCTATGCCTACAAGCGCTCGCGGGGAATGCGCGAGGCGATCGATCGCATCGTCCTGAAGATCCCGGTGATCGGCGTGATCCTGAACAAGGCCGCCATCGCCCGCTTCGCGCGCACGCTTTCCACCATGTTCGCCGCCGGCGTGCCGCTGGTGGAAGCGCTTCAGTCGGTCTCGGGCGCGACCGGCAACATCGTCTATCAGGACGCCGTCCTGAAGATGCGCGAGGAGGTCGCCACCGGTCAATCGCTGCAACTGGCCATGCGCCAGCGCGACCTCTTCCCCCACATGGTGATCCAGATGACGGCCATCGGCGAGGAATCGGGTTCGCTCGACGCCATGCTGGGCAAGGTGGCCGACTTCTACGAGGAACAGGTGGACAATGCGGTGGACAGCCTGAGCAGTCTGCTCGAACCCATGATCATGGTCGTCATCGGCGGCCTGGTGGGCAGTCTGGTGGTCGCCATGTATCTGCCCATCTTCAAACTCGCGTCGGTGGTTTGAGCGCCATGTCCGCATTCGCCTGGATCGAACTGCTCGAACAGAACCCGGTGCTGCTCGCCGTGGTGGCCATCCTGTTCGGCCTGATTGTCGGCAGTTTTCTGAACGTCGTGATCCTGCGTCTGCCCAGGATCATGGAAGCGGACTGGGCGCGCGACTGCGCCGAACTCGCCGCAGATCGCGCCGCTGCCGACGCCACGGCGCCGGAACCGGAGGCGCCCCGGCTGTCGCTGTCCGCGCCGCCCTCCACCTGCCCGGCCTGCGGCCATCGCATCCGCGCCCATGAAAACATCCCGATCCTGAGCTATCTGCTCCTGCGCGGGCGCTGCTCGGCCTGCGGCGTCGGCATCAGTCCGCGCTACCCCCTGATCGAGGGCTTCACCGCCCTGCTGACGCTGGCGGTCGTGATGCAGTTCGGCCTGACCTGGCAAACGCCGCCAGCCCTGCTGTTGACCTGGGCGCTGATCGCCCTGGCGATGATCGACTACGACACCCAGCTTCTGCCCGACAGCATTGTCCTGCCGCTGGTCTGGCTGGGTCTGATCCTGAGCCTGTTCGGTCTGTTCGCCGACAGTCAGTCGGCCATCGTAGGCGCGGTGGCCGGTTATCTGAGCCTGTGGACCGTCTTTCAACTCTTCCGGCTCGCCACCGGCAAGGAGGGCATGGGCTACGGCGACTTCAAGTTGCTGGCGCTCTTTGGCGCCTGGCTCGGCTGGCAGTTCCTACCCCAAGTCATCCTGCTCTCCGCCCTGACCGGCGCGCTCTTCGGCTTGATCCTGATCGCCGTCGGTCGCCATCACAAAGACAAACCCCTGCCTTTCGGCCCCTTTCTGGCCGCGGCGGGCTGGATCAGCCTGATCTGGGGCGACGCGATCAATCAGGCGTATCTGCGGATCAGCGGACTCGGATAGCGAACCATGTCCGCTCTAACCATGATGGGTTCATGCGCCCCCGCGCCGACACCCGAACGCCCCGGAGCAGGCCGGATGCGGTTTCGATGTTCACCGTCGCCCTGACCGGCGGCATCGGCAGCGGAAAATCTACCGTGGCCGAGCAACTCGGCGCGCTCGGCGCGGGCGTCATCGACACCGATCTCCTGTCGCGCGAGCTGACCGCCGCCGGCCATCCGGTGCTGGAACGCATCGCGGCCGTGTTCGGGGGATCGATCTTGCAATCCGACGGTTCGCTCGACCGCGCCGCCTTGCGCGAACGGATTTTTCGCTCGCCTGCCGAGCGCGCCCAATTGGAGTCCATCCTACATCCGGCCATCAAGAACCTGATGCTGGAACGGCTCGCAACACTCGACGCGCCTTACGCGGTGCTCGTCATCCCACTGCTGTTCGAGACCGGCCAGCAAACCCTCGTTGACCGTATCCTGGTCGTCGATGTCCCCGAACACGTTCAGATCGAGCGCGTCAAGCGCCGCAGCGGTCTGCCGGAGGACGAGATTCTGCGGATCGTCGCCAGCCAGAGTCCTCGCCAGGAACGCAACGCCCGCGCCGACGACATCCTCGACAACAGTGGCGATACCGCCGCGCTGTCCTCCCAAGTCAGGCATCTCCATCGCCGCTATTTCCAATTCGCCAAATCAAAATAATTGCTTTATTGGCGCTTCCGCTTTATGTTCCCACGCACGCGATGGAGTCAACGTCGCGTGATATCCACAGGGATTTTTTTAAAGAGGAAAACCAATGCACCAAACCACCTTACTCGACTCCGCACGGATCACGCTGTTCTCTTCCTTACTCCTCGCGACACTGGCCTGGCAACCGGCCAACGCCGAATCAGCCTGCAAAGGTTTGGAGCAGGCCACCTGCGAAACGAATGCGGAATGCCGCTGGCAGACCGGCTACACGCGCAAGGACGACGTCCAGGTCGCAAGCCACTGCCGAGCACTGCCGAAGAAAAAAGAGGCCGCCATCGAACCGGCGAAGACCGTCGACAGCCCGAGCAAGCCTTAGCTGCCTGAAATCTGGCCGATCCTGTGCGGGATCGGCCGCCGCTTGTCTCTCGGCCACCACGCATCGTCAGGCAATCTAACCGCACCGGCAGGATTACCGCCGAATCGAGGAACTTCATTCGTGGTTCAGCGTTTGGCAATTATGGTGTAGTCTCGACACCCATCGACCGACTGTTTTGATCGCCCCCCATGTTTCACCCACTCCCCGATGGAGCCCTAGCAATGCGTATTACCGGCCGCGCCCACAGCGAGCATTCGCTCGATCATCATGGCCTTTACAACCTCGATACCATCTACTGGAATCTTCCCACCCCCGCACTCTACGAACAGGCCCTGAGGGCGCACGAAGGCGTGCTGTCCCACATGGGGCCGCTGGTCGTGCGGACCGGGCATCACACCGGCCGCTCGGCCAACGATAAGTTTGTCGTCGAGGAGCCCGGCAGCAAGGAGCACATCTGGTGGGGCGAGATCAACCGGCCGATCGACGAGGCCCACTTCGATCTGGTCCATCATCGACTGGCCTCCTATCTGCAAATGAAGGAGGTCTATGTACAGGACTGCTACATCGGCGCCGATCCCAACTACCGCATGCCGGTGCGCATCGTCTCCGAATATGCCTGGCACAGTCTGTTCGCGCGCAACCTCTTCATTCAGCCCAGCAGCGACGAGCTCGATCATCTGATCCCCGAGTTCACCGTCATCGACGCGCCGCGTTTCCATGCCATTCCCTCGCTGGACAATACCCGCACCGAAACCTTTATCATGGTGAACTTCGCCAAGCGGTTGGTGCTGATCGGCGGCACCAGCTACGCCGGCGAGATCAAGAAATCGCTGTTCACCGTCATGAACTACATGATGCCCTTCCGCGATGTGCTGCCGATGCACTGCTCGGCCAACATCGGCCCCGACGGGCGGACCGCGCTCTTCTTCGGGCTCAGCGGGACCGGCAAGACCACGCTTTCGGCGGATGCCGCGCGTACCCTGATCGGCGACGACGAGCACGGCTGGAGTAACGAGGGCATCTTCAATTTCGAGGGCGGCTGTTACGCCAAGATGATCCGTCTCTCGCCCACGGCGGAACCCGAGATCCACGCTACGACCCAACGCTTCGGCACCGTACTGGAGAACGTGACGGTCGAGTCCGAGGATCGCCGGCTGAATCTGGACGACGAGTCGCTGACCGAGAACACCCGCGGCGCCTATCACATCAGCGCCATTCCGAACGCCAGCGAGAGCGGTCTTGGCGGTCACCCCAGCGCCATCCTGTTCCTCACCTGCGACGCCTTCGGCGTGCTGCCCCCGGTCGCGCGGCTCTCGCCCGAGCAGGCGATGTACCATTTCATCTCCGGTTACACGGCACGGGTCGCCGGGACCGAGAAAGGCGTCACCGAACCCTCGCCGGTGTTCAGCGCCTGTTATGGCGCACCCTTCATGCCGCTGCATCCGCAGAAATATGCCGAACTATTAGGCAAGCGGCTCACCGAGCACGGCACCTGCGTCTGGCTGATCAATACCGGCTGGAGCGGCGGCCCTTACGGGGTCGGCGACCGCATCAAGATCCCGCATACACGCGCCATGGTGAACGCGGTCCTCGACGGCAAACTGGACGCGGTACCGACCCGGCTCGACCCCATCTTCGGTCTCCAGGTTCCCGAAACCTGCCCGGACGTGCCGCCGGGGATTCTCGACCCGCGCGGCACCTGGAAGGACACCGCCGCCTACGACACCCAGGCGCGCAAACTCGCCGCAATGTTCAAGACAAACTTCACCAAATTCGCGGATCAGGTCGACGAGCGCATCAAGGCCGCGGGACCGCTGGCGGGTTGATTTCAGTGGTCAGCAAGTTAGATATTCAGTTCCGACGCAAGTCTTTTTTGCTCCAGCCCATCAAATGAATTGATGACTCCAGCACCCATAGGGAAGGACATAGAAGCCTTACCCCTCGAACGGCTGCTGGGTCTTGAACATGCCATGGATGGCATGCGGGAGCTGACGCATCACCGCGCAGATGACCTGGAGTTTTTTCAGTCCACGGTCTTCAGTCAGATGACGGTCATCACCCCGAATGTGCTCATCATGGCGCACCGCGCTCAACGCGGGCATGTACAGCGCCTGACGCAGATGACGATGGCCGGCGTTGCTGATGCGTGGTTTTTGCTGATCGTGGTCGTGGTCTTGTGCAGGTAGTCGCGGCGGGCGTTGCCGATGCGGGCATGGATGCGCTGGACGTGGGCTTTCGCCTTCTTCCAGTTGTTGCTGAACTTGGCCTTGCGGCTCATGGCGCGCTGCGCCTTCACCAGTGCCTGTTCCTGGCGCCTGAAACTGTTAAGGGGCTCGAACACCGCGCCGTCGCTCAAGGTGGCAAAGCGGACAATGCGCATGTCGATCCCGACGACCGTGCCCTGGTGAACAGGGATCTCCGCCTCGCGCTCGGTCTGGATCGACGCGAACCACTTGCCGCCCGACTGGCTGACGGTGATGTTTTTCACCGTGCCGAGCACCTCGCGGCTGTTGCGGTAGCGCAGCCAACCCAGTTTAGGCAGGAACAAGCGGTCGTTAGCCTGGTCGAGCTTGTAGCCCTGGGGGTAGCGGAAGCTGTCGCCGGACCGCCCCTTTTTCTTGAAACTCGATCTTCGAGTTTTTAAGGCTCTCTGGGATCTGAGTAGGAACCGGGAAGGTCGAAAAATCTATTAATTATATGATCTTACAAAGATCTGGAGACGATATCGAAACGCGAAACGAGTCACTGA
>NZ_CAIPNF010000439.1 GCF_903866365.1 uncultured Thiocystis sp.
GACGAACACTGGGACGCCTGCCTCGACGTGCTCAAGGAACGTCCGCGCCGCCGTCGCTTGCAAACCGTTCCGGCCAGGGTCATGCAGATGATGAACTCACAAGTGCGTCAACGGTGCGGTTAAGTTGGCGCTTATGGGTGAATACCCCGTCCCGCCTCAGGATGTCGGAGTAGCGACAAACATCGATGTTGTCAACTAAATTTATCGCCGTGTTGAGTTGGTATAAAATCTTAATACCTTACGCCTAACCGAGATCGATCAACGTGACTCACATTGCCGCAAAATCCACTGCCGCAAAACCGATCGCCGTCAAATTAGAGCAAGACATCCGCGACCGCATCAAACGGCTTGCCGAGGTACGCCAGCGGTCAACACATTGGCTCATGCGTGAAGCAATCCAGCAATACGTCGAGCGCGAGGAACGATGCGAAGCCTTTCGGCAGGATGGCATCCAGGCTTGGGAGGCTTATCGTAGGACTGGCCTGCATGTGACTCTGGAAGAAGCCGATGCCTGGCTCATCACGCTAGAAGACGGTCATGACGTGGAACCGCCTGAATGTCACGTTTGATTTGGTCGCGGGCCGCGCTCCTTGACGTGCAGCGACTGCATCGCTTTTTGGCAGCCAACAACAGCGATGCTGCACGACGTGCGGTCAAAGCGATCAGGGAGGGAGTGAAGGTCATCGCCATGCATCCGAGTATTGGCAGACCCGTTCCCGAGATGGCTCCTGAGTACCGTGAATGGCCCATCGGTTTTGGCGAAAGCGGCTATATCGCGCTGTATCGTTGTGACGGAAACACCCCTGTGATCCTCGCTGTTCGCCATCAGAAAGAAGCTGGATATTGAAAGATCATGACCAATCGACATCCGCTCGCCAAGGCCAAGGCGCACCATGCCGCCGGTCGTCTGGACAGTGCCGAGGCGCTGTACCGAGCTCTGCTGGAAACCGATGCGGATCATCCCGAAGCCAATCATGGCCTGGGCGTGCTGGAGATCGAAGGTGGCCGTTTCGAGTCCGCCCTCTTGCACTTGCAACGGGCGCTGGAACAGTCGCCGGAGACTGGCCATTACTGGCAATCGTTCGCTGAAGGTCTGCTCCTGGCCGAGCGTCCCGAGGAGGCGCTGACGGTGATCGGGCAGGCGTTGGCGAGCGGACTCGATACGCCCGCCGCCCAAGATCTCAGGGCGCGTCTCGCGACTGGACTCGGCGAGCCGACCCCCGTTGCCGTCCCAACCTTCGGGACAACGAATGCCGTTTGCGTGTCGAGTGACGGCGGATGGCATTCCACCAAGGCGCTGATCGTCGTGGATGCAGATCGCCAGGCCAACGATCATGAAAGGCTGATCGGTCTGCTTCAGGCAGGTCAGCTCGCACCAGCCGAAACGTTGGCGCGTGACCTCGGTGCCCGCGATCCAGGGGATCATTTTGCCTGGAAGGTGCTGGGTACTCTGTTGGTCCAGGACGACCGCTGTCAGGCCGCCATCCCGATACTGGAGCTGGCGCGACAGCTAGCGCCGGAGGACGCGGAGACGCTCAACAATCTGGGGCGAGCCTATCAGATGGCGGAACGGCCGGATGACGCCCTGGCGCTCTATCGTCATGCGCTGGCGCTGCGGCCCGAGTTTGCCGAATGCTGGAACAATCAGGGCATGACCCAGCATGCCCTGGGACAACTGGATGCATCGCTCATAGTTATGACCGTGCCCGGCGCTTCAGCCGACCGATGGCAGGGCGCATAACAACCGGGGAAATGTCCTGCGCGAACTGGAGCGCTTCGAGGAGGCGCTGGCCTGTCATGACCGGGCGCTGGCGCTCGATCCCCAGAGTGCCGAGGCACACAGCAATCGGGGTTTGGCATTGCAGGAACTGGAACGCATTGACGAGGCGTTGGCCTGTCATGCCCAAGCCTTGTCGATTCGCCAGGATGTCCCCGATATTTGGGTGAATTTGGGCGTGACACTGCGCGGCAAAGGACGCATCGATGAGGCGTTGACGGCATTCGATCAGGCATTGACCCTGAATCCGAATTCAGCCGAGGCGCATGGCAATCGGGGGCTTGTCCTGCAGGCGCTCGGTCGGCTCGACGAGGCACTGAAGTGCTTCGAACGAGCCCTGGCGATCAAACCACGTTCCGCCGAGGCGCTGAATAATCTGGGTATCCTGCTGCGCGATCTCGGGCGGCTCGATGCCGCCCGCGCCAGTCTCGATCAGGCGCTGACCATCAAACCGGATTACGCGGCGGCACTGATCAACCGGGGAAATGTCCTGAAGGATCTGGGGCAACTGGATGCTGCACTAGCCGAGACTCGACCAGCTCAATCTGTGGGACTGATTTGCCGCCTTTAGGCGGCCCAAGAACCGTGGGGCCGCGTTAGCGACCCCTTGCCGCTTTGAGCGGCTCACGAATTCAAAGCCCCCGGCTCTGCCGGGGGATGGTTACTCCGGATTCATTTCGAGCTGAATGAACGCCAAGCCGTCCTGGACGCCATCACGCAGATGCTGGATACAATGCCCTGGCTGGCCGAACCCTGGCCCGATGATCTGCAAATCCACATCAATCGTCCGTTCCTGGCACCTCTCGCGATGTTCGATGAACGTTTCGTCGAAGGTGACCTGGGCCAATGGATTCAGGCGGCCATCATAGCGGCCCTGGCGGCAGCGGAACGCACTCCTTGAGCGCAATGCTTCAGCACCGTCGCCAACTTCCCATCGGCATCCAGACCTTCGCCAAGATTCGCGAGGGCGATTATTACTATGTGGATAAAACGCCACTGGCCTGGCGTCTGGCGCAAGCTCTTTTCGGGGCTGAACAATCTGCGTGACATCACCCTCTCGCCCGAGTATTCGACCCTTTGCGGTTCTACCGACGCCGATGTGGACGCCGTCTTTGCGCCCGAACTTGAGGGGCTCGACCGCGACGCGATCCGCCGCTGGTAAAACGGTTACAACTGGCTGGGCGAGGCGGTGTATAACCCCTTCGATCTGCTCCAGGCCAATGACCTCGCGGGTCTGAAGGATCTGTTCCAGTCTTTTTTCGCCAGCATCCCCAACGACTGGTATCGCAACAATCCCATTGCCCGGTATGAAGGTTATTACGCCAGCGTCTTTTACAGCTATTTCGCCGCCCTGGGACTGGAGATCCGGCTGGAGGACGCGACCAATCAGGGACGGATCGACATGACGGTGCAATTCAACGGCCATATCTATCTGTTTGAATTCAAAGTCGTCGAACTGGTGCCGGAGGGACATGCCCTGCAACAGATCAAGGACCGGGGCTATGCCGAAAAATACCGCGCCGAGGGGCAGCCGATCCATCTGATCGGGGTGGAGTTTTCGCGCGAGGGGCGGCATCTGGTGGGGTTTGAGGTCGAGACGCTGTGATGGTCCGGCCCGGCGATGGTTTCACCCTCTCCCCCCGGCCCCCTCCCGCCAGGGGAGGGGGGATCACTTGGCTGAAATCACGCTATTCGTAAAGCTCGGCCAGCGACATCGAGAATCCGATTGAATCAAGGCGCAGCAGATCGTCCGGTTGCTGTAGCCGTTGGCACTGCCTGAAATCACCCGGCGTGTAGATTTCCACCAACATCTGATCCTGCGCAATGAGCAGATAGTCCCGCAAGGTCGGCAGTTGAAAATAGGCGAAGCGCTTATCGCCACGATCATAACGCTGAGTGCCGGGCGAGAGGACTTCCGCGATCATGATCGGATCGGTCTTGAAGTAGGGATCGCCACGTTGCGCTCCGCAGCGGACGAAGACATCGGGATAGTAGAACTCGTCAGCGACGCGAATTTTGAGATCGCCCTTGTAAACCCGGCATGGCGCTCCTTTGAGATGCGTGCGCAGGGCGGACGCTAGGTTGAGCGCGATCTCCTCGTGACGGTCGCTGGCGCCGGTCATGCCATAGAGATAACCGTCCACCAGTTCGTGACGGACCAGTTGCTCCAGCTCGAATGCCAGATAGTCATGAGGACTCATGCGTGGCAGGGATTCCGGTTGTGCGTGCATGCGCCAGTTGTCTCCGAGTTGGTCCAAATATAGCGATACAATACAGTAACTCCACGCCGGACGGGTCATCCGGCCCGTCCGCCATGTTTTGGGGTCTAATGGTCAGCCGTGGCCTTGCCGCTGACGCGGTGATGTGTTTAATCCAAGCCATCTCACAACGATCAGCGATGCGCCCTGCATGTGACATCACCTTTTTCTTGGATCGAAACATCATGAACCGCACTGCTGAAATCTATGAGCGCGACTTTGATGCCTGGGTTCAACGTCAGGTTTTTCTATTGAGACAGGGTAAAACCGGCGAGATTGACGTGGAGCATCTCATCGAAGAGCTTGAAGACATGGGCAAAAGCAACCTTCGGGAGCTGGAAAGCCGATTCATTATTTTGATTGCGCATTTGCTGAAATGGCAATTTCAACTGGAGACACTGGCGACGCAGTGGAAGGAATTCGAAGGGAAAAGCTGGCGTAAGACCATCATCGAGCAGCGCGCTCAACTTTTATTCCTGATCAAAAAAGTTCCAAGCCTCAAGTCATCGCTTCACCTGGCGATGACAGAGGCGTATCCCGAAGCGCGGCGACTGACCATCAGAGAAACCAATTTGGCTCCAGATGTCTTTCCAGTTGATTGCCCCTATTCGGTAGAACAGCTTTTTGACGAGGATTTTTATCCCGATTGCACCCAGAACTGATACATGCCAGCAAAGGTTCTCGGGTTCTCCAGCTCAAACTGGTGCCAATGCTCCAGATTGGTCGCGGACGGATTGTCGGGAAAGCGTTGCCGATAGTCGGTCATGACGCGGTGGTCGAGGATATAACCCAGAAAGTTCAACTCTAGCTCGCGCAACAATTCGGCAAGACGCGGCAGGGTAAAACGGTGTTCGTGGACATGAAACAGCAGATCGCGGCAGCCGCTCAGGGTCAGACCGATCTTAATCCTCATTCGGTCTTACTTCGGTACGATGCCGCTTAACCAAACCTGACAACCGCCCCCATGACCGCAACCGACCGCATTCGCGACGACTTCGACAGCCCCTGGAAAGATGCGTTGGAGCACGACTTCCCGGAGTTCCTCGCGCTGCTGTATCCGCGCATCCATGCCGGAATCGACTGGTCGAAGGGGCATGAATTTCTCGACTAAAGAACTCCAGCAAGTCGTCCGCGACGCCGAACTGGGCCGCCGCTACGCCGACAAACTCGTCAAGGTCCAGACCCGCGAAGGCCAGGAAACCTGGGTGCTGGTCCATGTCGAGGTTCAGGGCGCGGCACAGGCCGGGTTTGCCGAGCGGATGTACGTCTATCATTACCGCCTGTTCGACCGTTACCGGGTCGACATCGTCAGCCGCGCGGTGCTGGCCGATGACACCCCCGGCTTTCGGCCCCGAAGCGACCGCCGTTGCCGCTGGGGATGTCACGTTTTCTTTCGCTTTCCGGTCCAGAAACTGTTGGACTGGCACGCGCGCTGGGACGCGCTCGAAGCCAGCCCCAATCCGTTCGGCGTGGTCGTCATGGCCCACCTGAAGGCCCAGGAAAGCAAGGACGGCGCAAGCCGCAAGCACTGGAAATGGCGCCTGACGCGCCTGCTCTACTAACGTGGCTACGCGCGGGAACAGATACTCGAACTCTTCCGCGTCATCGATTGGATGCTACGGCTGCCGGACGAGTGGGAGCGGGAATTCATGCACGAACTGATTGCCTTCGAGGAGCAAGCCAAGATGCCCTACATCACCAGCGTCGAACGATTCAGCCGGCAGGAAGGCCGTCAGGAAGGTCGGCAGGAAGGTCGGCAGGAAGGTCGGCAGGAAGGTCGGCAGGAAGGTCGGCAGGAAGGTCGGCAGGAAGGCGCAGCCATCATCCTGCTCCGCTTGATCGCCCTCAAATTCGGTCCTCCGGACAGCGCCCTGAGTCAACGGATTCAACGTTCCGACTCGAGGAAGATCACAAGTCGCTCAAGTCCAACGCGGCCCTGGCCAAATCACCGACCCGGACACGGCGGACACGGCGGACACCGTCCAATCACGTGTTCTTGTCGATCTGCGCGGTCTTCAAGCTCGAATGCCTCAAGCGGGTCCACAAGCTCAACCATTTCGCCCTGCGCGCGAAGATCTATGTCGAAGCTCTGCAGCATGCCTTCGCCGAACTCGGGCGTCTGAAGGCTGCTGCGTAACATCAGTTAGCGAATGAGGATCCGCTCCCATTGAAGATTCCACCATTGAAGACAAACGCCAGCCAGGATTTGCTCGCGCAAGCCATTGCTCACCATGAAGCGGCCCGTCTGGACGTGGCCGAGCATCTGTACCGGGCCGTGCTGGCAGTCGATGATGCGCATGCCGAGGCCAATCACCACCTTGGGGTGCTGGAGATCGAGCGTGGGCAAATCGATGCGGGATTGCCCCATCTGCAACGGGCATTGGAAAGCGCGCCCGAGACTGGCCACTACTGGCAGTCATTCGCCGATGCGCTGCTGTTGGCTCGGCGGTACGAGGATGCGCTGACCGTGATTGAGCAGGCGCTGGCCTGCGGACTCGATACACCCGCGGCCCGCGATCTGCGAGCGCGTATTGAGACGGATCGCAACGCGCCCACCCGAGGCACGGACACTGCCGCTGAGTCGGTGGGCGCGGTGGACTCTTCAGAACACAGGACGGCGGATTCGGCGACGCGCTCGTCCGCCGCGCTCAAATCGCGCGAACAGACCCAAAGAGACCGGTTGCTTGGCCTGCTAAGGACTGGCCAACTCCCGCGCGCCAAGATTGTGGCGCGCCGACTCACCGCGTCCGATCCAGAGTGCGCACTCGGTTGGAAAGTGCTGGGCACCCTGCTCGTGCGCGACGCTGACAGCCTGGCGGCGTTGCCGATATTGGAAAAGGCGCGACGGCTGGATCCTGATGACCCGGAAACTATGAATAGCCTCGCTCGCGCCCACCAAGCCCTAGAGCAAGCTGATGAAGCTGTAGAAATCTATCGAGAGGCGCTGGCGCTTCAGCCTAATCGTTCGGAAATTTGGAACAATCTGGGCATGGCCTTGCAACAATTAGGTCTGTTCGAAGAGGCATTGATCAGTTTCAATAAAGCCATCCAAAATCAGCAGGACTACACCAAGGCGCACAATAACTGCGGGATTCTTCTGAGGGTGATTGGTCGGCCACAAGATGCGCTAGCCTGTTTCGAGGAGGCGCTAAAGATTCAGCCGGACGATACCGACTCTCTCAACAACCTGGGGTTGGCGCTGCAGGATCTCCACCGGTTTGATGCCGCCTTAGCTTGCTTTGATAGGGTTCTGGCGATGAAGCCAGATCATGCTGTGGCCATGACCAATCGTGGCAATGTTCTCAAGGATCAGGGTTATCTGGACGAGGCAATGGACTGCTACGAACGGGCACTGGAGATTCAGCCGGATTTTATCGTGCCTCGGCAAAATCACCTGTTTTGTTTGAATTACCAAGATCAGCTTCCGCGCGAACAAGTGTTTGCCGGGCATCTGGCCTTCGAACATTACCAGACAGCCAAAATTGCGAAACTCGATCCTATTGCGAAGCCAGATCGCGATCCGGAGCGCCCGCTGCGAATTGGCTTGGTCTCTGGTGATTTTTGCCTACATTCCGTGGCCTTCTTTCTGCTGCCGGTGGTGGAACACCTTGATCGCCAACGATTCCAGGTGTTTTGCTACATGACGAGTCATCGTCAGGACGAGGTAACCCAGGCCTTTCGCGGATTCGCTAATAGCTGGATTGATGCCGCAGAGTTGGGGCCGTGCGCATTGGCTGAACGCATCCGCGCCGATTCAATCGATCTGCTGCTAGACCTCAGTGGCCACAGCAACGGGAATGCCCTGTTGGCCTTTGCCGCCAAACCGGCGCCAGTCCAGATTACCTGGATCGGCTACCCCAACACGACCGGGCTCACAGCCATGGACTATCGCTTGGTGGATGCGACCACCGACCCCGTGGGGGAGGCCGATGCCCATCATTCGGAGTGCCTGATTCGTCTCCCCACGGGTTTCCTCTGTTACCGCCCCTGGGGTGCGGGGAGTGCGCTGCCAGTCGGTCCGTCACCGTTTCTGGAGAGCGGCCAGATTACCTTCGGTTCTTTCAACAACATCGCCAAACTGACCCCCGCCACCATCGATCTCTGGGCCAGTGTGTTGCGGTCCATGCCCGATGCCCGACTGCTACTCAAAAGCCATTCAGTCTCGGATGTTCACGTCTGGAACCGCTTGATCGCTCAGTTCACGGAACGCGGCGTTGCTCCGCACCGGCTAGAGGCTCTGCCGCGAGCACCCTCTTACACGGATCATCTCATGGAGTACCGACGTCTCGACGTTGCGCTCGATACCTTTCCGTATCATGGAACCACTACCACTTGCGAAGCCCTTTTTATGGGCGTACCGGTGGTGACACTCATCGGCGACCGTCATGTCTCGCGAGTAGGCGCCAGCCTCCTGAATCGCGTTGGTCTGCCCGAACTGATCGCGACCTCACAAGAAGACTATGTACGCATAGCCACCGGACTAGCTGCGGATCGGAAGCGGCTGACCGCGCTGCGGGCTGGTTTGCGCGAGCGCCTGGAGCGAAGTCCTCTCCGCGATGAGATGGGCTTCACCCATACATTGGAGGCGGTTTTGCGTCAAATGTGGCGCATCTGGTGTGCGAACGAGGCTCCAAGGGTGTTCGATCTCGGCGCTCCCTTCGGGAGTCTAAATAGCCGGCATGGTGCCGCTTTACCTTCAGGTGACAAAATTGCAAAGGGGATCAGGAACAAACCGAAGAATGCTCGGAACGAAAGCAGTCTTGCCGCACTCAGGCAGATGAAAAAGAGATCCCATCTCAAAGGCTCTCGAAAAAATTCTCCGACATCGGCTGAACAGGCAACCGTCCTCGCGTTATTTGATCAGGGACGCTATACCAATGCGGAGGCCGCCGCGCGACAACTCACCGAACGCTATCCCGATGCCATGTTCGGCTGGAAAGCGCTTGGAACTATCCTGGTCAAAGCCAACCAACATCAGGCCGCGCTCCCATTCTTACTGGAGGCGATCCGACTGTCTCCCAGCGATGCGGAGGCGATTCATAACCTGGGATTTGCACTCCTGAGCCTGGCGCGTATCGATGAGGCCGTGGGGTGCTTCAAGCGGGCATTGGAGATCAGTCCGGATTATGTCGAGGCGCATATCAACCTCGGAACGGCGTATAAGGATTTGAATCGTCTTGACGAAGCGATGGAGCATTTCGGGCAGGCACTGGAACTCAGTCCCGATCATCCCGAGGCCCATTGCAACCGGGGCGTCGCATTCGAGGATCTGGGACGTTTGGACGAGGCAGTGACCGATTACCGTCGGGCCTTGGCGCTGCAGCCCGTCTATCCTCAGGCTCAAAATAATCTGGGGAATGCCTACAAGAATCTGGGATTGTTAGACGAGGCCGTCGCCTGTTACCGACAGGTGCTGGACATCCAGCCTGATCTGACCGCGACGTTCAGCAATCTCCTGCTGTGTCTGAATTACCAAACGGATGTTTCGCAAGCGCGGCTCTTCGCCGAGCATCAGGCATTTGAACAACGGCAGGCGGCCAAGGTGTTGCGGCTGCCGACTCTTGCGACACTGGAAAGCGACCCGGAGCGGGTGTTGCGCATCGGTCTTGTGTCAGGGGACTTGCGTCTCCATTCGGTGGCCTTTTTTCTGCTGCCGGTGCTGGAGCACCTCAACCGGGAGCAGTTTCAGGTGTTTTGCTATTCCAGAAGCCACCGCAAGGATGAAGTGACCAAGGTTTTTCGCCGGCTCTCCGACGGCTGGATCGATTGTCCGGGCTTGTCGCAGCAGGAGCTGGCCGAGCGTATCCGGGCCGATGGCATCGATCTGTTGGTCGATCTCAGTGGCCACACCAGCCCCAACGCCTTGCTCGCCTTCGCGGCCAGGCCTGCGCCGGTGCAGATCACCTGGCTCGGCTACCCCAACACCACTGGCCTGACCGCCATGGACTATCGTCTGGTGGATGCCGTGACCGACCCGGTTGGGGAGTCCGACGCCTACCATTCGGAATGTCTGATCCGCCTGCCGCGAGGCTTTCTCTGTTACCGCCCCTGGAAGTCCGGCGCGGAACTGCCGGTCGCCCTGCCTCCCTGTCTGGAAGAGAACCGGATCACCTTTGGTTCGTTCAATAATCTCGCCAAAATAACCCCAGACACATTGGATCTTTGGGTCGCGGTGATGCGCGTCGTGCCTGACGCCCACCTGCTGCTCAAAAGCCATACGGCCTTTGATACCCAGGTTTGGGATCGATTGGTCACCTACTTCGCCGAGCAGGGTATTGCGTCCGAGCGCCTGGAGATCCTCCCGCGCGCGCCCTCTTACGTGGAGCATCTCGCTCAATACCAGCGTCTCGACATCGCGCTCGATACCTTTCCCTACCATGGCACCACCACCACCTGCGAAGCCCTTTTCATGGGCGTGCCGGTGATCACCCTGATGGGGGATCGTCATGCCGCGCGAGTCGGTGCCAGTCTGCTGACCCAGGTCGGTCTACCCGAGCTGATCGCAAAATCTTCGCGGGAGTATGCGGAGATTGCCAAGGATCTCGCGAGCGACCTGGAGCGGTTGAAGGAACTGCGTGGTGGATTGCGCGAGCGCCTCGAACGCAGCCCTCTGCGTGACGAGGCTGGATTTTCCCGGATCATGGGAAGAGCCCTGCGGCAGATGTGGCGCATCTGGTGCGCCGGTGAACCGCCACGGGTCTTCGAGGTCAGTCCGGAACAGGATATCGAGGATCAAAGTCCACAGCATCCTGTCCACCTCTCGCCGACAAGTTTGACCAGTGACGCTGATCCCGTTTCCACGCCAGGGGCCAAGCGCAAGCAACCGCGAAAAAAAAAACCGCCGAAACCTGTCATAAAACCTGAGTCCGCCGCGACCCAGCCACAGGGTTCCGCTGTGCTGGTGAAGGCGCGACAGGCCAGGTCTCCGACGCCCTCCGAGCAGGATGCCGTGATCGGGCTTTTTAACCAAGGGCGCTATCTCGAAGCCGAGGCTGCGGCACGTCGACTGACCGAGAACTATCCCGAGGCCATGTTCGGTTGGAAGATCCTCGGGACCAGTCTCGTGAAATCCAACCAGCACGAGGCCGCCTTCCCCCTCTTACTGGAGGCGAACCGAATCGCGCCCGGCGACGCTGAATGCATCAACAGCCTGGGGTCCGCCCTGCAACATCTTGGGCGCCTGGAGGAGGCGCTGGCCTGCTTTGAACGAGCCGTGGAGCTCCGGCCCGATTATGCCCTGGCACACAATAATCAGGGCGCGGTCCTCAGTGACATGGGTCGGTTCGAGGCAGCGCTGGCCTGTTACGAGCAGGCATTGTCCATCGCCCCGAACTCGGCTGAAGTCCATGATAATCTGGGTCTGACCATGCACTTGATGGGGCGCGACGAAGACGCTCTGGCCTGCTTCGAGCGAGTCCTGGCGATCAAGCCCGAGACTGTCGATGCACTGAACAAGCGGGGCATCCTGTTACAAAATTTTGGTCGGTTCGACGATGCCCTGATCAGCCTGGATCAGGCACTGGCGATCAAACCGGATTCAGCGGACGCACTCAACAACCGCGGCAATATCCTCAAGGATCAGGGGTACCTGGACGAGGCAATGGACTGTTATCGTCGGGCAGTGGAGATTCAACCGGATTTGATCGAACCCTGGCATAACCGTCTGCTGTGTCTGAATTATCAGGCCGACATCCCCCGTGAAAAGGTGTTTGCCGAGCATCGGGCGTTCGAGCAGTACCAGGCGGCCAAGGTCTTCCGACTTCCTCCCCTCGCGACACTGGACCGCGATCCGGAGCGACGACTGCGAATCGGTCTGGTGTCGGGCGATTTCCGCCAGCATTCCGTGGCCTTCTTTCTGCTGCCGGTGATGGAGCGCCTCGATCGCCAGCGGTTCCAGGTGTTTTGCTACATGACAAGCCATCGGCGGGATGACGTGACCCGAACCTTTCGCGCCTTGGCCGATGGCTGGGTCGACAGTGCTGGATTGGGGGCTCGCGCACTGGCCAATCGCATCCGCGCCGATGGCATCGATCTGCTGCTGGACCTCAGCGGTCATACCGAAGGAAATTTCTTGCTGGCCTTTGCCGCCAAACCCGCGCCGGTGCAGATCACCTGGATCGGCTATCCCAACACCACCGGGCTGACGGCCATGGATTATCGCCTGGTGGACGCGGTGACCGATCCGCCGGGTGAGGCCGACGCCGATCACTCGGAGTGCCTGATCCGGCTGCCCAGTGGCTTTCTTTGTTATCGGCCCTGGGATGCGGGACTGGCGCTGCCAGTCGGGCCACTCCCCTGTCTGGAGACTGGCGGAATCACGTTCGGTTCGTTCAATAATCTTGCTAAGCTGACCCCCATAACCCTTGATCTCTGGGGCGAACTGCTGAGAGCCATGCCCGATGCGCGCCTGCTGCTCAAGACCCCAACGACGGCGGAAATTCAGGTCTGGGACCGATTGGTTGCGCGCTTCGCGCGGCAGGGAATTGCGCCGGAACGTCTGGAGGCACTCTCCCGTACACCTGATTACGCGGAGCATCTGAGACTCTACCAGCGCATCGACATCGCGCTCGACCCCTTTCCCTACCATGGCACCACCACCACCTGCGAGGCGCTCTTCATGGGGGTTCCCGTGGTCACGCTGGCGGGCGATCGTCATGTCTCGCGGGTGGGTGCCAGTCTTTTGACCCGAGTCGGCTTACCTGAACTGATCGCGACCTCGCCGGCGGACTATGCGCGCATTGCCGGCGAACTGGCGGCTGATCGCAAACGCCTGAGCGAGTTGCGTGCCGGGCTGCGCGAGCGCCTGGCGCAAAGCCCACTGTGCGACGAGATTGGTTTTACTCGCATCTTGGAGGGCGCGCTGCGCGAGATGTGGCGCATCTGGTGCGCGGATGAGTCGCCTCGGGTATTCGATGTCACGCCGTCAAAAGAGGCGGGTGATGACGGTCGCCGTGGCAAGGAGGCACGCCATCATTTGGGGAAGACACGACCGGCTGCCACGCCAACGCCAACGCCATCCGAACAGGATGCGGTGATCACGCTGTTCGATCAGGGGCGTCTCGCCGAGGCCGAGACCGCCGCGCGCCAGTTCACCGAACGCTACCCAGAGGCAATGTTTGGCTGGAAGGCGCTTGGAACCATTCTGGGGAAACGCCATGACAGTCAGGCCGCCGAACCCATCTTACGGCAGGCGCTCCAGCGGTCACCGCGTGATGTCGAGACCCTCGACACCCTGGGAAAGGTGCTGTTGGACCTTAACCGATTGGACGAGGCGGTTGTCTGTCTGGAACAGGCGCTCGCCATCCAGCCGGAATTTACACCGGCACACAACAATCTGGGCGCTGTCCTCAGAACCCAGGGCAATTTGAACGCGGCCGTGGCGAGTTATCGTCGTGCCCTGGCGATCCGTCCGGACGACGCCGAGGCACACAGCAATCTGGGTACCGTCCTCAAAGACCTGGGGCGATTGGACGAGGCGCTCGCCTGCTACTCGCGCGCCCTGGAAATCCAGCCGGGCTTTGCAGCAGCCCACAGCAATCGCTTATTTTGTCTGAACTATCAGACGGACATCTCGCGCGAACAGGTCTTTGCCGAACATCGTGCCTACGAACACCAGCAGGCGGCACGGGTCGAGCGGATGTCTCTGGCTGTGCCCGATCGCGATCCAGGGCGAGTCTTGCGACTTGGCTTGGTCTCCGGGGATTTGCGTGATCACTCCGTCGCCTTTTTTCTGCGCCCGATCCTGGAACGGATCGACCGCGGCCACTTTCAGGTCTTCTGTTATTCCAAGAGCCATCAGCGCGATGGGGCCACCGAGTCCTTCGAGCGCCTGGCAAACGCCTGGTTTGATGCTTCGGGACTGAGCGATGATGCGTTGGTTCAGCGTATCCAATCGGATCGCATCGACATCCTGTTGGATCTCAGTGGCCACACCAGCGGCAACGCACTCATGGCCTTCGCAGCCAAACCAGCGCCGGTACAGGTCACCTGGATCGGTTACCCCAATACCACCGGACTGACCGCCATGGATTACCGTCTGGTGGATGTCATGACCGATCCGGCAGGTGAGGCGGATACCTATCATTCGGAACATCTTATCCGCCTGCCAACCGGTTTTTTGTGTTATCGCCCCTTGGCGCAGGAGGGCGCGGCTCTTTCAGTCAGTTCGCTTCCAAGCCCCCGCAAGGGTGTTGTGACCTTCGGCTCCTTCAATACGCTCGCCAAAATCAGTCCAGCCGCTCTTGACCTCTGGGCGATGGTGCTGCGGGCGGTGCCTGAGTCCAGATTACTACTCAAAAGCAGCCTGGCCGTGGACAGCAGCGCCTGGGCGACCGTCATGGCGCATTTCGAGACTCGGGAGGTTGACCCCAGTCGTCTGGAGATTCTGCCCTGTGCCGCCGCGCACCAAGATCATCTCGCGCTCTATCGGCGTCTGGATATCGCGCTCGACACCTTTCCCTACCATGGCACCACCACGACTTGCGAAGCGCTCTTCATGGGTGTGCCGGTGGTCACGCTGGCGGGCGACCGTCATGTCTCGCGGGTAGGTGCCAGTCTCTTGACCCGCGTCGGCTTGCCCGAACTGATCGCGACCACGCCGGCGGACTACGCGCGCATTGCCGGTGAACTGGCGGTTGATCGCAAGCGCCTGAGCGAGTTGCGTGCTGGGCTGCGCGAGCGCTTGGCGCGAAGTCCGCTGTGCGACGAGGTTGGTTTCACCCGCACCTTGGAGGGCGCGCTGCGCGAGATGTGGCGCATCTGGTGCGCGGACGAACCGCCGCACGCCTTCGACGTGGATGCCCGGTGAGACGTCATGGCTTAAGATGAGCACACGATGATCGGCTAGGATCTATTGCAATGACCACGACTCCAGGGTTGCTCGAACAAGCGATCGCTCACCATCATGCCGGGCGCCTCGACGCAGCCGAACACATCTATCGCGCACTGTTGGCGCTCGACTCCGATCAGACTGAATCCCTGCATCATCTGGGCGTGCTGGAGATCGAAACCGGCCGGATTGACGAGGGCTTGACGCACCTGCAACGGGCGTCGGAGATCGCCCCCGAGATCGGGCGTTACTGGCTGGGCCTTGCTCAAGGACTGCTGATCGCGCAACGCCCCGAGGATGCCTTGAGTGCATTGGATCGGGCCGAGGCGATTGGTCTCGACTCCCCGCTGGCGCGAGAGTTGCGTCAATCCATTGAGGACGCAATGCGCGACAAGGTAGACTCGACGACGCGCGATCAGAACCAACCAGGCTCCCGCCAGCCAGATGAAATGGATCCAATGTCGACACTAGACTCCTCGCCTGTCACGGATGAACAATCCACGAGCCTGCGATTGACCATCGCCGACGATGTCCGCATCCGCGTCCCCGATGACATCAATTGCCCGACCACCTATATCCTGCTTGAACAGGAAGACTGGTTCGACGAGGCCATGCCCTTTTTGCGCCGTTTGATTCAACCCGGCATGGTGACGCTGGATGTCGGTGCCAACTACGGCGTTTATGCCTTGACCATGGCCAAACGGATGCGCGGGGAAGGCAAGGTGATTGCCCTGGAGCCGGCCCGGGCTCCGAGTGCGATGTTGAGCCGCAGCATCGAGGACAACGGCTTTCAGGATGTCATCACGCTGCTTCGTCTCGGACTTTCGGATCATCCTGGCGAGACCAACATCGTCACCGATGCCTTCGGCGAAGTCACCCGCCAAAAAAACGGCGACGCCAGCGAAAGCGTCCGCATCTTGACGCTCGATACGCTGCATCGGGAGGCGCACTGGCCCAGCGGATCAACCGTCGATGTCCTGAGACTCGATGTTTCCGGCGACATACATTCCATCCTCAAGGGCGGAGCCGAATTTCTCGCCAGACAAGACCCTTTGATCATGTTTGGCCTTGCCCGAGGCGAGCGGATCAGCCAGGTTTTGCTCGATATCTTCAAGGATCTTGGGATGACTCTGTATCGACTGATACCGGCTCTCAATGCTCTTGCGCCGTTTGACGAAGATCAACAGGGGGAGGACACTGACAGGCAGCGCACCCTGTTTGCCTGTGGAGCCGTCCAGGCGGAACATCTCAGACAACGTGGATTGATGATTTAATCCTGGCGTTCTTATTGCTAATTGGAGTCTGTCAGCATGCAATGGGCTGAGGTCATCGAAGATCCTTCCTTGCAGAATTTGCCGTACAAAATCGAGCTGAACCGCTGGGGGAACATCGAGATGAGTCCTGCCAGCAATCGGCATGGTTGGTTGCAATCCCGTCTAATCGTACTTTTGTCGAAAATCCTGCCTAAAGGTGAAGTCATCAGCGAATGCTCGATACAGACATCCATCGGTATCAGGGTGCCCGATGTCGTTTGGTGCTCAGCGGATTTCTTGCAAAGACATGGATTCGCGACCCCCTATCTCGAAGCCCCCGAGATTTGCATCGAGGTTCTTTCGCCCTCCAAGAGCCGTGGCGAAATGGATGAAAAGACAGTCGCCTATCTGGCGGCGGGTGCCCACGAAGTCTGGCTCGTGGATGAATTCCTCCAGATGGAGATGTTCGATGCCAGTGGAAACCTTCCCGAATCCAGGTTCGACGCGCGCATCGCGACTCGGATTGCGGGGCTGCATCCGGTTTCTACTTCTTGATCACTTAAACACTCTTGTTGAGATGAATCCATGAATCCAAGCCGCTGGCCAACCCAACTTGCCGCCTATCCCTATGCCCAGCCGCTCCTGATCGGTTGGCAGATTGCCGATCACTCACGGGATCGCCATTGGTTGGAGTATGAACAGGCACTCAATGATTATCTGGCATCTCAAGATGAAGCCAACTCCGAAGATCAGCGTGAATGGCTGCTCAAGAGCAGAGAGCAATTCCAGCAATTGGCGGAAAAAGGCGATGCTCACATTGGTACAAGTTTCGCGTTGATTCGGGTCAATGCCGAATTGGGCGATCGTCAAGCGGCCATGGATGCGATCGAGGCATTGTTACAGGTGATGCCCTGGCTGGCGGAGCCATTGCCCGAGGAATTGCAACTCCAGATCAATCGGCCTTTCATCGCGCCAATCCCATCCTTTGATTTTCGCGCCGTCGAAAGTGATTTGGGAGAATGGCTGCAGGAAGGCTTGCGCGAGAGCTTGGAAACCTTGGAAAAACCTGACTTCAGTTTTTAAAGCACCTGGATAGCGTCCATTATGGCATGCGTCGGTTCGAGTGATTGTGCGGATTGTCATGAACTAAACCGCGTCCATGACGGTATGCGTGGTTTTGAGTGATCAACCAGGTTGGCGCTAGGGAGTTCAATCTGATGCAAAAAGGCGCCAGATGGTTCATGCAGGTTTTTCGTCGCAGGCGTGAGCGGTGACGCTCCTGCTGTCGTCTCGCAGGCTGGTCTCGACAGCCTCGTCGTGCCAGGCCACACTTCGCGACC
>NZ_CAIPNF010000440.1 GCF_903866365.1 uncultured Thiocystis sp.
GCCAATGGGTCACGCATCCTTGGTAAGCGCCTGCCTCATCCCGCACCGGGCTGGCCGTGAGTCTCAGCGTCCGCCCGCCCAGAAGCGTATCGAGCGTGCGCGAACCGGACAGTTCGGCGCGGTAGGCATCGCGCGTTTCCTCATCCTCGAAGTAGTTGGCAAGGCGGCCTCCGATCAATTGGTGAACGTCGAAGCCGGGTTGTCGGCGCGCGATCTCGGCGGACATGCGTTGCCAGAGGGCTTGGGCCGCATCGTTGAGATAGACCAACACATGGTGCTCATTCGAAACGGTGACCGGGAGGGTCACCTTGTTCAGGGCATGGCGGATGCGCAGGCTCTCGGCCGCGACTTGCCGTTCGGCGCTGAGACGATCGTGCAACTGTTGCTGCATGTCCTTCATCGAGGCCAGTAGGCTGCCCGTGTCTCTTTGCTTCAACGGGATCTCGTTGTCGAGCTTGCCATCGGCGATCAGGCGGGCAATCCGCGCGGCCAACGCGGGCTCGCCGCCGAGTTGACGCGCGATCCTGCGGAACAGTCCGAGGGCGACCAAGGCAAAGACCGCCAGACCGATGAGGGCAATCGCGATCACTCCGCGCTCGGACCACGCCTGGATGCGATTCGCCGCTTGTTGGTAGGAACTGGCCAGTTCCGCCTGGCGACGGATGATGGTCTGGAGGCTCTCATCGGCCTGCTGGAATTGCTTCCCAGCGTTGAACTTCATGTTGTGCAGGGCGGAACTCAGGTCGCCGACCTCGATCATCAGGACCGACTGATCGCGCGCCTTGACGTAAGCGGCCCAGTTCTGCTCGAAACGCTTCCCCGCCGCGCGCAGATCGGGATCGTCGAAACGGCTGTTGACGGTTTGCCAGTGCGTGGCGAAGGCCTGATCCAGGGCGGGGAGTGCGGCCAAGGCGACGCTCGCGGTGTCCTCCGTCTCTTCGGTCACGGCGAACAGTGCCTGGGTGCGGATGCGATGCATCACATCCAAGGTACGCATCAGGCTTTCGGCGGGAATCACGCTTTGCGAGTAGAGGTGATCCAGATTCTGACGGACGCGATGGATCCCCCACCATCCGGAAACCGCCAAGGTCAACAACAGCACCATGACCACCAGGACCATGAACCAGAGTTGCTGCCGGAAGGTCGAGGATCGCATACGGGTTATTTCCGATAGGTGCCGGCGCACACGACGATGTCGTCCAGTCGTTTCAGGTAGGTGGTCTTGGGTTCTAGCTGACTGGTCGTCGGATCTTTATACAGATAGTCGACCCAGCCTTCTCCTTTGGTCTGGGCGGTTTCGATGATGTCCTTGCGAAAGAGTTTACCTTCGGCGTCTGGCACATCGATCAGGTTCTTACCGACCAGCTTGGGATTTTTCGGGTGGGCGACCATGGTGCCGGTCAGATCGTAGGCAAACGCATAGAGCGATCCCTGGGCGAACGGGCCATCGGCCTGGTTGAGTGTCTCGATGGTTGCCGCTTTGCCGTTTGCCTGATAGAAGGCCGCGACCTTCGCCACCAGCGCCTTGGCGGCATCGGGTCCATCCTCCGCCAGCGCGGAGAACGACAGGGCGAGACCAGCGGAGAGGAAGAACGCGAGTGTATGACGTAACCGGTTCGTTTTCATTGGCAGTGTCCTCGGTGGTGAGCGATTCAAGCGGGTTTTGTCTTCGCCTCAGTGAAGCGATCGGGTCTTGCACGGCGAAGGCGTTGAGCATCGACAGCGCGCGCCTAGTCAGTGGAGCGTGGCGGGAGATGGGTTGACGTTGGTTCCATTGCATGGCTCAACCGCCATGAGTGGAAAGGGTAACGTGCGCTTGTGCCGCCACATCGGCATTCCTGACCGGTTGGAAGGTTAACCCGAAGGACCGCTCGGCGTCTCGGTTGTTTCCTTCTGGTTCTGTCGATTACCTGACCGATCGCTGACCATGACCGACAGCGTTCTGTCAGCCTTCCCCCCGTACTCTACACCCAGGTTCGCGGTCCATCGCGACCGCCAGACGCACCGCCTTTAAACGGAGAGAAGACTGATGACATCACCGCTTGCAATCGTTCTGGTCGCCACGGGCGCACTGACACTCTCAACGCCCCTGCTCGCCGCGGATGCGGCGGCCGGCAAGGCGGGTTGGACCAAGGAATACCCGGCGTCGGACGGCTCGGCG
This sequence comes from uncultured Thiocystis sp., assembly GCF_903866365.1. GTDB lineage: Bacteria > Pseudomonadota > Gammaproteobacteria > Chromatiales > Chromatiaceae > Chromatium. Next base: position 2,162 of record NZ_CAIPNF010000440.1, read on the forward strand.
GCGCGCAGCTGCGCCACCTGTCACGGACGCGATCTGACCCAGCCAGGCCGTCAGGCCAACACCGGCAAGGTCATCGAGCCGCTCGCCCCTTCGGTGAATCCGCAACGGCTGACCGATCCGGCCAAAATCGAGAAGTGGCTGCTGCGCAACTGCAAATGGACCATTGGGCGCGAATGCACGGCCGCCGAGAAGGCCGATTTCATCGCCTATATCAAGACGCAATAAGCGGGAGGGGATCCATGACCGCTCACCAAGGCATCCTCATCCTGCTCATGGTCGGCGCGGTTGGCGTGGCCGTCAGCGATGACGGCAACCGGAACGGGAAACTCGGCGGCTGGCTGGCATCCCGTGCCGATGTCGTTCCGGTCGCCAATGCCGCCTACGGCGAGGAATGCAGTGCCTGTCACCTGGCCTATCAGCCGGGTCTGCTGCCAGCGCTTGCCTGGACGCAGGTCATGGATCCCGCCGCGCTGGGCGAGCATTACGGCGACGACGCCTCGCTGACGGAGACGCTGCGCACCGAGATCGCCAGCTATCTGGTTGCCCATTCAGCCGATCAGGCCAGCGCCCCGCGTTCACGCGCCTTTGCCGTTGGCTTTGACGCCAAGGCGGGGACCGGGCTGCCGCGCATCACCGAGACGCGCTATTTCAAACGCAAGCATCATCGGGTGCCGGCATCGCTGGTGGCCGGCAACCCCGAGGTCGGGAGTTTCAGCCAATGCCATACCTGCCATCGCGGCGCGGCCAAAGGCATCTACAACGACAGTCAGATCGATATCCCCGGCCACGGCCCTTGGGAGGATTGAGTCTGGCGGGCCTGATGAACCGCTTGTCCACCATCGAAACGCACGCAACGGGAAACCATATCAATGAATCATCATCAACAGATCCTCTCCATTCTGGCCGTTGGCATCTTCACCCTGGGGGCCGCCGGCGTGGCCTTTGGCGACGATGATGACGACGATGACCGGCGCGGCAAGCGGTCGCAGCCTCGTGCCGATTTCGCTCCGCTGACCAATGTGGCCTATAGCGAAGAATGCGGTTCCTGCCACATGGCCTATCAGCCGGGTCTGCTGCCGGCCCGTGCCTGGACGGCGATCATGTCGCCCGCTGGACTCAGCAATCACTATGGCGACGACGCCTCACTGACGGACGAACTCCGCAACGAGATCAGCGCCTATCTGACCGCCAATGGCGCCGACCGGTCGGGCGGGAAACGGGCGAGCAAATTTGCCGAGTCGCGCGCCGGGGTCGACAGCGGTCTGCCACGCATCAGCGCGAACCCCTACTTCGTGAAAGAGCACGACGAGATCCCCGCGCGTCTGATCAAGGACAATCCCGACGTGGGGAGTTTGAGCAAATGCAATGCCTGTCATCGCGGCGCGGCGGAAGGCGATTACAGCGAGCGCCAGATCAACATCCCAGGGCACGGCCCCTGGGAGGATTAAGCCGCATCGGACGACGCACTTGCCCATCCAACGCACTCATCGAACAGGACAGACACCATGAACACCACGACCTTTACACTCCTGATCGGCACCTTGATCCTGGGCCAGGTCGTCGGGTTCGTGGTCTGGGGGCTGTCTCGCCAACGCGCCAGATACCGCGCGCTGGAACGGCAAGGAGCCGATGTTGGTGCGCTGGATCCAAACGCTGGCACGGTCGCCGAC
>NZ_CAIPNF010000441.1 GCF_903866365.1 uncultured Thiocystis sp.
CGCTCCCATTGATCGTCACGCAGGGCATAGCGACGCTGAGTCATCCGGGCTCCTCGTTCATTTTGAAGTGGTCGGGCGACAATATTCCCACACAACTACAATTGATGACACGCCCTAGGATTTTCCGTCCACCCTTCGACAAGCTCAGGGCGAACGGAAAATCCTTAACTTAATGGCAGTGGGGCGCGGACGGGGATGTTCTTAAGCGGCTGGAGCGGCTCGGGGACACGGCCCCGCTCCCCGTCGGGTTAGGACTCACGTCATCCCCAACGCCTTCATGGCTGCCGTCATGGGGTCGGAGAAAAACACCGGATCGACCCGCTCGACGATCTCGCCAGACACTTCGAGGAGACTGCGCTTGTTCTCCAGCGGCACCAAGGCCCGGCGTGCCCCGTTGTCCATCGCCACCTGCAAGGGTTCGGCGAGTGATCGCACGGCCTTGATGTTTCCTTGAATACTCAGATCTCCCAGGATGACCAATCCCGCCTGTGCCGGCTGCCGTTTGACCGCGGAGTAGATGGCGACCACCAGGGCGATTCCGGCATCGCAGGCGACGCGATTGCTGAGTAGATCGATGGCCTCGACATGAAAATCGGTCGTGTCCATCGGCTGGCCCACGCCCATCTTCACTTTATGCCCCATCAAGTAGGCAAACGCCCGCTGGATCGATTCCTTCATGACGCCTTCCACACCCCCGGCGATCTTCAGCTTGCCGGTACCCGGTGAACAGCCCACTTCCAACCGATAAAGGCCGACTTTGCCCTGGTCATCGACCGACGCCGTATACACGGAACCGGGGGCGAGCGGGTCGGTGGCGATCATGTCCCGCCCACCCTGTTCCGGTACGCCAACAAACCGCTCCTCACGGGTCTCGCCATCGAGATAGGAGAACGAGGTCTGGTGGTACTCGAACGAGCCCATCTTTTTCAGTTGCTCCTTGACCCGGCGCCGGCCTTCGAGACCCAACTCGACCAGTTCGGCCAGTTCCGCCTTGGTGAACTCGCCATGCGGGTAGACCAGCTTCACCAGCCCCGAGACGGTCTTGCGCACCGCTTTCACGTCGCGGGCATTGAGATGCGATCCGAGCGAGAAATGCCGGTCGATGACCTCGGTAAAATTGTGCTTGCGCAGTTCCCGCAGCGCTTCGGCCAGGTAATCCACGACGAAACCATAGTGATCGGTGAAGAACTCCACCCGCATCTTCGGGATTTCCCAGCCGGGGATGTAGAAGTGGAGGCGGTCCAGAAACGCCATGTCTTCCCGAATCACGTCGGGCATCGGCATGAACAGATGCGAGGAGCGAACCATGACCTCCACGGGCTGGTTGGTATTGCCGAACATCGCAATCGACGCCATACCCGACAGCGAATCTTTACCACGGGCGAAGGTCCCGGATTCGCAATAGGTCTTCAGCGTGGTCACCACCTCTTTCGGCATCTTCTGAAGGTCGGCAACTTCGTCGAAGGCCACGGCATCCCAAATACCGACCAGCCCCATCTTGCCGCTGGCCATGTTGTAGAAGAGGTTCGCCACCGTCGTGGGGCCGGTCAGAAGAATCGTGTAGGGCGACAGCTCCTGATAACCGTAGCTCTTGCCCGTGCCACGCGGGCCGAGTTCGACCAGGTTGTAGTTTTGCTCACACAGCGCCAGCAAGCGCACCAGGAAGAGCAGTTTCACCCGCCGCTCGAAATACGAAGGCTCCATGCCGATGGTGCGCAACAGCAGATCGATCCATTCGTCGGTCGAGAATTGACTGCGGCACGCGCGGTACTCGTCCAGATCGAAGGTCGCCAGTTGAATGGGCTTCAGGCTGTCGATCCAGAAGGGGCTGCGTTTGCCTTTCTGATCTTCGTCGTACTGGTGCCTTAAATCGATTTGCGCCCAAATACCGCCCATCAACAAGCGGTCATAGTTCCGTAGGAAATGTTCGGGGACGTGGACGAACTTGTGACCGAAATTCTTCAGCTCGGCCCAGTGTTTGTCGTCATCGGACAGATAACGCACCTGAACCTTGTCGATGAGCGTGAGCTTTCCCTTGTCCTTGAGCAACGATTGCGCCTTGTTGGCTTCGTCGGGACGCACGAAGTTCGAGGACAGGGTGCTGTTCACAACCTTCAAGCCAGCGTCGATGGCGAGGGGATCGTCGGTCGCGCAATATTTCCCCAGCAGGTACTCCAGGACGAAGACCGGGACATTCGCCCCCACCTTCACTTTACGGACTAAATCCTTGCGGACGACCTTGCCCGCAAACACGGAGGCCGCTTTTCGATCCAACTCAGGCATATTTGTTCCTTGTTCCTTGTTCCTTGTTCCTTGTTCCTTGTTCCTTGTTCCTTGTTCCTGGTTATTTGTTCAGCGTTACTTGCTTACTGCGTCGCCAAATAACCAATAACCAATAACCAATAACCAATAACTCATATCGAAATGGCGACATCGACCGTCAGGGGACTCGCCAGTTCGGCCCCGGTCGTGGCATCGAGCAGGTAGACGCCCACGGTCTTCTGGGCGATCTCCTCGGACAGCATCACCGTGACGGTATTGGGTTCGATCTGTTTGTTGTCTTGTTCGGCCACCTTGAGCTTCGCCTCGCCGGTCGCATCCTCGAATCCATAGGAGGCGCTCACGGCATGGGAGACGCACTTCTTGTTCGCCCGCAGCTCAATGCGCACCGTCGGCGGTTCAAACCCGAACAGGCTTGCCTGACCCTGCGTCCCGGTGATCTGGACCGAGAAGAAGCGCGTCGTGAGTTTCGCGGTGCCGGGGATCAGCGTCCAGGCGATCCCGCTGGTCGGAGCCGAGGGCTTCGCCGTCGCGTGCATCACGACCACGGGCACGATCAGTTCCTGGGGCGACAGACCGCCGTGGAAATAGGCGCGGCCACCGCCTTTCGCCTTGAAGACCGCGAAGGTCCAGGGCGTCGCGATGTCGAATTCGCTGTCCACCCCTAGCGCGGTGAGCGAGGTCCGCAGATACGACGGCTCGGAGGTTCCCCCAACGCCGATCCACACCCGCCGATGCAGATCTTCCACCTTGCCGCCGGGGGCCTCGATCTTCATGTCTTCGCCGATCTCGTCGGCAAACAGATGCCCATGATCGGCCACCAGCACGATGGTCTTGATACCGTGATCCGCCAAAATGCGCACCCCCCGGCGTACATGGCTCAGTACCCCATCGATCTGCAAGCGGGCTTGCGCCAGGTTGTCGGTCTCGCCCAGTTCATCGATCTCTTGTGAGGTGATCAGGATCAACTGGGCATTCTGAATGCCGTCCTTGACCTTCTTGCCGGGTTTGGGGAGTAGATCCTCCAGGCGGGCATCGAAGACGGAGACCCCCGCCTGTTCTTTCAGGAAGGCCACCCGGTCCTTGCGATCCCGGATGACCTTGCCCGCGATCTCCAACGCCAGTTTACCGCCCCCCACGCTGACGACCTTGGCCGATTCATGGGCCTTGGGGAGCAGCGTCGCCATGCCGATCTCGGTGATCGTGGGCAGGGTGCCGATGGCAGGTTGAAGCTCCAGCTTGAAATCGTCCTTCAACAGCCGGGATAACTCGCGCGCCATCTCGAAGCGCAGCGCATCGACCCAGACATAAGCGACCTTCCCGGTGCCCAGGAGCGGCTTCACCTGTTTCTCGAAGATGTCCCGCTGCCGCAGCAACCCAGGGATCGGATGCTTGGCCTTCTGAAACTGGGTGATAAAGTGCCTGGCCAAGGCTGACCCGACCTCGGTATAGCGTTGCTCGGCCTTGGTGATGAGCTGGTCCAGTCCGTCGTGATCGTGGCTGGCGGCGAACTCGAAGTTGTATTTGCGGCTTTCCAGGTGCCGGTGGTGGGTGTCGAGCAGACACCAAGGCGCATCGTCCTCGGCATAGGCTTTGACCAGGGCCGGAACCGTGGTCGGGGCCTGCTTGATCGCCTGGCCGACACGGTCGGCTTCGAGCAAGACTTCAGCCGCAGAGGAGATGAGCGCCCAGCGCGCCTGAATCGCCGGAAACACATCGGCCCAGAACCGGGATCGTCGATCACTGGCCAGTTGCAGCCACTCCGGGTTCGCCGCCTTGAGCAGTTCGTTTTCCACCTGCCCGAGCAAGGCGCGTTCAACGCACAGGAAGGTTTCGTTGTCCCTGAGCCGTTCCACCGGCCAGTCCATCTGCCCGAGGGCCAGCGCCTGTTCCACTTGATTGGCGACGGTCACATAGTGATCCCGGTGTTCCCGGCTGTTGCGCCAGGTTCGCGCTAAACGCAGACAGGCATCGATCCCGCCCGTGCTGTTGGCCACGGGAACCGACGCCAGCGACGCGGGCACCTGCGGCCTGAGCGCGGCGAACCACTCGGTGAGCAGGATGTGCCGCCCCAACCGAGCGCGCCACTGCGCGAGGGCCTCCGTCGCGGGGAGTTCGCTGTCGAAGCTGCTTTGCAGCAAGTGGCGCAGTTCCTTCTGGGCCTCCTTCTTGCCGATATCGTGGTCGTGCCTGTCGTCGAGCAGAAAGGCCAGGGCGACCTCTTGCGGGTTGGCGGAGCCGAAGATCAGCGTCAGCACGCCGGTCGAGATGTCCTTGCCCTTGTCGGCCAACGCATTGAGATCGGCCAGGGACAGCTTGCCCGCCTCCACCTGCCGTTCGATCTCGGCCACCTGATCCTCGCCCAGCAGCGGCTTGAGGGCGTTGCGGGCCACCACTGACAGGCGGGTATTGCAGGCGGGAGGTTGCTGGCGGGGCTGCATGATGACCCCGGCGCAGTCGAGTTCGATCAGGGCGCTGTGGGTTGCAGTGCGCTCCAGCGGCACATAGACCACCAGCCGGGGCGGTTGCCCGTCATTGAGCCAGGGGTCGATCTCGCGCCGCAGTTTGAGGAAACTACCGTCGTACCGGGCCACGATGGCGTTCGGGAGCGACAGATCCGCTGCGATCAATCCGTAAGCCTGCTCGGGGTCGTACCAGACGACCAAGCCCTTGTCATCGACCTGTTTGGCGATCAGTTGAATCAGATATTCGCTGATCACGCCGCTGGTTGGGTGATTCATACTGAGTCCTGATCGATGCCGACGGAAGACATCTCGTTCACGTCCAAAGCCGATTGACGTGGTATTGATCGAAGATCGCATCGGCACTCACGAGCGGGATGCCTTCGATCAATGCCTGCGCGGCCAGCAGGCGGTCGAAGGGGTCTTTGTGATGCAGGGGCAGCGTTTCCACAAGGGTCGCGTGGGCGAGCCGAATCTCAAGGAGGTCGAAATGGTTCGCCGCCAACTCACGGGATAGGAAGGTTGCGGCTGGTTCGCCAAGGTCGAGCTTTTTAAGCCCGGCCTTGATGGCGATCTCCCAGCAGGAGGCCACGCTCACCAATTTATGGTTTGTCGGGTCTTCGATCAGTTGCTTGGCCGCCGGACTCAGCAGAGCGTCATCCCAGACGAACCACAAGAAGGCATGGGTGTCGAGCAGAATATCGCTCACTCCATGTATTCCTTGAACTCGTCCAGTGGGGCGTCAAAGTCCGACGCCATCCAATGTATGGTGTTTTTTGCGCTGCCCGCTTTGCATGGCCAGCGACTGACAGGCTCGGTTTGCCTGGCGGAGGGCAAGGGATTCAGCACTAAACGGGCGACGGCTCGATCATTCTCAAAAATGATGACCTCTTCACCTGGCGTCAGGCGATGGATCAGCTCTGACAAGGTGGTTTGGGTTTGTTCGAGGGCGATCGTCGTCATGTTCATGGCTCCTGTTGGATGAGGAACGGTTCACTTCCAAGTAGTGCAGAGCAGCAGCTCACGGCCTATCGTCCGCGAAGTCGATGAGATGGTCATCGTCGTTCGAGACAATGGTGATGTACCCCTTGCCAAGACCGGGTGGAAGGCGTAAGCCGGTTGCGGCATTGGATTCCGGGGCCATCTCGACGACGGATCCTTTCATCGTGCCCAGTTGCCGGGGCGGCTTGACCGGTGGCGATTCACCTGGCAACAAGCGACCGACAATCCGCCCATTGTCGATGATCGTGACTTCTTCGCCGGGCATCAGACGATAGAGGAGATCGGGCAAGGTGGCCCGCGCTTCCTGAAGGGTGACGGTTGGCATGGTCGTTATCCTCTTTTATGCACTTCCATTCCGAAGGTTCTCATCCACCTTGAAGCGCATCAGGCCGCTTCCTGGGACAGGGTGACGATCCGGTCGCTCGCCAGCACTGCGGCATATTGCAGCGCCGCCTGAATATCTTCCTCCTCGATCCGATATCCCTCGCGAATCGCTTGGTGCGATTCACCCTCCGCCAAATTATCGAGGATCACCGACACCATGACGCGCGTGCCTTTGACGCACACCTTTCCGTGACAGATATTGGGGTCGGAGCTGAGTCGGTCTTGCCAGTTCATGGGGCTACACTCCAGATTGGTCGGTCTTCTTATCAATGCACCAATTGTTTCATGGGCGAGCGGACTGGGCCTCCGCCAAAACCTCGTGGAAGTGCGGTTGCGGCGCCGGGATGGTCGCATCGGGAAGGTGCTTATGTTGCGGAAAACCCGGTAGATCCGGAAAGTGCGGCGTGCTGTCGTACCGAAACACCAATGATGCGTCGGCACGCTGACAGTGATACCGATAATCCAGATGATCCAAGCGGTCGCTTTCCACCACGACGGCCTCATTGATCTCCAGAAGGATTCCACCGTCGAAACGAATTCGAATTCGCAGATTGGCGCGCGTTGAAGACAGCACTTCCTCAACGTAGGACTCGAATTCCACGTCATTCAGGCCGGCAAGGGATGTTTCGACGCCTTGCAGATAATCCGCCAGTCGCTCATGCAGCTTCATGCAACCGCTCTTCGAGATAGTCGTGCAACGCCAAAAAGTGCCGATAATCGTTCGCCCACTCGACCGACCGGGCGTCGTCGCCGGATTCTCCCCTTGCGTAACGCGCAAAGAAATCCGCCGAATCCATCCCGGCCTCCACTTCGTAAAGGCTCAAGCGTTTTGCGACCGCCACCAGGGCATCCAGCGGCGAATCGAACGTGATCGTCTGTTTGCGCATGTCATCGACCTCGGGTGCAGGGTTGCGGACATCCAGTGTTGCCATCCTCGTTCGATCAGCTCACCAGCCCTTTCTCGCGCAATTGCTTGCCGATGGCGGACCACTCGTATTTCCCGGCGAGGAGTTCGTCCCAGTATTTTTTGGCTTCTTTCCAGGGGACGAGTTCATGCAGCGGGGCGATGTTGAGCACCACGCCATCGTTGAGGTCGGGTTCCAGATGCAGGTTCGCCGCTCGACGCAATTTGTCCTCGAAATCCCGCAGTTCGGAGAGGAAGTCTTCCTGCCGTTCGGCCTCTTTGGCGAGTCGCTTGGCGTCCTTGCTCGATTCGCCGGCGGCGGCCTTGTCGCTGAGAAGGGTTTCGAGACGGGTGGTTTCCAGGCGGATCTTCGGCTCAACATAGTTCACCAGCGCCTTGAAGAGCAGGTCTTTATCGAGGCGATGGTAGTAGAGCCAAATGGCGTAGTTTTTCTTCGAGGACTGGAGTAGCCAGTAGATTGGGGCCTTGCGACGGCTCATCGAATAGCGTTTGATATGGTCATTCCAAAAACCACCTTTGCCTGCCTTGCGTAAATAATCTCCTAGATTCTTAATCTGAAGGGCATCGCAGAACATCTCCTCTTGTTTTTCGTGCTCGTTTGGCCAAATTTTTTCGAGGACACGGCGGACACCTGCTAATACATCAGTCGGATGCTCCGTGTCATCGACAAGAATGCCATCCCATGAAACTGTAACTGGATATTTTCTGTCGTTACAAAATATTTTTTCTTGATTTAGATTAGAACCTTCTGGAGCAGCCAAGTAGTGGCTTTCAATATCATCTTCCTTTGTTGCCGGATGTCCGTCTGAACCAAGTAAAGATCCAAGTGGAAACGCATTGTTTGGAGCAAATACCTCAGGTAGACAAGGCGATATAGAAGGGTCTAATGCATATCGGACATCCCAGCGACCTATTAGCACCCCGAAGACCCACGAAATGACATCGCTCGCAATTCCTCTTTGCGACAGATCAAAATTCAACTCTGAGTCACCATCCGATTCGATTTCAGTGTCCGAGGAACTATCGTTTTCCGCAACCGATACTCGTAGCCTCATCTGAACAGCTTCATTCATATCACGCGCCAAGATAGCAAGTTCATCCTTTGCTAAACCAAATGACATTCCAATCTCTTCTTCAAGCTCATCGCCAATAAGAGTAAACCAGCTCCATCCTGTTGACTCACTTGCTACCCATGACTTGATCATGCTTGGAAGTGTAAAATCAAGAAATGGTTCGCGATTGCGGTAGAAATTACGACGCTCGCGCACTTCATGCTCAATATGATCTTTGAGGCGAATACTCAACTCATCTTTAATGGGTAAAAATGGTATCTTTTTGTATGCATCTACCAAGTGGTTAGGCCACTCAAATTTTTCACCATAGAATCTCATAAAGGCTGTTGCCAATATAGAAGCACTAATTGCGATTACATCGGATTCGCAGCCTTCGTGCGGAAATGCCATGTATCGACTGGCTGATGGAATACAGCCTGCGGATACAATATATGGAACAAGACGAAAGTGCCTTCGTGTCCAGCTAATACCAGGCCGAAAATAAAGGTCTTCACTCGGAATATAACGAGATGGCGACTCACCTTTTGAACGCCAGTGATTTTTTAGCTTCTCACCTTGGTGTGACCATTCGATGACGAGCGTAAGCGGTGAATACCAGGGTTGAGAACTTCCTGATCTAACATGAAACGCCCATTTATATTCACCTGACAGTTGATTACGAACATCCTGCGGTGTCAGACATAGGAATCCCGCAATTTTTTCAGCAGGAACCTCCCAGAAAGCTCTAATAAACTGCGCATTATCACCCGTACCTAATCCCTGGCGAACGACTGCACCCATTGGTTCCAATGGATCGAATTGTGATAATTTTTTAAGTGTTTTTTGAGGCACCCAGTAAACTAAAGGCTGCAACGGCAAATCGCGTGCGTGATCCGAAGAAATAACGAATATCCGTTTGCTATTCAAGTCGCCAACAGCCATTGATAGACTTTGTGCTTTGTCGAAATCTACTAGTAAACGAAAGATAATCGTTTTTGCGACCCGCTCTTTGGCAACAACGTAACAACAGGCTTCTACGGCAGCGGTATCAAGAACTCCTGATCCGAGATCGACCATAATTTGTAACGAATGATCGTAAACGAGGGTGTGCCGCCAGTCCGCAAAGGATTTAAGGAAAAAACCAACTCTGCTTGATAGTTCACCAAGTAGCCCCTGATGCGCGAGCTGTTGGAAACAACGATCATAAAAAGCAGCGAATAGATCGTGTTTAGAGTCGGGGTATTGGGCTTGCAAATAGTCACTCGTAGAGCGCACCGGCTCACCAAATGGCGGATTCATCAGCACAACGTCATACCGCTTCTGGCACAGATCAACAAAGGCAAACCCCCGCACCGCATCCTCGGCAAACAGCCGTCGCTGCAACCGCTGCCCGTTCTGCGCCCCCTCCGCATACCGACGCAGCGCATCGATCACCTTGGATTCGGCCTGCTCGAAAAACTGCGAGTCCGTGATGTCCGACAGATCGAACAGCGATCCCTGCTCCGGCCTCCCATCCAGCCGATCCAACTCTACCTGGGCGAACAACAGCGGCTGACCTCGACGATCCATAGCCGGGGCCGTCGCCCGATCCCATTGCTTCCTGGCGGCGGCCACGGCATCCCGAATCTCTTCCTCGATCTTGAGTAGCGAACCGGCCTCGCCAGCGAGCTTTATCTTGTCGAAGACGACTTCCACGACCTGGCCGAGCACCCTGGGTTCAAGCTGATCGACGAACTCCTTGAGCATCCGCGCTTCACCGGGCATCGGCTCGGCACAGACGACATTCGAGCGGGTAATTTTGGGCCGGTCCTTTTTCAGCCCCATGTCCTGATAGGCCCGCTGGCAGCGCAGCCAGAGGGCAAGGGCCGCAATCTGGCTGGCACGTCCATCGATGTCGATGCCATGCAGATTGTGGGCGAGGATCAATCGGGGAACATCGCGGCGCAGGTCGTCCAGCGTCAGGTAATCCTGTTGGAGCGCCGGGCCGAGATCGGGGTCGGCATAGGCTTCTTCATAAATCGTCAGCAAGAGGTCAAAGCAGTACAGCAGAAAATGCCCACTCCCGCAGGCGGGATCGAGGATTTTCAGTTCGCGCGGGTCTTTCTTCGGGCGGTGGGGGATGTGGACCGGGAGCTTGAGCAATGCTTCCTGAGTTAATTGTTCTTGGCTATTTGTTATTTGTTCTGGGTTAGCTGAATCACCAGGAACCAATAACGAAGAACCAGGAACCAAAAACACCTCATTCGGCCGCCGCACCAAATAACGGCAATGGTCTTTAAGCTTGGTCTGTCCTTTGCGCATCTCGTACCAGATGCGGCCCAAGGTGTTATCGGTCAGGAACTCGACCACGTAACGGGGTGTGAAGAACTGGTTGCGGAAAGCCAGTTCGTAGGAATTGCGCGGCGCCTGGCTTTCCTTGCGCGCCTGATCCCGCAGTTCCTTGGGCGTGAAATACTGGTAGACCCAGCCGATGGTTTCGTCCTGCGACCATATCTTGGGCCACTCTTCTCGTAACTCAGTGTCTTCGGCCTTGATGCCGCCCCCGTTCAGCAGGTCCAGCACCTCGTCGAGCGTCTTCTGGCGCGGATAGAGGCGATTCGCCGGGTCATTGGGGCTGAACAAGACGCCGATCTCATCGGAGAGCGCCGCACCCAGCCAGTCCAGAAAATGCCGATAGGCGACATCCTGATGACCGGTGTTGAAGAGCCGCTCGTCGTCTTCATGCTCGGCCAGATAGAACTTCACCCCGTTGGAATTCACGCCCCGGCTGACCGCCTCGCGGAATTTCTGCCCGCCGACGTAGACCTCGCGGGCCTCCATCATCTTGTAGGCGCAGAGCCGGTTGAGATGGGTAAAGGCGATTTCGCGCACCAACTGATCGAGCGCGGGGGGAGTTATTTGTTCTTGGTTATTTGTTATTGGGGATTTGGCGATACTGCTTTGGATGTGGTTGAGGTGGTCGATGAGGTCACGGCGATAGTTTTGTTCTTCTTCGGTCAGGTGTGCCATGGGCGCGCCGGGATCGGCGGTGACGCGATCCTTGCGGGCGAAGATGCCGTATTTCCCCTCCAACTCTTGCGAAATCGCGTCCTCAAGCAGCTTGCGGCATTGCGTGACGACGTTCCTGAGCTTGTTTCTGAGTTCTTGGTTCATTGTTATTTGTTATTTGTTATTTGTTCGTTGGTGATGTTGCGGCTGATGGAGTTCAGGTAGGCGTTGAGGCGAGGGGCGAGTTCGTCAAGTAATGGTTTCAGGGATTCCACCTGCGATTGGGTAAGCAGTCCTCTTTTGAATGCCCGACGCAACCAATGCCTTGTTTCATTCAGCGATCCGCGCGCAATGCGCACAAACCGCCGATTATCCTGAAAGCTGCCCCGTCCACTTCCCTCGGCAATGTTGGCGCCGATACTATCGACAGCACGAACCAATTGCTTGCCAAGGGTATCTTTTGCAAAAGAGTCCCACGACAAAACAAGTACCCACAGCTCATCCGAAAGCCTCTCGGAAAGCTGATAAATCTCAAGCTTCTCAAACGAAACCGTCGCCAAAATCCCACCAATAACCAATAACCAATAACCAATAACTATTCCAAAATAATAATGGCGCCTTCGTCGATGCACTTCTGGAGTGAATCCCGAATCAGATGGAGGGCTTGGTCGAGTTCTGCTTGCGTTTCGATGGGCCGGTTGAAGAACGCCGAGACCCGGATCTTTCGCACTGGGGCTTTTTTCTTGCTGCCAATCGAAAGTTCCTGCAACTTAACCATGACCGATGCGTTCAACCCCGCCACGGCGGCAAGGTCCGATTCCATTTCCGTCAAACTGGCCTTGCCCAGCGACTGGCCGCTGACCACGGCCTCTCGGTCGGCGTCGGCGCCAACGCGGCTTAACAGCGGCGACAGCAGGGATGCCGTCAGGCTGGGGTTGGTCGCGTCCAATGGTCCCCATTCGGGGCGGTTCTGGATGTCACCGATAGCCGCTTCGTAGGACTGCTTGCGACGATCAAAAAGATCACCGTAGGCGGTTTGGTAGGCGTCCAGGATCGTCTTGGTGTGCTGGGCAATGGCGTCCCACGAATCGATGAAGTCCTCGGATGCCAAGTGTGCCGTCAGTTCCGTCACCGTCGTACTGAGTTCCGGGGACGGATGGTGGGCGGCCAGACGCTGCCAGACCTGGTCCGTGGCTTGGCGGGCTTGACGCAGGATCTCGATGGCGGCGGCGTTTAGGAATTCGCGCAGTTTCCGCGCCTTGTCCCTGGTCTCGCCAAAGTCGGCCCCGTTGTCGATGAGGATGTGAACGCAGTCGTCCGAGGTGGCGGACTGGATACCGACCAGCATCTGTTGGTACTCGGACAACATCGGCAGAATCGGAAGCTGGTGGGCTTCAGCCGTGGCCTTCAGCGGATAGAGCTTTTCCAGCTCTTCCGCCGCGACTTTTTTGAACGCCGTGGCGATGGCCCCTTCTTCGACATCGACCTCTTCGCCAATCAGGTCTTCGAGTTGCTGCACGGCTTGGGTGAGCGTCTTGAGCCCGACCGATTGCCGGGGGGAGAACAGCGACGATCGAAAGGCGGGATTGCTGGTGAAGGGCGTGCGCGAGGCCGGATCCTGATAGCTATGGAAGCGGTTGCCTTGGTGCGTGACTTCGATCTCGCCGGCCCGGAACAGCGTGGCGAGGATCAGCCGCAGCATGTCACGCTCCCAGCCATAGGGCGTACCACCGAAGCGTTTCTCCAGCGCCTTGCCCATGCGGCTGTCTTTGTTGCCGTAGCCGTGTTCGCTCTTGAGGTAGTCCAGCACTTCCCTGGCGACCTCGGCCTGGGTGTCGACGAGGTGCTTTGGACCCTCCTTGATGACCAGTCCCAGCCCCTGGTCGCCGAGGTAGAAGACGGCGGGCAGGGCTTTGAGATCCGCCGCCTTGAGAATCTGTTCCGCCTCGTCGCCCTTAAGGGGCCGAGAGCCCATGTGCAGCTTCGGATACAAGTCGGGCACGAACTGACCGAACAACTTCTTGAGGATCTCGCTCAAGCCCTTGCCCAGGGCGGAGGCATCCTTCTGCACGCCCCGGAACAGGCCGGTGCCACGTTCCATGGCTTCGGTCAACTTGTCCCGCAGGCGGGTTTCGTAAGTGTTCTTCGCGTTTTTTTCGTCCTGAAGGCAGGTCGCCTCGTCGGGGCTGATCTTCTGCTGGGCGCTCAGTTGGTTGTACTTGTCCACCATCTTGCGCGAGGCATGCAGTTGACCGACCAGTTCATCGATTTCCGGTGTCAGGGAGAACAACCAGTAGAGATCGGACGCATGCGACGGCTGCTGGCTGTCGGTCCGCTTGTCTTCAATCCGGGTAGTGAGTTCGTCGGCATCCTCGGTGACGCATAGGGTTAGCGGCAGTTCGCCGTCGTCGCCGGTGCTCGCGCCATCGAGGTTGATCCCGATGCGGAAGGATCGGTTCTGGTAGCGGAAGGTCTTGAACTCGGGTTCATCGAAGATTTTTTGCAGCGCGGTCCGGACCAGTTCGTTGCGCTCGCGGGGCTTGGGTTCCAGATGGCCCCGCCGTTCGGTTTCCCAGTTCTTTTCCTGGGCGGTCTGAAGCTTCCAGCCGTCCTCGCTGTTGCGAATGAATTGCGCGCGGTACAACCGCTTGACCGCATCCTGAACCTCCTGGAGTGGCGTGGCTAGGCCGACTTCATCGACCAGCACCGCCGCCAGGTTGGCCTCGGTCCGGGGCAGGTCGCGGATGAATTCCAGCAGGCAGATGGCCTTGGCCACGCGCAGCGACCAACCCTGATCTTCGGGATCCAGGTTGAAGCGTTCGGCAATCTGATACATGTCGGTGCGCTTCTCGTTCGAGAGGTTGCCTTCCACCAACTCGAAGACCTTGTCCAGGGTCACCAGGGCGCCGATGGGCTTCCTGGCGAAGGCGGTGCGATCCGACACCAGCATCTCGTAGGCTTGTTTGATGATCGTGCGGTTACTGCCGCCGTAGTGCCGGGGGGCGCCGGGTTGCAGCCGGATCCCCGACATGATCCCGATGCAGAGATCGATGTAGTGCGGGGGATACGGGTAGAAGTGCACGAAGTCGTCTTCGGTGATGTCGGTGCGTCGGGCCGTCCGTTCCAGGCGCAGGGCGGCGTTCAACTGTCCCTGATGGGTGGCGAAGAGCGTCCTGAGCGGCGCCTCGGCGTCGGCTGTCTTGGCCAGGACGCGCTTGGTGGCGACTTCCCGAATGTCGGACGGGGCGAGATCGACGCGATAGCGAAAACGATCCTGAAGTTTGGCCAAATCGACCCGTTTGGAATCGATGGCGGCGACCACTTCATCGAGCTTTTCCTGGGAGGTGACGACGATCCAGCAGGGCGCGGTAATCTTGCGGGCCTTCAACAAGTTCTTACTGACCTTGCCGAATTCTTCGATGGTAGCCCGCAAGTCTTCGATCTTGTCGCCGCTGCGGGCGACATGCTGGCCCACTTCGTCGATGATGAAGACCAGCGCCTTGCCGGGGCGGCGGCGGCCCCAGAGTTCAAAGGTGCGTTCGACGACCTTGCGCACCGTGATCGTTGCTTCTTGGTTCCGAAATGATCTGGCCCATGAATCCGATGACGAATACGTCGTCGGTTCCAGTTCATGGAGAATCGCACTGGCCCGGTTAATTTTGTGGCTTCCAGTGCGTGTCTTTCGCCATGCTTTTCCCTCTTTTTCGGCAAGCTGAATGAACTGCTCTAAACGTCCTTCTGCTTCCAGCGTGATTTCCAACTCGGCGATGTCGAAATCTTCCGCGTAGTCCAGCTCTCGCAATAAAACCGTGTACATCAACTCGGCAATCCGCTGCGTGACCTTCCGCGTATCCGCCTCTTTTGCCACTTCAAAGAGAATGACCTCGGTCGGCGTCTTGCGGTTGATCAGGTCGAGTAAGTTGCTGATGCGTGGGTCATCGAGTTGCTGCTTGAACAGATCGGCGAATTGATGTCCGAGCACCGGTCGGTTTTCCAGTGCGTAACCCAGGTTCTTGGAGAAGGAGCTTTTGCCGGAGCCAAAAAAACCGGAGGCCCAGATGCCGATACTTTCATGCGGGTCGGCGGGGGCTTCGGCAATCGCGGTCAACAGTTGGCGATACTGTTCACGAATGCTGTCGGTGGCAACGTACTCCGTGATTTCCGCATAGACCGATTCCTCGTCGGCTTGATCGACCTGGATGATTTCTTCGATCTTGCGACTGAGGTCGCGTACCAGCAGTTCGCCAATGGTTGTCATGTGTGTCCTGATCCTTGCCTCAGCCGTAGATTTTGACGCGGTAATTGCCTAACGCATCGCGGTCTTTCAAATCCATAAAACGCAGCCCAGTCGTGCCTTCGATGGAACCGGGATAACAGAGAATCGTGGTCACGGCGGTTTGACCGTGCATCTTGTCGAGCAACATCGACATGTGGAAGATACCCGGCGACATGGCCGCCACGCGGGTGAGAAAGACGATGGAATGCGCGGGGTCGATGGCGGCCAGCCGTGCGGCAAGTACCTCCCATAGGGGCCTCCAGACCTTGCTGGACAGGTAGGTGGTCAACTGCTGTTGCGCCTCGACATAGCCGCGCTCCTGTTCCAGGGCGATGATGGCGTCCAAGCCTTCGTCGTCGTCCTGCTCGTGCACTTGCTCCAACGCGGCCCACAGCAGGTCCGACATGGAAAGGAGGTGAACCGCTTTACCCATGGCCTCCAGGCGCGTGGCCAGCAGCTTGATCTCCCGGCGCAGCGTCCATTCGTCGCTCGCGTCGTAGCGCAGGATCGCAAAGGGGAGATCCTGATAGACGTTGATCCGGGGCGGCACGGCCTTCAGATCGCTCTCAAGATGCGCGATGCTATCTTTGAGCGAGGACATGCGCGTACTCCTCCAGCGTACCGGCGGGGAAGGTCAGGCGGGTGACGTTACCGGCGACGTGGTACTCCAGCAGTTCATGCTGGTGAGCCTCGAACAGCAATCGCTCGACGCCGTCTCGCGTCAGAAAAAAGAGTTTCCAATCCGGTAACTCGATCAGCTTGCTTCCCGAGGGCTGATGCTGTTTCAGGTAGAACATGATGTAGGCAAAGGCGTCGACCGGAAGAAAGGCCGGGGCGATCTTTTTATGGACGACACCCTGAAGCACGCCGAAGTCCCGCAAAGCGGCGAGTAGACCACGGGTCACGCGGTCAATCGTGGACTCGGACCAATGCCCGGTGGTTTTGCCTGCCTCCGCCCATTGGGTCAATGACCGTTGAACCTGCGTCGCCTGGAGGTCCGTCAGACCCTGTTCGTGCATCGGCACCAGGATCTCGGTCACGACATCGCTGAGCAACCGATCCGCGCGCGCGGCGTGGAAATAGAGGATTTTCTCCAGCGCGACACTCGGGAAATTTCCACGGACAAGTGTCACGAGCGCCTG
This sequence comes from uncultured Thiocystis sp., assembly GCF_903866365.1. Lineage (GTDB taxonomy): Bacteria > Pseudomonadota > Gammaproteobacteria > Chromatiales > Chromatiaceae > Chromatium. The sequence continues at coordinate 16,512 of NZ_CAIPNF010000441.1, forward strand.
CGTGACTGACGTTTCAGCAAGATAGCGCGCCCGAAAAATCGCCAGGATGTCTTCGACGCGGGAACGCGATGCCTTCGCAAAAACGTTGTCCCGCTGCATCCGGTTGAGGTTTTCCGCCATTGACGCAGCGACATCCCACAGGGACAGCAACGTCTTGGTGTCTCCGATTAAGGCGCCTGCCTTGATGATTTTGGAGGAGTAAGGAGCCGGTGTCCGGGTCTGCTTTGGCGCGCGCGGCGTCCCTCGTTCTTCGATGCCTGATCCGCGTTCTGTCGTCATGAAGAGCAATCTGCGCTGTTTAACACCCGGTGAGTTTCCATTCTTTGCCGTCAGAAATGGGGGCATGCTACCTGATTTTTCCGGCTGAGTGCTGATCCAGTCTTTCGCGATACAGGACCGGCAAGGGGGTTCGCAACTGTTGACTAAAATCTATGTTTTTCTTATAAAATCTCAATGTTTCGATCCGAATTTGACGCAGCAATAGGCATCTACTAAACTCATCCTGTGCTTCTCGCACCGTCCAGACGCGCTACGGTTGGACGTTAATCCGTACGCAAGAGTCATGTAAGACCTTGAAATCCTTTTAAGGCAATGGCAGTGACGGCGTATACAGACCTTTGAGATTTTCATAGGTTTTTAGTAGCGGCGTTTCTTGATATCGACCCTGAGCGATACCGCCTGCGGACAATCCCAATTTCCCGGTTACTCTTTCAAGAACTATTTTGGCATCGACGACGGAAGCGAATGGACAGGATGTCGGCGCTCCCGGGAAGCCAGGTTATTCGTACACCCCAAGCCGCTGGCCGAGGCGCACCGGCTGGCCGGGGACAAGACTGGGCTCCCACTGAACCTTGCCCGGCGGGAAGAGCAGAACCACGGTCGACCCAAGATTGAAACGACCCATCTCGGCGCCGCGTTCCAGGCGGACGGGATTGGCCGCGTTGCGATACTCCCAGTGCTGAAGCACGCGCCCCGAGTGCGGCGGCGTGATTTCGCCCGCCCAGACGGTCTCGATACCGCCGACGAAGATCGCGCCCACCAGCACCATGGCCATCTCGCCCGCCTCGGTCGCGAAACGACAGACGACCCGCTCGTTACGGGCGAACAGCCCCGGCACGAGCTTGGCCGTGCTGTGATTGACGCTAAAGAGTCGACCCGGCGCATAGGTCATCCCGGCGAGCGTGCCCGCCAGCGGCATATGGATGCGATGGTAATCGCTCGGCGCGAGATAGATGGTCGCGAAGACTCCATCCTCGAACGGATGTGCCGCGTGGTCCGCCAGTCCTAGCAGCTCGCCCGCCCCGTAATCCTGTCCCTTGGCCTGAATCAGCCGGCCCGCCGCGATCCGGCCGATCTGGCTGATGGTGCCGTCAACTGGGCAGAGAACCGCGTCTGGATCCGGATCGAGCGGACGGACATCCGGGCGCAGCGCGCGGGTGAAGAAGGCGTTGAAATGAGGATAGGCGGACAGGTCCGGCTCCACCGCCAGCGTCCTGTCGATCCGATAGAGTCGCGCGAAGGCGCGAATCAGGAGCGCCTTGAGCGGACGCCAGCGCACGCGCGCCAGCCGATGCATCAAGGTCGAAAGCCCATGCTGAGGCAGGAGATGCTGAAGCGCGACGAACAGGCGTTCGCGCGGCGAGGAGGTCGGGTGGTCAGTCATCAGTGTTCGGGTCACTACGGTTGATGTGCGTGAAAGAGCGCCTTGAGATCCTCGGCCATGGTAGCGCCTGTCTCCCTGTCCGGGAACAGGGCCAGTAACCGAGCGTCAGGGCCGATGACATAGAGCGCCGGAGCCTCGTCGTCCAGCGAACTCAAGGCGTCGCGGAGCGGTGCGATCCGCGAGGACTCCCCGCTGAGAATGAAGAGCGAGGTTGTCAGACCGGCAAAGTCCCGCGCTAGCGTCGGCGTTTCGGCGGTCGCGATCAGCACCAGCCGCAGCGCCTGTCCGAGTGCAGCCTGATCGGCGAGCCGATTGCGGACATCGATCAGACGCTGCACGGCGAGCTGGCCCGAGGCACGCGAGAGATCGCCGAAGGCGAGCAGGCTCCAGCCGCTCTCCAGCGTCTTGCGGTCGAACTCGCGTCCGAATGGATCCTTCAGTTGAAAGTCCGGCAGGGTGACGGGCGGTCGCACCAGCACGCCGTCGATGGCGAGGGTTTCCGATGGTGACTGTTGGTAACGGTTGCCCCATTGATAACCGAATAGGAAGAGCGCGATGGCGCTCAACACGAAAAAGATACGGATCCATAGGCGGTGCCGGTTGCGCAAAAACATCCGTTTGGCCCTCGAAAAAGAACCGCTTGCGCGGCGGTGCCCGGTCTTCGCTCGTGGCTGGACATCGGCGGAACCAGGCCCCATAAGAATCGGCAGAAGCGATCGCGCAGTATAGGGGCCGCGACCGACGCGGCTCAAGACGACGCTGAATTTTGTCCGATCGGATTCAAGAGAGAATCGACATGCGCGGGAAAATCGAAAAAACAGACGCCGAATGGCGGGCGGAACTCACCGGACAGCAATACCACGTCTGTCGCGAGAAAGGCACCGAACCCGCCTTTACCGGCCAATATCACGCCTTCAAGGAGCGGGGTCTCTACCGTTGCAGTTGTTGTGGCGAACCGCTGTTCAACTCGGACGAAAAATTCGATTCGGGTACCGGCTGGCCGAGTTTCTGGCAGCCCGCCAATCCCGAGGCGGTCGCGGAGAAGGTGGACGCCAGTCATGGGATGCGCCGTGTCGAGGTGGTCTGTCAGGGTTGCGGCGCGCATCTTGGCCACGTCTTCCCGGACGGTCCGCGTCCGACCGGGCTGCGTTACTGTATCAATTCGGTCTCGCTGGCGTTTCAGCCCGACGCCGAGCGATCCTGAAAAACGCCTGAACCGCGTCGCTACGGACGCGGCGTAAGGATCAAGGATCGACGGGATTGGCGGATTCGCCCAAGTCGTTGGATGGGTTGGATGCACCCGGTTTGCCTGTCTCGTCGGCCTGGTCGGCGCTGTCCGGACCGGTTCCCAGCATGCCGAACCTGGGGTTTCCGCCCGGCACCTCGAAACGCATCTCTGGCCAGATCGCCAGACCCTTGGCGGCGGACACGGTGCCGCCACTTGTCTGATCGATGCTCGTGCCGCTCAACGCGGTGCGCACGATCATCGCGCTTTCGCCGGTAATCCCCGTCAGCTTGCCGGTGCCGCCGGTCAGGGTAAAGCTGCCCTTGCAGGATCCCGGCTGGCCGTTGCAGTTGAACTCGGCATAGACATAATCGCCCGCGGGGCTTTCGATCGTGCAGTAGCCGTGGCCCTGCATCTCGTTGCTGAGGATATGGATGAGCTGAGTGGAGGGGCAGGTGAAGAGCGCCGCATCGAGCAGACCGTCGCCACTCTCGATATACATGATGCCTTCGAAGGTGCCGATGAACTGGAGCCTGTCCACGGCGACCTGGAATAATTGACCATTGGCCTCCCAGGGGGCAAGTATCTTGGCGATACCGACCTCGGCGGCGAGCGGCTGGGCCAGAATCGAAAGAGTAAAGGGCAATGCAAAGACCAGACCGCGCATGGAGTGCTCCAGAAATCGTTTGGTTCAAGAATGTTACACTGACGCCAATTGTAGGCAGCCGGTGTCGTGGCGTCGAACGATTGCCGCGCTCGAGCCTGTGCTTTTTATCCCGACGGAGCCAGCATGAGCTGCGGCATGATTCATCCCGAGAACGAATCGGAACCCTTGATGCTGGGCTGGCGCGAATGGCTTTCCCTGCCGGAGTTGGGGCTGGGTCCGATCAAGGCGAAGGTCGATACCGGCGCCCGGACCTCTACCCTGCACGCCTTTTATGTCGATACCTTCCAGCGTCGCGGCAAGCTCCATGTCCGTTTCGGCGTGCACCCCTTGCAGCATCGCGCCGATGTCGTCGTGCATGGCGATGCCCCCGTGCTCGACCGGCGGCATGTCTCCGATTCCGGCGGGCATCGCGAGGAGCGTTACGTGATTCTGACCCGCCTGGCGCTGGCCGGGCGCGCGTGGCCGATCGAACTGACCCTCGCCAACCGCGAGACCATGCTGTTTCGCATGCTCCTGGGGCGCACCGCGCTCGTTGACCGGGCGCTGGTCGATCCGTCGCGCTCCTTTGTGACGGGCAGGATCAAGGATCCCTGGACACACTATCTTCCGCTGGAGACGCCGGTGCATGCGCCGACAGGATGAGGTCGACACCGCACTCGACGCGTCGGCGCAGAACCTCCGGAGTCGGCGGCGGACAACCGCCGATCAACAGCCCGGTCGTCTGAATGCCCTGCCACATACCCAGAAGCTGTTCCGCCGCCTGAAGACTGTCATGGGGGCGCAGGTCGCCGTGCTCCACCGATGTCTCCAGCAGCCGGGCCAGTTTCGCGCGGGTGGCCTCGGCGCCTTCCCGATAGATCAGCGGCCCGAGCCAGGGCTGCTGGCCGGCCTGGGTCGCCAGCATGCGTTGCAGGGTGAGAAACTCGTCACCGGTCAGAAAATCCATCAGACAAAGACCGAACTCGATCAGCGCCTGGCGCAGTCCGCCGGGCGTCTTGGGCAAGCCTTCCAGGGCGGCGGTCATGTCGGTGCGCTGTGCCAGGATGACCTTGCGGATGAGTCCCGGCAGATCGGTGAAATGCGCGTAGACGGTGACCTTGGAGACCTGCGCGGCGCGCGCGACCGCTTCGATGCTCAGACTCTGAAGCCCCCCGGAAAAGAACAGGGCGCGCGCTGCGGCGAGGATGGCCGCGTGCTTGGTCTCGTCAGGCGGGCGGCCGCGGCTGCGACGTGGCGGGTCGGATGCGGCGGGCATGCTGGTGGGGTTCGGGTTGCTCATAGTCGGCGGTCAGCGGATCGTCGGGTGGATGGCGGTGACGCGGTTGATGTCGAATGGGCGCGAGATTAGCATTTACTAAACGCTTCCGTACAGTAATAATGCACGGGTTCGTCGATCCTTAGGAGACCAACCCCGTGCGGCCTTTCGCCCTGCCGATGTTCCTGACGCTGACCAGTCCGATTCTGCTGTTGCTGTCCGCCTGCCAGCCGGGCGCCGAGGAGATGCCGGAAGCCTTGCCGCCCTGGGTGCTGACGGTTCCCCTCGAAGTGTCCTCCGCCGCGACCTGGAGTCTGACCGGCGCCGTGCAGGCTCGCCATGAGATCCCGCTGTCCTTTCGGATCGGCGGGGAGATCCTTGAACGCCGCATCGATGCGGGCGACCGAGTCGCGGCGGGGCAGTTACTCTTCCGGCTTGATCCCCGCGATGTGATTCAACAGCGCATTGCCGCCGAGGCGGCCGAGGCGAGCGCCCGCGCCGAGACCGAGAACGCGGAGCGCGAACGCGACCGCCTGGCCGATCTACTGAAAAAACGGCTCGCCAGTCAGCAGGATTTCGAGCGTGCGGCCACCGCCGCGCGCGCGGCCAGCGAGCGTCTGAGGGCGGCCCAGGCAACCCTCGCCCAGGCACTGAACGCGCTCGGCTATGCCTCGCTGACGGCCCCGGCGGCCGGTGTCGTCCTGGAGGCGAACGGTCAGGTCGGGCAGGTGGTGACCGCCGGTCAGACGCTCGCCATGCTGGCGGAAGATGGCCCGCGCGAGGTGGAGGTCCATGTCCCCGAGGATCGGCGCGACCGTTTACCGACCCAGGCCATCGCGGAGCCGTTCGGGACCGGGCTGGCGCTGACGGCAACCCTGCGGGAGATCGCCGGGACCGCCGATCCGGTCGCCCGCACCTGGCGCGCGCGTTATCGGTTGAGCGAGACGCCGTCCGCGCTGGCGTTGGGGACGACCGTGACCCTGCGTTTCGAGTCCGGCCCCGATTCCGGACCGTCAGCGCTGCGCGTGCCCCTGGGGGCTATTCTGGAACGTGCCGAGGGACCGCTGGTGTGGCGTCTGGCGGATGGCCATGTCCAGCCCGAGCCGGTCACCCTGCTCGGTCTTGACGGCGAGTACGCGAGGATCCAGACCGCGTTGGCGCCGGGCACGCCGGTGGTGGCGCTGGGCGTGAACCGGCTTCAGCCGGGGCAGGCGGTGCGGGTGCGTCAGCCATGAGCAAGCATCCGCATCCCGCCGAATCCCGCTTCAACCTCTCGGCGCTCGCCGTGCGCGAGCGTTCCGTGACGCTGTTTTTCATCCTGCTGACGGCCGCGGCCGGTCTCCTGGCCTTCCTGCAACTGGGGCGGGCGGAAGATCCAGCCTTTACCATGCGGGTCATGGTCGTGTCGGCGGTCTGGCCGGGGGCGAGCGCCCGGCAGATGCAGGATCTGGTCGCCGATCCGCTGGAAAAGCGCATCTCCGAGGTGGACTATTTTTATCGGGTCGAGACCACCGCGCGTCCGGGGCGGGTGGATATGCTGGTGGAGTTCCAGGATTACACCCCGTCTCCGCTCGTACCTGAATTGTTCTACCAGGTGCGCAAGCGCATGCTCGACGAGACGCCAAAGCTGCCGGTCGGCGTGCAAGGTCCCTTCGTCAATGACGAATTCTCCGATGTCTATTTCGCGCTCTATGCCCTGTCCGCGCCGGATCTGCCGCCCCGTCTGCTGGTGCGCAAGGCCGAACGCCTCCGTGATCGGCTCGCCCGGATCGAAGGGGTACAGAAGGTTCGGGTACTCGGCGAGCGCCCGCAACGGATCTTCGTCGAATTCGATCCGGCCCGCCTGGCCAATCTGGGTCTGACCCCGGACGCGGTGCGGGAGGCGCTGGATGCGCAGAACCGGCTGCTGCCAGCCGGTCTGGTCGAGACCCAGGGGCCGCGTCTTTATCTGCGTCTGGACAGCGAACTCGAGGATCTGGACGCCATCCGGGCGGTACCGATCCGTGCGGGCGATCCCTTCGATTTGACTCAGGACAGGCTGTTGATTCGACTCGGCGAGATCGCCGAGGTCAAGCGCGGCTACGAGGATCCGCCCGGTTATCTGATCCGCGCCGGCGGCGAGGCGTCGGTGCTGCTTGGCGTGGTCATGCGACGCGGCGAAAACGGCCTGAATCTGGGCGCGCGACTGGTCGAGTTCACGGCCAGCCTGGAGACCGATCTGCCGTTGGGGATCCGGTTCTCGCCGATCACCAATCAGGCCGACGCCATCTCGCACGCCGTGGAGTTGTTTCAGCTCAAATTTCTGGTCGCCGTCGGCGTGGTGATGCTGGTGAGCTTCGTAGCACTGGGCTGGCGCGCGGGTCTGATCGTCGGCATCGCCATTCCGCTGACCCTGGGCCTCACCTTCCTGCTGATGTTGATCCGTGGCATCAATCTGGACCGGGTCACGCTCGGGGCGCTGATCATCGCGCTGGGTCTGCTGGTGGACGACGCCATCATCGCCATCGAGATGATGCTGGTGAAGATGGAGGAAGGCTGGGACCGACGGCGTGCCGCCGCCCACGCCTGGACGGTCACCGCCGCCCCCATGTTGAGCGGCACGCTGGTCACGGTCGTCGGTTTCGTCCCGATCGGTTTCGCCCGCTCCGGCGTGGGCGAATATGCCGGCAATATTTTCTGGGTGCTGGCCTTCGCGCTGCTGGTCTCCTGGCTGGTGGCAGTGACCTTCACGCCCTATCTGGGCACGGTTCTGCTGTCCCCGCCCAAGCCAACGGACACTGTCCATGAAGCGCTCTACGATTCGCGTCTCTACCGGCGTCTGCGCGCGCTGATTCGCGGCTGCGTGCGTCACAAACGGTTGGTGGTGGCGGCGACCTTCGGTCTGCTGGCACTCTCCATCGCCGGTCTGGTCGGCCCGGTACAGAAACAATTCTTTCCGAGTTCGGACCGCCCCGAGGTGTTGGTCGACATCTCTCTGCCGGAGGGCAGCGGGATCCGCGCCACCACGGCGGTGGCCGAGCGCGTCGAGGCCATCCTCAAGAGCGCGCCCGGCGTGCGCTCGCTGTCCAGCTATCTCGGTGCCGGCGCGCCGCGCTTTTTCCTCGCGCTCAATCCCGAGCTGTCCAATCCCGCCTTCGCCAAGCTGATCGCGGTGGCCGAAAGTCCGGCCGCGCGCGATACGCTCATCGCCCGACTCCAGGCCCAGGTGGACGCGGGCGAGTTTCCCGAGGCGCGGGTGCGGGTCCACAAGCTGCTCTATGGTCCGCCGGTTATCTGGCCGGTGAGCTTCCGGGTGGTGGGGCCGGATCCAGTCACTCTGCGGCGGATCGCCGACCAGGTGCGCGACCGGGTCGCCGCCCATCCCAACGCGCTCGATGCCCATCTGGACTGGGGCGAGCGGGTGCCGGTGGCGCGGCTCGCGCTCGATCCGGACCGTCTGCGTCTGATCGGTCTGACGCCCCGCGAACTTGCCCAGCAATTGAACGATGAGCTGTCGGGTCTGGTCGCGACCGAGATTCGCGAGGATGTGCGCAATGTTCAGCTCGTGCTGCGCGGTCGGACGGGCGAGGCGGTTCGCCCCGGTGCCTTGGCGGACATCAATCTCAAGACCCAGGACGGGCGCAATGTCCCCCTGGCTCAGGCTGGTACGCTCTCCATCGAATTCGAGGATCCGGTGCTCAAGCGTTACAACCGCGATCCCTTCATCGCCGTGCATGCCGAGGTCGCGGGCGCTCAGCCGCCGGACGTGACCCTGGCGATCTGGAACCAGCTCGAAGCGCTGCGGGCGCAACTGCCGGACGGCTACCGCATCGACATCGGCGGCGCGGTCGAGCAGTCCGGCAAGGCCGATGCTTCCATCCAGCGGGTGCAGCCGATCATGCTGGTGCTGATGCTGACGGTCATCATGCTGCAGATGCGCCGTTTTTCCGGCACCGTGATGGTGGTCGCCACCGCCCCGCTGGGCGTCATCGGCGCGACCCTGGCCCTGCTGATCGCGGACAAGCCATTCGGATTTGTCGCCCTGCTGGGGTTGATCGGTCTGGCCGGTATCCTGATGCGCAACACCCTGATCCTCGCCAAGCAGATCGAGGACAATCTGGGGCAGGGCATGGAGTCGTCCGCGGCTGTGGTGGAAGCGACGGTGCGACGGGCGCGACCGGTGATTCTGACGGCCGCCGCCGCCGTCTTCGCCTTCACGCCGCTGACCACGGATACCTTCTGGGGACCGCTCGCCTATGTGTTGATTGGCGGGATCATCGTTGGAACCGGCATCACGCTGCTCTTTCTGCCGGCGCTCTATGCGCTGTGGTTTCGGGTACGGTTGGCCAAGTCGAATGAAACGGATTCCTGAGCAGGAGAGCGCCAATTCAAGGAACACTTTATTGCCGCGAGACGGGTGGCGCGTGATGGGTGTGCTCGGCGAAGAGTTGGCGGGCATCCACCCTGTCCAGGCGATACTCGCGATTGCAGAATTCGCAGTTGACCTGGATCACGCCCTGTTCGGCGAGGATCTCGTTCGCTTCAACCTCGCCCAGTAACCGGATCACCTCCTCGATACGCGCCCGCGAACAGCCGCAGCGGAAGGCGAGGGGATCCGGCTCGAACAGGCGCACCGGCTCTTCGTGGAAGAGTCGGTAGAGCAGCCGACCGCCCGGGAGGTCGATGAGTTCCGCCGGCGTCAAGGTGTCCGCGAGCAGGCAGATCCGTTCCCAGTCCTGGTTGCTCAGGCTGTCGCGCGGGAGTCGCTGGAGCAGCAGACCGGCGGCGCGCTGGCCGGTCGCCGCGAGCCACAGACGGGTCGGAAGTTGTTCGGAATCGCTGAAATAGCGTTCGATGGCCGCCGACAGATTGCATCCTTCGAGGGGGACGATGCCCTGATAGGGTTCGCCCTGACGGCGTTTGATAGTCAACACGAGACGCCCCGGGCCGAACAGGTCGGCCAGTTCGCCCGTCGCGGGCACGTCGTCCACCCAGGTGGCGAGTCCGCGTACCGTCCGTTCATGGGTCGCTTGGGCAACCAGGGTACACAGGGGTCCGGCGCCCTGGGCTTGCAGGATGAGCGATCCGTCGAACTTGATGGTGGCGGCGAGCAGCGCGACCGCGGCCAGCGACTCGCCAAGCGGACCGCGCACGCTGTCCGGGTAGGCGTGGGTCGCCAGCACCGCGCGCCAACTGGCGTCCAGATGCACCAGGTTGCCGCGAATGCCGGTGTGCTCGAACAGAAAACGCGAGAGTGAATCGGAGTCGGTCATTCGAGTGGTCAGTAGTCAGTGGTCGGTCAGTCCAGTAGCGCGAGGAATTCCGCGACGGCGGGTTCCAGCGGGCGTTCGCCGGCCAGCACGGCCGGTTCGTAGTCCCGGCGCCAGCGCGGCATCAGGAGGGTGGCCCGGAGCCATTCCTCGAACAGGATGCGCGCCAGCGGTCCACCTTCGTCGATGAATCCGGACTCCCGGAAGTCCCGTTCGGCCCGCGCGCGATCATACTCGAAGCGGACGATCTCCCAGTGCCAGCGGCCGGCGCGCAGTTCCAGCAGGGCATAGCTGCCGCGCGGATCGCCATCGAAGGGTGAGCCGACCGAACCGACGTTCAGGATGGGCGTGCCGTCGAGCACGCGCTCGAGCGGGCGGTGCGTGTGGGCGGTGACGAACAGCGCGATATCCGGGGGCAGGGCGCCCCGCAGATCCTCGTCCGGAACATTGACCGAGATGCCCTGACGGTTGCTGGCCATGGTGCCATGGGTGACATGGACCCAGGTGTCGTCACGCCCGCCATGAAAACACAGATGATCCGGCCAATCTTGCATCGCCGCGATCCTCGGACGAAGCTGGCGATAGGTCCAGTCGGCGAAGCGCCGCATCTGTTCCTCCAGCTCGGTTCTGGGCGCCTCGCGGGCGCAACGCAGGATCCAGGTCTCGTGATTGCCCTGGACCGGGAGCCAGCCGCGCTCCCGGCGCAGCTGGTCGAACAACTCCAGGCAGCCCAGACTGGTGGGGCCGCGGTTGACCAGGTCGCCGGCCATCACCACCAGGTCCGGATTCCAGGCGAGGATCCGTTCCACCGCCGTCTCCATGGCGGGAAGGTTGGCCTGCACATCCGAAAAGATTGCGACCTTCATGATTGGATTTCCATTACGTGGCAATATCGACACCATACCGGGATCGTGCCAGGAGGAGAACTTGATCGTGCCATTAGAGTTCGCCGATGCGCGCCCGAACCGAGTCGATCTTGTCGGTCAGACGCCCCAATGGCCCCTGACGGATATCGAACTTGGCGACTGCGTAGACGCGCGCGCAGCCGCGTTCGTCGAGCAGCGACTGCGCGCGGGCGATCAGTTCGAGCGCTTCGGGCAAGGTGGCGGTTTCGACTGCCGTGCCCATGGGCGAGAGCCGATAGGGGTGGCCGCTATCGCGGATCATGGCGATCACGGGGGCAACAAAACCGCTGACGCTGATTCCTTGATCGGTGGGGAAGATGGCGAGATCGAGGATCACTGACATGCTGATAACTCCAGGTTGACGTGACGAGAACCATCCTGGCCGGGCTCCGCGCGTGGGATTGCCGCGTCCGGGTTGCCGGTCGTAGACTTAGACCATGTGAAATGTATGATTAAGGCGGCCCAGCGGCCTGGGTTCGAGAGCGATTATGACACCAGAAACCGACGACGCCACGGAACCGGATTGGGACACGCCCCTGTCGCTGACCATCACTCCGGCCTTGCTCATCCATTCGCTCATGGGCACGGCCACTGCGGTCCATACGGGTTGGACCAGTTGTATCGACGATACCCTGCTGTTATCCAATCTGGTCGCCATGGACGATCACGCCGGAAACTATATTCGTCTTGCCGAGCAGGAATTCGTCGAAGAGGATCAACCTGAAACCCTCTGGCATGACTGGACCCTGGAGGTTCGAATCGGATCGCTGCTGACCACGGGTCACTGGCAATGCCCGTCCACCTCGCACCCCTCCGAGTGGGACTGGACCGCGCGCGAGGCATCGCGCGCCTTCGAGCGGGCTTGTACCCTGATTGGCCGGCGAGTCCGTCGCGCCATGACGATCGAGGAGCCGACGCCAGCCGAACCGGTTGCACGCGCCAGCCGTCATTAAGGCACGACCCAAGAGTCGATAAAGAGTCGTTGAACACAGTCGCGGCCTGTTGCCGTGCCCCTCAGGAGAGAGTTATGAAGGTGACCGTCGATTTCGATATTACCCCGGACGAGGTTCGTAAATTGTTTGGCTTGCCGGATGTGGAGGCGTTCCAGCGCCAGATGATGGACGATATCCGCGAACGCATGATGTCCGGGGCCGAGGGCTATGATCCCATCAAGTTATTCCAGCCCTATATGGCGGGGACTATGGCTTCCTGGGATCTGTTCCAGAAAATGCTAACGAACGTCGCCGGCATATCCGGTTCGACTGCGGCGGCGCCGGAAGCGACGTCCGGGAAGAAGTAGCCATTCCATCTTTCAACCGCGTTTCACCGCTCGGTGCTGGTGACCGCGAAGCCGGGGATCGCACGAAACAACCCATGTCATGCTGGACGCGGTTTAAACAGGCCCGCTTGCTCCTGGCATTGCCGTTGCTTATTGGCATGTCGGCGGTTGTTCCGAGCGGTCTCGCTCAGACCTGTCTCGATGATCTCCCGGTCGTGCGGCCGGATAGCCGTTTCGTCGCCAATCGGGATGGCACGGTGATCGACCGTACGACTGGCCTGATGTGGAAGCAGTGTGCCGAGGGGTTGAGCGGGGTCGGTTGCGTCGTTGGCGATGCTTTGCGGTTTAAATGGAAGTGGGCCGTTCGGCAAGGTCGCGACGCTGTCTTTGCGGGTTACTCTGATTGGCGCCTGCCGGATCAAACTGAGCTATCGTCCCTGCTTCAGCGTCGCTGCTACGGTCTTGATATCGACGCCGTCAATTTTCCGAATACCCCGCCGGACCGTTTCTGGTCCTCAACGCCATCCAACTATTATCCGGGCAGCGCCTGGACCCTGGACTTCGGTCACGGTGCCGTCGACTATGGCACGCGGCGCGATTCCGCCTATGTCCGTCTGGTACGCGATCATCTTTAGCTTTCTGCCGCTGGTCCAGGGTGACACCCAGACCGTCGAATTGCAGCGACTCGCCCCTGCCCTAAAGGGCAAGGATTCCTTAGGTCGCAAACGCGGCGATCAGGGATCGCGATGGTCTGTGCTTGTCATTTCTTAACGTCATGCTCTCGTTGGATGGCGCTAGCCTCCGCATCGATTTACACCCTACCTGAGTAATGATACGGATAAAAAATTTTACTGGGATCGCTTATGCTTCGTGCATTAAATTTTGAGCATTTCTCCAGGCACCAATACGCGCACGAAGGTTTATCGACATGAAGATTTATAAAAACAAGTTTCCGATAGAATCCACGATCGTCTTTGTCGCTTGTGTTATTTATACGGTGGTTGCGCTGACATGGGAGGGCGATGAATGGGGGGAAATCAAAAGATCGCAGATCCTTAATGAAGCCGCGTCCATGATCGATTTCAAATGGACCCCGAATAAAACAATACAGAATTTTGGATATGATACGACATACTTTACTTTCAAAAAGGGCGTCTATTATTCGGGCGAGGCGTACAGTTCGGGATTCGAGGAGAGCAACGATTACCCACCCGAGAATAAAACGGAATTTCTCGACGGGGTTGCAACCACTTCTGGTGGAATAACGGAACTGGGAAACGATTGTTCCGGATTTGTGAGCATCGCCTGGAAGCTTCCGATGCGGTATTTCACCGTTGATTTCGAGGGAGACGCCAAGACCAACGGCGACTATGTCACTTGTCTTGGGGCTCTCCCGGATTTAAAGTGCAAAATCAAATTCATTCAAAACAAAGATTTATGATCTTTTTTGCCGGACACGCTGCCCTCAAAATTAGGCTGGGCACCAGCATTGCAAGTCATTGATTAATATGAAACCGCTAGGCGAATCGTGCGTAACCGTTCTAGTCGAGGTACACCCTTTGAAAGAGATGATCCCGGTTCGTGATGCCATAACAGCG
>NZ_CAIPNF010000442.1 GCF_903866365.1 uncultured Thiocystis sp.
ATCGCCGGGTGGTAGGGCCGCGAGCCGGTGCCAGCGTACGCCGCCACCAGTTGACTCAGATCGAGCCGATCGACGATCTCCACCACGAACCGCGCCAGATGATCTTCGGGCAGGTACTCCTGCACCGTCGCCGGGAACAGGTCCGGCGTCTCCCGATCCATCGTTACGAAGTTCACCGCCATGCTGCTTACTCTCGTCGATGCGAACCCAGCCCTATTGTACCCGAAGGCTGGGCCGACAAGTCGGACAGCCTCCTAGGCTGATCCAGCGCACAACCTCGCCGGCGGAGCAAGCGGCACTGATCACGATGATTCAAACCGGGCGACTTGTTGAGGTCGCCGCCGCAGCGCGTCAACTCACCCAGCGTTATCCGCACGATACTTTTGCCTGGAAGGCCTACGGCATTGTCCTGGCGAAACTCCAACAGGGCGAAGCCGCGCTGACGGCGCTGCAAACGGCTCTCACCTCGAATCCGCACGATCCCGAGATCCATAACAACGTGAGGGGCGTCCTCAAGGATTGTGGGCGGTTGCCAGACGCGGAAGCCAGCTATCGTCAGGCGCTGGAACGCAAGCCGGATTTTGCCGAAGCACATTGCAACCTGGGTATCGTCCTTCAAGATCTGGGGCGGCTAACCGAGGCCGAAGCCAGCTACCGCCAGGCACTGGCCCTTAAGCCAGAGTATGCCAACGCGCACACCAACCTGGGTAACGTTCTCATGAATCTCGGGCGGCTCAGCGAGGCGGAAATCAGCCATCGCAGGGCATTGGAATTCAAGCCAGATACGTCTGGGATTCACAACAATCTTGGCAACATACTCAAGGATCTGAACCAGTTGCCCGAGGCGCTAGCCTGTTTCCGGGGGGCGCTGGAGATTCAACCCGACAACCAAGGAGTCTGCAGCAATCTCCTGTTCGCCTTGGCCTATACCGGATCATGCACCCAAGCGTCACTGCGCGCGGAGGCGCGGGGCTGGGAGTTGGCGATCCTGAACGACACGGAGCGGCACACGGCCCATCAGCGGCGGTTCTCGCCGCCTCCCCGCCTCGGTCGCCCTTTGCGCATTGGTCTGCTGTCGGCGGAGCTGGGCCAGCATGCGGTCGCCTACTTTCTGCTGCCCTGGCTACGCGCCCTGGACCGCACACGAGCGACCCTGTGGATCTATCCGATCAAGGCGCGGTTAGGACCCCAAGTGGCGGCCTTTCAAGAACTGGCCGATGGCTGGACCCCTCTGGCGGGCCTGAGTGACACCGAAGCCGCCGCGCGCATCCGTGCCGACCAGATCGACGTCCTGATCGACACCAGCGGCGGCCTTGATCGTCGTTCCGGCCAGCACCGATCGGCCAATGGTCCGCGCAGCGGACCCTTGTATCTTGAACATCGTGGTGGTTAGCTCCCATCACGCGAGACGGCGGCAGCTTGGGCGGACACTGAAGGCATTGACCTTGTTCTGTAGATGTCTCAACTCCTCGTCGTTCTGCCCACGTTTGATCCCCTTTTTGATCAATATGCCGAACCAGACTCCGATCGGGTTCATCCAGGAAGCGTGCTTGGGGGTGTCGGGGAACACCACGTTGTGGTCGGCCCGAGACAACAACGCTTCGCGTGACGCAGGGGTAAGCAACGCCGTTTCACCGAGCGGGCGCAGGCGCTTCCCGCGCCCAGAGACGCAGCGCGACCAGCACGCCCGCGAACAGCGCCAGCCCGCCGCCGATCCAGAGACTCGACACCAGCGGCGCCCGCTCGAAGATCGCTGTCTGATAGAAGATGGTCGCGGTCAGAAAGGCGATCCCCGTGGTCCAGAAACCGACGAAGACCGCCCAGGCCGTGCCCGCCTCGCGCACGATGGCCCCGATGGTCGCAACACAGGGGAAATAGAGCAGCACGAACAGCAGATAGGCGAAGGCGCCCGCCTGACCGTCGAAGCGCGCGGCCATGGCGCCGAAGGTGCCGCTCTGCACCCCCTGTTGCGCGGCGGCGGTTTCGGCATCGCTCAGATCCCCGACATCGAGCCCGAGCGGATCGAGCAGGCGCGCTCCGAGCGCGCCCAGATTCTCGCCCACCGAGGCAGTCGCCCGTCCCAGATCGCGCCAGAGAGCGAAGGGTTCGGGTTCCGGCGGCGCCTGTCCAGGAAGCCGTCGCGCGGTCGCATCCTCGGCGGCCAGTCGGCCATAGAGCGAATCCAGCGTGCCGACGATGACCTCCTTGGCCAGCACGCCGGAGAAGACGCCCAGTACCGCCGGCCAGTTGTCCTCGCGGATGCCCATGGGCGCGAACAGCGGGGTGGCGGCACGGCTCGCCGCGGCCAGGATGGAGCGGTCGCTGTCCTGGTTGCCCAGGCTCAGGTCGCTGCCGACGGTGGCGAGCACGTTGAGCACCAGCACCATCAGCACGATCACCTTGCCGGCCTCGCGCAGAAAGAGTTTCACCCGATCCCAGGTGCGCAGCAGCACGCCCTTGACCGTGGGCAGATGATAGGGCGGCAGCTCCATCAGCAGGCCCGCGCTCTCGCCCTTCAAAAGGGTGTGTTTCATGGCCAGACCGGAAAGCAGGGCCACGGCGATGCCGGTCAGATAGAGCACGAACACCAGGTTCTGACCCGAATGCGGGAAGAAGGCCGCGGCGAAGAGCGCGTAGACCGGAAGGCGCGCGCCGCAGGACATGAAGGGGTTCATCAGGATGGTCAGCTTGCGTTCGCGCTCGTTCTCCAGCGTGCGGGTCGCCATCACCGCCGGGACATTGCAGCCGAAGCCGACGATCAGGGGCACGAACGCCTTGCCCGGAAGTCCGATGGAACGCATGAAGCGGTCCATCACAAAGGCCGCGCGCGCCATGTAGCCGCTGTCCTCCAGAATCGAGAGGACGATATAGAGACTCGCGATGATCGGGACGAAGGTGCCCACGACCTGAAGACCGCCGCCGATGCCATCGGCCAGCACCAGGATCAGCCAGTCCGGCGCGCCGAGATCCCCGAGCAGGGTGCCGACGCCATCCACGAACAGCGCCTGACCGGCGAGATCGAAGACGTCGATGAAGGCCCCGCCGATGTTCATGGTGAACATGAACATGAGATAGATCATCAGCAGAAACAGCGGGATGCCAAAACTTCGGCTCAAGACCACATGATCGATGCGGTCGGAAAGCGTGCGCCCGACCCGACGGCTCTGACGCGCCACCCGCTGGCACAGCATGTGGGCATGACCGAACCGGGTATCGGCGATATGCAGATCCGCGTCCTCGCCGGTACGTTCGGCGATCTGATGGCGGCACTCGGCCGCGCGCGCCAGCGCCGCGACCCCGACCGATTGCTCGGCGATCGGATCGGACTCCAGCAGCTTCAGGGCCAGCCAGCGCGCATTGGCCCGGTCGGAGACGTCGGTCAGCAAGGGCAGCAGATCGGCGATCGCCTCCTCGACGCAGTCGCCGTGCGCCAGCGCCAGACCCGCCGGCTCGCGCCCCTCGGCCACCGCCAGCAGACGCGCCTGCAATTCGGTCAGACCCTCTTTGGTGACCGCCACCACCGGCACCACCGGACACCCGAGCGCGGCGGACAATTGGCCGGCGTCGATCTGCGTGCCGCGTTTGCGGGCCACGTCCATCATGTTGAGCGCCACCACGATCGGCACGCCCATCTCCAGCAGTTGCACGGTGAGATAAAAATTGCGTTCCAGATTGCTGGCGTCCAGCACATTGACGATAAGGTCCGCCTCGCGACTGAGCAGATAATCCCGCGTGACCATCTCGTCGAGCGAGTTGGCGTCCAGCGAATAGATGCCCGGCAGGTCGATCACCCGCACCCGTCGGCCGTCCAGTTCCAGCGCGCCTTCCTTGCGCTCCACCGTCACGCCCGGCCAGTTGCCCGTGGTCTGGCGGATGCCGGTGAGCGCATTGAAGAGCGCCGACTTGCCGCAGTTGGGATTGCCGCCCAGCGCCACGGTGAGCGGGCGCGGGGTCGCCACGGCATCGGGGCGCTTGGAAAGTACGGTCATCGCTTGGTCACTGCCCTGGTTTCACGTCTACACTGTTCATATCCACGGCACCCATCGCCGCGTCATCGAGAGGGGCGGGCAACCGGACCGGTTCGTCCCGCGTTGACGCGGCGCCGAGAACCACCCAGAGCTTATCGGCGATCCCGGTGCCCACGGCAATCCGCGCCTCGCCGCTCGCCAGCACCAGACCCTGGCTGCGATGCTGCACCACACGGAGCAGGCTGCCCTGCCGCAGCCCCAGCGCCATCAGGCGACGGGTCAGATGACGCCCGCCACGGATCTCGGCCAGACGCGCCGGGGTGTCATGAGGAAGTTCGGACAGACGAATCAGGTCGGCGGGCTGCGGCATGGCTCAGTTGGGGGACGATGGGCGGTCGGGCGCCATTGACGAAAGTGGAGAGCATAACCCGAACCGGGCTTGCCGGTGCGATCGCGCGGACCGATTACCTTTTGCCCGGAACCCGCAACAATCGCACCGTTCATCCTTGCCCCATCGCCCCGGAGTCCGCCCCATGAATCCAGAGCAGGCGTACTGCCTGACGCTCCAACTCAACTGGCTGTCGGGGACCGAACACGGGACACTGGATCATCTGCGGATACGGCCGTTTCGGCAAGGCTGTCTACAAATTGTTCGATCGGGTGGGCGCGCATGCGATCATGTACCCCAGCGCCATCATCGCGAACTCTAATCCCTGCGGTCGCGAGGAGGCGCGCTGGCGCATGGATTGGCTGTTGCGGAACATCCATGCGCTGCGTTACGTTGCCACCGGTCAGAGCCTGCGGGAAGGGGGTCTGGCGCTGGATCGCCGCTTGGAAACGGTCGCGATGATGGCATATTCGCCCATTGGCACTTGCCCTTCGGAGGAAAAGGCCCATGCATTCGTTGATGCAACGACTCCTGCAAGACCACGCCCGGCAGACACAACTGCTCGATCTGCTCGATCACCTGCTCGACCGCTTCCATGAAGGCGCCGAGCCCGATTACGACCTGATGAACGAGATGCTCGAATATCTCGACAGCTATGCCGACATCGTCCATCACCCGACCGAGGATCTGGTCTTTCAGCGTGTCCTCGACAAGGGCGTGGCGCCGCCCGAACCGTTCGAGCTGCTGCTGCGCCAGCATCCGAGTTTGAGCCAGGTCTGCAAGCGTTTTCGCCAGTCGCTCAACGGCATCCTCAACGAGGAAGTCCTGCTGCGCGAGGATGTCGAGGCGGATGGCCGCGAGCTGGTCGCCAGCCTGCGCACGCACATGTTGATGGAGGATAACGACGCCTATCCGCTCGCCCTGCAAGCGCTCGACGACGGGGATTGGGCGGCGCTCGCCGCGCAGTCGCCGACCGCGGAAGACCCGCTGTTCGGCACCCCGGACCCGGTGCGCTTCCGGGCGCTCTACCGCTACCTGTCCGCACAGGCCGAATCCGAGACCACTGGATGACCTTCGTCAACACCCCCGATTACCGCCACGACACCCCGGAATGCCTGGGGATTCTCCTGACCAATCTCGGCACCCCGGACACGCCCGGCGTGTCGGATGTGCGCCGCTATCTGGCTGAATTTCTCTGGGATCCTCGCGTGGTGGAGATGGCGCGGCTGCCCTGGTGGCTGATCCTGCATGGCGTCATTCTGCGCACCCGTCCGGCGCGTTCCGCGAAGGCGTATCGCTCCGTCTGGACCGCCGACGGTTCGCCCCTGCTGGCCATCGCACGGCGTCAGGCGACGGGTCTGCAAGATCTGTTGAGCGCGCGTTTCCAGGGACTGGTCAAGGTCGCCTTGGGGATGCGCTATGGCAACCCGTCCATTCCCTCGGCGCTGGCTGAACTGCGTCAGGCCAACGCCCGCCGCGTGCTGGTCTTCCCGCTCTATCCGCAGTATTCCGGCTCCACCACCGCCTCGGCCTTCGATGCCGTCGCGCATGAACTCACCCGCTGGCGCTGGCTCCCCGAACTGCGTTTCATCAACCAGTATCACGACGAACCCGGCTACCTCGACGCCCTGGCGGGGAGCATCCGCGCCCATTGGGCTAAACATGGCGAGCCGGAGCGACTGCTGTTTTCGTTCCACGGCATCCCGCAAGAGTATTTCGAGCAGGGCGACCCCTATCACTGTCAGTGTCAGAAGACCGCCCGACTGGTCGCCGAGCGGCTGGAGCTGGCGCGCGAGCGTTGGTTCCTCTCCTTTCAATCGCGCCTGGGGAAACAGGAGTGGCTCAAGCCCTATACGGATGCCACCTTGAAGGACTGGGGCGCGGCGGGCGTCAAATCGGTACAGGTACTCTCGCCGGGTTTTTCGGCCGATTGTCTGGAGACCATCGAGGAGATCGACGAAGAGAATCGTCATCTCTTTCTCGACGCGGGCGGCCAGGACTACAGCTACATCCCCTGTCTGAACGACAACCCCGATCATCTGGAAATGCTGGCCGATCTGATCGCGCGCCACAGTTGCGGCTGGCCGGAGTTGGCCGGTCCGGCGATTGGAGCGGACGAACTCGCCCGGCGGGTTGAGCGGGCGCGGGAGATAGGCGCGGCGGATTGAGCGGTCTACCCGGCTGAGGCCGCCTGATCAGGTCGTGCGGATGGCGTTGTCGGCGACGGTGTAGAGACAAGGCAATGCCTTCCCCGCATCGACTCCTCGGAACCGCGTAACGCAAAATGCCCCCATGTCGCGAGGGCGTTTTGGTCAAGCGTTGGAGCGGCGAACGATGGGGTTTCACGGCCAGTCGGCGCTCCCAGGGCGCTCCCAGCGTTGCGGTTCCCCAGTCGATCCCCAATTAGAGTCCATCACTCACGGTTTGCGATAAAACCCGCTCATGGAACAACATCCACTCCCCACCGAAATCAATCTGCACCAGCAATCCGGGGTGCTGGAGCTTGCCTTCGACGACGGCGCGCGTTTCCGTCTGCCCTGCGAATACCTGCGGGTCTATTCGCCCTCGGCAGAGGTTCGCGGCCATTCGCCCGCGACCGCCAAGCTCCAGGTCGGCAAGGAGCGGGTGAAAATCACGGACCTCCAACCGATCGGCCACTACGCGGTGAAGATCTTTTTCGACGACGGGCACCACTCCGGACTCTATGACTGGCAGTATCTCTACAAGCTTGGCCGCGCCTGGCAGCCATTGTGGTTCGAGTATCTGACCAAGCTCAGGGATGCGGGTCATGTCCGACGCGAACCAGATCCCTTCGACGAACTCAAGGCACGGGGCGAGGCGCCTTCCGAGTTGCCCGCTGGCGACACGGTGGTTTGATCGTCCCGGATCATGACGCGACACGAGGAGTCGATCCATGAAACTGACTGCCCCTCTCCTTCTTGCGCTCCTATCCTGGCTCCCGCTCGTCAACTGCGCGCCCTCTCCAGATCCTGGGGCAACTGGCGCGAGACACAGCGGCGATGTGCCGGAGGCCGACGGCTGGCGCGCCGAGGTGGTCGTGACCGGCCTGGAACATCCCTGGTCCATCGCCTGGCTGCCGGACGGCTCCGCGTTGGTCACCGAGCGGCCCGGCCGGTTGCGGATCATCCGCGCTGGCGCGCTCGACCCAACCCCGATCGCAGGAACGCCAGAGGTGCTGGCCCATGGGCAAGGCGGACTGCTGGATGTCTCTCTCCATCCGGATTTTGCCAACAACCGGCTGATCTATCTGACCTATGCCGCGGGCACCAAGGACGCCAACCGCACGACCCTCGCGCGGGCGCGTTTCGATGGCACGCGGCTCAATGACCTGGACGTCATCTTCAAGAACGCGGAGACCAAGAACGATGGTCAGCATTTCGGATCGCGCATCCTCTGGCTGGCGGATCGCAGCCTCCTGCTCAGCATCGGCGACGGCGGCAACCCGCCCATCGCCTTCGCGGGCGAGAACATCCGCAATCAAGCCCAACGGCTCGGCACGCATTTCGGCAAGATCCTGCGTCTCACGGCCGATGGCCAACCGCATCCGGACAACCCTTTCATCGGACGCCCCGGCGCGCGTCCCGAAATCCATACCTTCGGTCACCGCAATATCCAGGGCATGGCCCTGGACCCAGCCAGCGGACGGGTCTGGGCGAACGAGCACGGATCGCGCGGCGGCGACGAACTGAACCTGATCGAGCCGGGCCAGAACTACGGCTGGCCCGCGGTCACCTACAGCAAGGAATACTGGGGTCCGAGCATTTCGGACGAAGCCAGCCGCCCCGGCATCCCGGAACCGAAGATCGCCTGGACGCCCTCCAAGGCGCCGAGCGGCCTGGCCTTTTATACCGGCGACCGTTACCCGCGCTGGAAGGGCGATCTCTTCAGCGGCTCGCTCAAGTTTGGCCAGATCCGCCGCATCGATCTCGATGGGGAACAAGTGATCGGCGAGGAGAAGCTGACCATCGGCAGCCGGGTGCGCGATGTCCGCCAGGGGCCGGACGGCTATCTCTATGTACTCACCGATCAGGACAATGGGGTTCTGTTGAGGATTCTGCCGACGGACGGTTGAGCAGGGGCAATGCTGGGTTGCCAAACGCGGGACGGGGAATCTTCGGGCATCCGTTACCCGTCCTCGCGACTCGCGGTTGGCGGGAGCGCCGCGCGCGGAGCGACCAGCGATCAGGCAGACAAAATGCCGGGAGTCGCACAACGCGGTCATAGAGGCACGGCGCTCGGCAGGTCCGCAGTAAAAACCTTGACGTTGTCTCGACCGCTCGCCTTGGCGGCGTACATGGCGCCGTCGGCATGCGTGGTCAATGCGAGTTGGTCCTGGCCGTGTTCCGGATAGACCGCGATGCCAATACTCGATGAAATGAAGAGTGTGGTCTCGGCGACGGTCAACGGCTGCTTCAGCGCCTGGCGAATCTTGTTGGCGACGATGGTCGCATGATCCGCGCTGCCGATATGGGGCAACAACACCACGAACTCATCCCCGCCGATCCGACCGACCGTATCCGATTCCCGCACACTACCGGACAGGCGCTTGGCGGTTTCCAGCAAGACCAGATCTCCAACGGCATGGCCGTGGGTGTCATTGATCGGCTTGAATTGGTCGAGGTCGATCAACAGCAGGGCGAACTTGGTCCGGTTCCGCTTGGCCAGCGTCAGCGTTTGCGCGACGCGTTCAAAGAACAGGAGACGGTTGGGCAGATGGGTCAGCGCATCGTGGTGCGCCAGATAATCCAATTGCTGGTGGGCATGTTTGCGCTCGGTAATGTCGAGCTTCACCGCGACGTAGTGGGTGGTTTGACCCGTGCGGTCTTTGATCGGGGCGACATGGGCTTCTTCCCAGTAGACCTCTCCCGATTTGCGACGATTGATCAGTTCGCCGCTCCACGGCTCGCCGCCTTGCAGATGGCTCCACATCTCCCGAAACGTCGCCGGCTCGGTTAACCCCGATTTCAGCATCCTGGGGGTTTGGCCGATCGCTTCGGCGACCGAATAGCCGGTGATCTTCACGAATGCCGGATTGACATACTGGATGACGGTGTTCGGTCCGGTAATCACGACAGAGGCTGGGCTTTGTTCGATGGCCGTCGATAACACCGCCAGCCGACCGTTGGCCTGTTGGAGGTCGCTCAGGCTGTGTCGCAACCGCCGGTTGACGCGGCCAATAGAGACCGTCACGCCACCAACGACACCCGCGAACCCCAGGGCCGTTGCAAGAATCAGGTAGAGCCCGGTGAGATCCGCCTCGGGGTGGGGGTCATAAAGAAACCCCGTGAGAGATACCGTGGCGGGTAACAAGCCGATCTCGGCGTAGGTCTCGGCCATGTGCGCCCAACGCCCTGGGTGCATGTAACCGATCTCGATCAGGTCCGCGCGAATCAGCGGACGCAGCTGCGCGGCCTCGAAGGCGTAGTGCTCGCGCGTGTCGCGCCCGGCGTATTTCGTCAGAATCAGCTCGATGATGTCCTCGGGGTGCGCCAGCGCATACTCCCAGCCCCGCAGACTCGCCGCGCGAAACGCGCGGACCCGCTCGGGATGGGCCTGGAGTTCCCGCTCCGAGGTGAACAGATTGTCGGCGTAGAAATCGATCCCGACCGAGCGTGGCGTATACATTTGATAGGGGACGTGCAGACGGTCGAGCAGCTCGGGCTCGTTCGACAGATAGGCGGTCAGGGCGTCGATCCGACCGTCGATCAGATCCTGGATCTCAAAGCTGTGATCGAGCTGAATCAAACGCTCGGGAGGAATGCCCTCGCGCTTGAGATAGGCCAGGATTTCATCGGCGTCGGGCTCGATCATCACGCGCTTGCCGACGAGATCGTGAATGCTTTGCGCCGCCTGCCGTTGGCGAGCGATCAGCACGAGCGGCGAATGCTGCAAAATCACCGCGAGCGCCACCACGGGTTTCCCGGCGGCGCGGGCAAGCAGTAGGCTACTGGTGCCAACCCCATAGTTCGCTTGGCCCGACACCACCCGTCCGACCACATCGACCCCTGGCAGACCTTCCTCGAACCGCACATCGAGCCCGGCTTCGCGGTAATACCCCTGTTCCTGAGCGGCGTAATAACCGGCAAACTGAAAGCAATGGGTCCACTTCAGTTGCAGGGTCACGGCCTCGCGCGCACGCGCCGGCGGGGGCGACAGAATCAAGGCGCCGGTCGCGAGCAAAACCAACAGACCGAGACGCCAGTGCATCGCTGCCAGCCTGCGCCAATGATGAGACATCAGGCTTTCCCGTCGGCAATGGACATGGCTCGATACTTACTCGAATCCTTTGGGAGCCGCCTGGTGCCAATGCGTCACATGCTGGAAGCGATGCGCGACATTAAGCAACCGAGCCTCCTCGAAATAATTACCGACGATCTGTAACCCGACCGGCAGTCCATCGACGGGTTCCACGGGAATCGACATCCCCGGCAATCCGGCCAGATTGGTCGCAATCGTATAGATGTCGTTTAGGTACATGGCGACCGGATCGTCCATCTTGGCGCCGATGGGAAAGGCGGTGGTGGGGCTGGTGGGGCCCATGATGACGTCGACCTGCGCGAAGGCGCGTTTGAAATCGTCGGCGATCAGGTGACGGATCTTCTGCGCCTTGAGATAATAGGCATCATAATAGCCGGCGGACAGCACATAGGCGCCGATCATGATGCGCCGCTGGACCTCGGCCCCGAAGCCCTCGGCGCGGCTGCGTTTGTAGAGATCCTCCAGATCCCGCGGGTTCTCGCAGCGATGGCCATACCGAACCCCATCGAAACGGGCGAGATTGGACGAGCACTCGGCGGGGGCGACCACGTAGTAAACCGGCACCGACAGCGGGCTGTTGGGCAGGCTGATCTCGCGAATCTCCGCGCCCAGACGTTCGTACTCCTGGATGGCATCCTGGATGGAGGCGGCGATGCGGCTGTCGAGCCCGGCCCCGAAGTATTCCTTGGGCAGACCGATGCGCAGTCCTTTGAGGTCGTTGTCGAGCGCGTCGACATAGTCCGGCACCGGGACATCGGCGCTAGTCGAATCGCGCGGATCGAAGCCGGCCATCTCGTCGAGGATGAAAGCGGCGTCGGCGGCGGAGCGGGCCATGACGCCGGCCTGATCGAGCGAGGAGGCGAAGGCGATCATGCCCCAGCGCGAGCAGCGTCCGTAGGTGGGCTTGATGCCGGTGATGCCGCACAGCGCGGCGGGCTGGCGGATGGACCCGCCGGTGTCGGTGCCGGTAGCCGCGGCGCACAGATGGGCGGCGACCGCCGCCGCCGAGCCGCCCGAGGAACCGCCCGGCACCCGGCTTTCGTCCCAGGGATTGCGGACCGGACCGTAATAGCTGGTCTCGTTGCTCGACCCCATGGCGAATTCGTCCATGTTGGTCTTGCCGAGCATCACCGCGCCAGCGGCGGCGAGTTTCTCGACCACGGTGGCGTCGTAGGGCGCGATGAAGTTGTCGAGCATCCGCGAGCCGCAACTGGTCTTGATCCCGGCGGTGCAGAAGATGTCCTTGTGGGCGATGGGGATGCCGGTGAGCGGACCGGAATCGCCGGCTTTGAGCGCGCGGTCGGCCCGTTCGGCGGCGGCGAGCGCGGACTCGGCCGCGACCGTGACGAAGCTGTTCAGACGCGGGTCGAAGCGTTCGATCCGGTCCAGATAATGCCGCGTCAGTTCGACGCTGGAATAGGTGCGCAGCCGCAGATCGGCGGCGAGTTGGGCAATCGTCTTGTTTTGCATTATTCGATGACCTTCGGCACCAGATAGAGCCCGCCCTCGGTCAGCGGGGCGATGGCCTGAAACGATTCGCGCCGGTCGGGCTCGGTGGCGTTGTCCGGCCGCAGCCGCTGCGTCATGTGGAGCGGGTGCGCCATGGGCTCGACGCCGGCGGTATCGACGGCGTCCATCCGGGCGACCAGATCGAGGATGTTGGAGAGATCGGCGGCGTAGCGCTCGGTCTGTTCGGGCGCGATGGCGAGTCGCGCCAGATGCGCGATTTTTTCGAGGTCGGAACGATCCAGTGACATGGCGATCCTAGCGTTGGCTGAAAGTCCCGCAAAATAGCATAGGGGCGTAGGTGGTGGAACTCGCCGCGCCGGGGTACTCTCGACGCGACGCCCTTCCGCGATGGCGCTGGATCCCGGTACCAGCGACACCGCGGCGGATCCGGGATGTCCGTCATGGGAACGGTCTCTTCCCAATACCTTGCCGATCCTCGCCTGCATTGCTAGATTAGCCGCCCAATTACCCTTTGGATTTGATTCTTGGAATCCTGACCGACTCATCGTTGAGGATGCCCGTAAAAACGTTGGCGCTCCTCACCCCTTGCAAGGTAACTACCTGATGTTTTTCAGAAGCATTCGCGGGATGTTCTCGAACGATCTGTCGATCGATCTTGGCACCGCCAACACATTGATCTACGCCCGCGGACAGGGAATCGTGCTCAATGAACCCTCGGTGGTCGCCATTCGTCACGAGCGCACGGGGGGCGGCAAGTCGGTGGTCGCGATCGGCGAGGAGGCCAAGCAGATGCTCGGGCGTACCCCGCAGAGCATTACCGCGATCCGACCCCTGAAGGATGGCGTCATCGCCGACTTCACGGTCACCGAAAAGATGCTGCAATATTTTATTCATAAAGTGCATGAGTCGCGGATGTTCCAGCCCAGTCCGCGGGTGCTCATCTGCGTCCCCTGCGGCTCGACCCAGGTGGAACGGCGCGCCATCAAGGAATCCGCCGCCGGCGCGGGCGCGCGCGAGGTTTTTCTCATCGAGGAGCCCATGTCGGCGGCCATCGGCGCCGGATTGATGGTGCACGAGCCGCGCGGGTGCATGGTGATCGATATCGGCGGCGGCACCTCCGAGGTGGCGGTGATCTCGCTCAACGGCATCGTCTATTCGGAGTCGGTCCGGGTCGGCGGCGATACCTTCGACGATTCGATCATCAATTATGTGCGCCGCAACTATGGCACCCAGATCGGCGAGGCGACGGCGGAGCGGATCAAGCACACCATCGGCACCGCCTTCCCCGGCAATGAGATGCTGGAGATCGAGGTCCGCGGGCGCAGTCTCGCCGAGGGGGTGCCCCGCAGTTTCACGCTCAACAGCAACGAAATCCTGGAGGCGCTGCAGGAACCGTTGTCGATGATCGTCCATGCGGTCAAGATGGCCCTGGAGCAGACCCCGCCGGAGTTGGGTTCGGACGTCGCCGAGCGCGGCATCGTGCTCACGGGCGGCGGCTCGCTGCTGCGCGATTTCGATCGGCTGATCGAGGAAGAGACCGGGCTGCCGGTCCTGCTGGCCGAGGATCCGCTGACCTGCGTCGCGCGCGGCGGCGGCAAGGCATTGGAAATGCTCGATGCACGGGAAAGCGGGCTCTTTGCGACCGAATAGCTGCGCGCGCGATGCGTCCGGCCGCCGAGACCGCATTGCGTCGGCCCGGCCATCCGTCCACCCCAACGCGATCGATGCCTTCCGGGATCCTGCCGAGGAACGCCACCATCAAACCACTGTTTGTTCATGGGCCCTCGCCAACCTTCCGGGTGATCCTAGCGGAATTCCTGGCGATCGGGCTGATCGTCGCCGACCATCGCTATCATTATCTGGATACGGTGCGCTCAGTGATCGAGGTTGCGATCTATCCGTTGCAATTCGCGGCCAATCTGCCGGCTCAACTGGCGCGCGAGGCGCAGGAACGGCTCGTTGGCGAGGCGCAGCTACGGCTCTCGAACGACAGCCTGCGACATGAAAATCTGGTTCTCAAAGGGCGCCTGCAACAATTCGAATCGCTGCGGGCGGAAAATATGCGTCTGCGCGATCTGCTTGGCTCGTCCTTCGAGGTCGGCGAGCGCGTCCTGATCGCGGAAATTCTGGCCGTGGATCTTGATCCTTACAGCCAGCAGGTCATGATCAACAAGGGCACGAATTCCGGTGTCTTTATCGGTCAGCCGGTCCTCGATGCCGAGGCCGTGATGGGCCAGGTCATCCGCGCCAATCCCTTTTCGTCCACCGTGCTGCTGATCACCGACGCCAATCACTCGCTGCCGGTGGAGGTCAACCGCAATGGTCTGCGCACCATCGCCGCCGGGAAGGGACCGAGCCAGGAACTCGAATTGCTCTATATTCCGAAAAACGCGGATATCCGCGTGGGCGACCTGCTGGTGACCTCCGGAATGGACGAGCGGTTTCCGTCCGGTTATCCGGTCGCGCGGGTCAAGACGGTGCGCCAGGATCCGGATAACCCCTTCACGACCGTGATCGCCGAACCAACCGCGCGGCTCGACCGCAGCCGGGAGGTGCTGCTGGTCTGGTCCATGGATGCGAAACCGAGCCAGGCGGCGCTGGCCGCCGACACGCCCGCACCCGCACCCGCGGAGCGTCCCTGATGGGCGCGACGGAACGACGGGGTCAGTGGATGATCTGGTTGAGCCTGGCGCTCGCCATGTTCCTGACCATTGTGCCGATGCCCGCCGGACTGGAGGACTACCGCCCGCAATGGGTCACCCTGACCCTCATCTTCTGGTGCTTGACCCTGCCCGAGCGGGTGGGCGTGTTCTGGGGTTTCGGAACCGGCCTGACGCTGGATGTGCTAAGCGCCTCGCTGCTGGGTCAGCAGGCGCTGGGGCTGTCCCTGGTAGCTTATGTGGCGGTGAAGCTGCACGCGCGGGTCCGTCTCTTCCCGCTCTGGCAGCAGAGCTTCTTCGTGTGGGTGCTGCTGCTGGCCGAGCGTCTGCTCACCCTCTGGATCCTCGGGGCGACCGGCCAACCCATGCCGGCGCTGAATTACTGGGCGCCAACCCTGATCGGCCTGCTGCTCTGGCCTTGGTTGTCCGCCGTGCTGATTCAGGTCGAGCGGCGCATGGGGGAGAGCTGAGCGCATGCGTCCGCTCCCGAGCCAGCACGGATGCGTCTGACTAGTCTCGAGGACCGCCAGCGCGAACAACGGCTCGTCACCTCGCGCGCGTTGGTGGCGGGGCTGCTGGTGCTCGTCGGCCTGGGTCTGCTCGCGTTGCGCCTGCTGTACCTGCAAGTGGATCGTCACGATCACTTCTCGGTCCTCTCCAAGGACAACCGGGTAAAGGTTCAGCCCGTCCCCCCGTCGCGCGGCCTGATCTACGATGCCAGGGGCGTGGTGCTGGCCGACAATCATCCGACTTTTTCTCTGGAGATCACCGTCGAAAAAGTCGCGGATCTGGCGGCGACGATCGACGAACTCGCGCGGCTGGTGCCGATCGATGCCAATGACCGCGCCCGCTTCGAGCGTCTCAAGCGTCAGCGGATGCGCTTTCAGGGGGTTCCGATCCGGCTTAATCTGACTCCGCGGGAAGTCGCGCGCTTCGCGGTGGACGGTCATCGCTTTCCCGCCGTCGATGTCCGCGCCGAACTGATCCGAACCTATCCGCTCAACGAATCCACCGCGCATATGCTGGGCTACGTGGGTCGGATCAACGAGCGCGAAATGACCTTGATCGACACCAGCAATTACGCCGGCACCCATTTCATCGGCAAGGGCGGTCTGGAGAAGGCCCACGAGGAGGTGCTTCATGGTCGGGTTGGCTATCAACAGGTCGAGGTCAACGCCCGCGGACGCATTCTGCGCACGCTGGAGAGTACCCCTCCCACGCCGGGCCAGGATCTGTCGCTGTATCTCGACATGGCCCTGCAACAGGAGGCGATCAACGCCTTGGGCGAGCGGCGCGGCGCCGTCGTCGCCATCGACCCGCGCGATGGCGGCGTGCTGGCGATGGTCAGCAAGCCGAGCTATAACCCGAATCTGTTCGTTGAGGGGATCAGTCAGACGGACTACAATGCCCTGCTGCATTCGATCGACAAACCGCTGTTCGATCGCGCCACGCGCGGTCAGTACCCGCCGGGATCGACCGTCAAACCCTTCATCGCACTGGGCGGACTGGCCACCGGCTTCACCACCGCCCGCAAAACCACCCACTGTTCCGGTTCTTTTTCGCTGCCCGGCCAAAGTCACCGCTTCCGCTGCTGGCGCAAGGGCGGGCACGGAACGGTGAACCTGGAGCGGGCCATCGTCGAATCCTGCGATGTCTATTTTTATTCGCTGGCCAATCAGATGGGCATCGATCGGCTGCATGGATTCCTCAGTCAATTCGGTTTCGGGGCGCTCACCGGAATCGATGTCGCGGGCGAACTCCCCGGACTGCTGCCCTCGCGCGAATGGAAACAACGGGTGCGCAAACAGCCCTGGTATCCGGGCGAAACCCTGATCGTCGGCATCGGTCAGGGTTCCTTTCTCGCGACCCCGCTGCAATTGGCGGCGGCCACGGCGACCATGGCGAATCGGGGGCATTTCATCCAGCCGCGGCTGGCGCGTGCCAGCCGCTTTCCAGGCGCCGACACGGAGAGCGAATTCCCGCGGGTGATTCGTCACGTGGAGGTCGGCGACGCGCGCTATTGGGACAACGTGATCGAAGCCATGACTCAAGTCGTGGAAAGTCCGCGCGGCACGGCCAAGCGGATCCGCAGCCCGGAGTACCGCATTGCTGGCAAGACCGGCACCTCCCAGGTCTTCACCCTCGGACAGAAGCAGACCTACAACGCCGCGAAGATCCCCGAGCGCATGCGCGATCACGCGCTTTTCGTCGCCTTCGCCCCGGTGGAGGATCCGCGCATTGCCGTGGCCGTCCTGGTCGAGAATGGCGGTCACGGCGGCTCGGACGCGGCGCCGATCGCGCGCCGCGTCATGGATGTCTATCTGGGCGGATCCGCGCTGCTCCCCACGGATGCAAACGGCGATGGTGGCGGCGATGGCGACTAAGGCGATTTCCGCGCGACTCGATCAGGACGCGGAAACCGCGAAGCTCGGTCTGTTGCAGCGGATCCACCTCGATGCCCCGCTGTTGGTCGCGCTCCTGGCCCTGTGCGGTTTTGGCCTGCTGGTCGTCTACAGCGCCGGGGATCAGAACCCGCTCATCGTCGAGCGTCAACTCGCGCGGCTGGGGATCGCCTTCGTGCTGATGTGCGCCATCGCCCAGGTGCCGCCGCTCGTCCTGCGCCGCTGGTCCTTCGCGCTCTATCTGCTCGGGATCGCCATGCTGATCGCGGTGCTCCTGTTCGGCGACGTGGGCAAGGGTGCCCAGCGCTGGCTCGACCTTGGCGTGGTGCGCTTTCAGCCCTCGGAATTGCTGAAGCTCGCCGTCCCCATGGCCGCCGCCTGGCTGCTATCCGCCCGCCCGCTCCCGCCGCAGCCCTGGTGGATCCTGCTGGCGGTCATCCTGACCCTGATCCCCGTGCTGCTGATCGCCAAACAGCCGGATCTGGGAACCTCGCTGCTGGTCGCCAGTTCCGGGGTTCTGGTGCTCTTCATCGCGGGATTGAGCTGGTGGATGATCCTGGCGCTGGGGAGCCTGGTGGCCGCCATTGCCCCGGTCGTCTGGCTCTTCATGCACGATTATCAGCGCGCGCGCGTGCTGACCTTTCTCGACCCCGAATCGGATCCGCTCGGCACGGGTTATCACATCATTCAATCGCAGATCGCGATCGGCTCGGGCGGCATCTCCGGTAAGGGCTGGCTCAACGGCACCCAGTCCCATCTCGAATTTCTGCCCGAACGTCATACCGATTTCATCTTCGCGGTGATCGGCGAGGAATTCGGTTTCGCCGGCATCCTGGCACTGCTGGCGCTCTACCTCTTCATCATCCTGCGCGGGCTCGTGATTGTGGCCCACGCGCGCGATAACTATGGCCGGCTGCTGGCGGGCGGCTTGATCCTGCTGTTTTTTGTCTATGTCTTCGTGAACACCGGCATGGTGACGGGTCTGCTGCCGGTGGTGGGGGTTCCGCTGCCGCTGATCAGTTATGGGGGCACCTCGATGGTGACCCTGATGATCGGATTCGGCAT